>JACPXU010000097.1 GCA_016196375.1 Candidatus Omnitrophota bacterium | reverse complement strand
GTGGTCATCTCCCGAAAGGGGGGGTCGGTCCGCGAGACCTTCACCGTTCGACGGATCAGCTACGGGGAAGGGGTGGAGCGGGGCTTCTTTCTCCACTCCCCCTTCATCGAGAAGATCCTCCTGCTCAAGCACGGCTCGGTCCGCCGCGCGAAGCTGTACTACCTGCGCAGGAAGGTAGGCAAGAGTGCCCGGATCGGGGAGCGCTTCGAGGAGACCGCAGAGGCTCCAGCAGCTCCTGAGGTTCGATCGGAGGCTTCAACGCCGACTTAACGTTGATCGGGGGGCCGTCGCCGGGCTCGATGAGGCCGGCCGGGGCCCTCTGGCCGGCCCGGTGGTGGCCGGCGCCGTCGTCCTTCATCCTGTTTCCATTCCCCTCACCGTTCCCATCGATGATTCCAAGCGGCTTTCCCCTTCCGCCCGGGAGGCGGCCTTCCGGGTGATCTTGAGGTCCGCCGAGGTGGGGATCGGTTTCGCCGGCGAGGAGGAGATCGACCAGGTGGGGATCCACGCCGCCTGCCACCTGGCGATGCTCCGGGCGATCCGGCGGCTTCCCCATCCTCCGCGGATGGTCTTCGTGGATGGGCCGTGGGTTCCTCCCGGCTGCCCTGTGGAGGCGGTTCCGATCGTCGGCGGAGACGCCAAGAGCTTGAGCATCGCCTGCGCCTCGATCGTGGCCAAGGTGGCGCGGGATCGCCTGATGACCCGCCTGCACGATCTTTTCCCCGAGTATGGATTCCGCCGTCACAAGGGATACGGAACCCCTGAGCACCTGAACGCCCTTCGCTCCATCGGCCCTTCCTGGATCCATCGTTTCAGCTTCCGGCCGGTCAGGGCGCCGGAGGGGATCGGGCCCCATGGGATCTGATCCCAAGGGTTTAGGCCGCCGGGGTGAAGAGGAGGCGGTCCGGTTACTCAAGGCGAACGGCTACCGGATCCTGGGCCGCAACGTCAGGGCCAGGTTCGGCGAGATCGACGTGGTGGCCAGGGACGGCCCGGTCCTCTGCTTCGTTGAGATCAAGGCCAGATCCTCCCTTCGGTTCGGCTGGCCGGAGGAGGGGGTCCACCCGAGGAAGCAGTGGCAGCTGACCCGGCTGGCCCAGTGGTATCTGAAGGCCCATCGGTGCGGGGAGACCCCCGTCCGTTTCGACGTGGTGTCGCTCCTCCTCTCCTCGGAGGGGCCGCCGGCCCGCACCCGCCTCATCAAGAACGCCTTCGACGCCGCCTGACGGAGCGGATGGGGTCTGACCCCTTGACTGAACGGTGCCAGGACTGAACGGTGCCAGGACTGAACGGTGCCAGGATTAATCCTGGCACCGGGTTCTGCTATAATAAAAGGTCTTATGCCTATCGAGACGGCGCGAAGGGTTCCATCGAATATTGAGATCGCCCAGGCGGCGAGGCCTCTGCAGATCACGGAGATCGCCCGGATGGCCGGCCTGCGGATGGAGGAGATCGAGGTGTACGGCCCGTACAAGGCCAAGGTCTCCTTGAAGGCGTTGGAGCGGATCCGCAGCCGCCCTCAGGGGAAGCTGATCCTCGTGACGGCGATGACGCCGACCGAGGCCGGGGAGGGGAAGACCTCCACCGCCATCGGCCTGACCGAGGCGATGGGCCGCCTCCGCAAGAAGGTGATCCTGACCCTTCGGGAGCCCTCCATCGGCCCGATCTTCGGCGCCAAGGGGGGGGCCTGCGGATCCGGCTACGCCCAGGTCCTCCCGATGGAGGACATCAACCTCCATTTCACCGGCGACATCCACGCGGTCGGCACGGCCCATAACCTGCTGGCCGCCCTGGTGGAGAATCATCTCCTCCACGGCAACGCCCTCTCCATCGACCCGAAGCGGATCCTGTGGCGGCGGGTCTCGGAGATTCCGGACCGGAACCTGCGGCACATCGAGGTGGGCTTGGGCGGCATCGGGTATCTGAAGCGGGAGACCGGGTTCGACATCACCATGGCCAGCGAGATCATGGCGATCCTGGCCTTGAGTTCCAGCTTCGCCGACCTGAAGGAGCGGCTTGGGGAGATGGTGGTGGCCACCACCACCGATGGGCGGCCGGTGAGGGCGGGTGAGCTTCGCGCCGTCGGGGCGATGGCCCTGCTCCTCAAGGACGCCGTCAAGCCGAACCTGGTCCAGACGCTGGAGGGGCAGCCGGTCTTCATCCACACCGGGCCTTTCGCCAACATGGCGCATGGGGCGAACTCGGTGCTGGCCACCGAGATGGCCTTGAGGCTGTCCGACTACTGCGTCACGGAAAGCGGGTTCGGGGCCGACCTCGGGCTGGAAAAATTCTGCGACATCGTGGCCAGGTCCGCCGGCCTCAAGCCGGAGGTGGCGGTGCTGGTGGTGACGGCCCGGGCGCTCAAGGTCCACGGGGGCCTTTCCCTGCAGGAGGCCTCGAGCCGTGAGGATACGAAGGCCCTTCAGCGCGGCTTCGAGAACATGGAGCGGCACATCGGGATCATCCGCCGGCTGGGGCTGGTGCCGGTGGTGACGGTCAACCGGTTCGCCTCCGATACCCCGACGGAGCTGAAGATCATCGAGGAACATTGCATGGGGCTCAAGATCCGCTGCTCGATCTCCTCGGTGACGGAGAAGGGCGGTGAGGGGGGGCTGGAATTGGCCAGGGCGGTGCTGGGGGCCCTTCAGGAACGATCGGCCCGTTTCCAGCCGCTCTATCCGCTTGACCAGCCGATCGCGGCCAAGATCGAGACGATCGCCCGGGAGATCTACGGGGCCGACGGGGTGGAGTACCTGGAGACGGCGGAGGCGGACATCCGGCGCCTCACCCAGGAAGGGTTCGGCGGGCTTCCGATCAACATGGCGAAGAGCCAGCTCTCTCTCACGGACGACCCGAAGGTCAAAGGGGTCCCATCCGGATGGAAGCTGAAGGTGAGGGAGGTTCACGCGGCGGCCGGCGCCCGGTTCCTCGTCGCCCTCACCGGGAAGATCCTCACCATGCCGGGCCTGCCGAAGGAGCCGCTGGCGGAGCGGCTGGACATTGATTCCGACGGAAAAATCACCGGTCTCTTCTAGGAGGCGGCTTCAAAACCCCACTGTCATTCCCGCGCAAGCGGGAATCCAAAGGGGAATCCGATCCTCGCTTTCGCGAGGATGACGCTGTGAAATAGGCTTTAAGGGGGCGGGTGAGCGGAGATGGTTTCCTCCCGATGGTCCATCGAGAAGTTTCTGAAGCGGCTGGGCTCGTCGGAGCCGGTCCCAGGGGGAGGCTCCGCGGCGGCGCTGGCCGCCGCCCTCGGCTGTTCCTTGGGCGGCATGGTGGCCCATATCCTTTTGAGCCGGCCCCGCATCAAGGGAGCCGCCCGTTCATCGGTTTGGAAGGAGCTGCGGGCCCTCGATTCTCTTTCGAGGGAGCTCCAGCGGCTGATCGAGCGGGATGCCCGGGCCTATGAGGGATTGCTTCAGGCCCAGAGGTCGGGGCGCAGCGTTGCCGCGGCGAGGCGGCGGGCGGCCGGATCGCCGCGGGCGATCTGCGCTGCGGCGACGAAGGCCCTCCGTCGGATCGATCGGCTGGCTCCCTGGGCCGGGCCTTATCTCGGGTCGGACCTGAAGGCGGGCAGGGCGCTCCTCCGGGGGGCGTTTGAAGCGGCCAGGGTGACGGCGGAGATCAACTTGAAGTGACGGCGCAGATCCTGGACGGGCGGGCCATCGCGGCCGAGGTTCTATCGGGCCTCAAGGTGGAGGTGGAGGGGTTTCAATCCCGGTATCCCCGCAGGCCTTTCCTCCTCAGCGTCCAGGTGGGCCTCCAGCCGGCATCGGATCTGTTCGCCCGCTCCCAGATGAAGGCGGCGGCGGGCCTGGGGATCGGCTATCGGCTGGAGCGGCTGCCGGCGGCGATCAGGCAGCCGGAGCTGATCCGCCGGATCGAGGAGTGGAATCGGGACCCGGAGATCACCGGGATCACCATTCAGTTTCCCCTCCCTGCGGCGCTGGACGCCCGCTCCATCTCGGCGGTGGTGGATCCCCGCAAGGATGTGGAGGGGATCCACCCGCAGCACATCGGCCAGGCGGTCTTCGGCTGGTCCAGGATCGGGACCTGCACGTCGCTGGCGATCATGGAGCTGATCAACGCCACCGGCGCCGACCTGTACGGAAAGGAGGCGGTCATCGTCGGCCACAGCGAGCTGATCGGCAAGCCGGTGAGCCTCCTGTTGCTGGACCGCTTCTGCACCACGACGATCTGCCATGTGGCCACCTCGGAGCGGGGCCGCTTGAGCGAGCATGTCCGGCGGGCGGAGCTCCTGGTGGTGGCGGTGGGCAAGGCCCACCTGGTCAAGGGGTCCTGGATCCGGCCGGGGGCGATCGTGATTGATGTGGGGACGAATCTGGTGGATGGAGGCTTGAAGGGGGACGTGGAGTTCGATGAGGCGGTGAAGGTGGCTTCCTTTATTACGCCGGTGCCGGGCGGGGTCGGCCCCGTTGTGGTGGCGACCTTGATGCGCAACACCGTCGAGGCATTCAAGCTCCAGGTGGGGTCAGACCCTGGAGGGTCTGACCCCAGTCAGGTTTCGGGTCCGTGATGGAAAAGGTGACGGTTCCGGATCTGTCGGAGAAGAAGCGCCGGGGCGAGAAGATCACGATGCTGACCGCCTACGATGTGCCGATGGCCCGCCTTCTCGACGAGGCGGGGGTCGATCTGGTCCTGGTGGGGGATTCCCTCGGGATGGTGATCCTCGGCTATCCTTCCACCGTGCCGGTCACGATGGAGGAGATGCTGCACCACGCCAAGGCGGTCCGCCGGGGGATCTCCCGGGCCCTGGTGGTGGGGGACATGCCGTTCATGTCGTTCAATCTGTACCACGAGGAGACGGTCCGCAACGCCGGGCGGTTCCTCAAGGAGGCCGGCTGCGACGCCGTCAAGGTGGAGGGGGGGCAGGGCTCCCCCGAATCGCTGGAGGCGGTCCGGGCGATTGTGGAGGCCGGCATCCCGGTCCTGGGGCATCTGGGGCTTACCCCGCAGACCGCCGGCAAGCTGGGGGGCTTCAAGGTGCAGGCGAGGCGGGCTGAGGAGGCGGTTCGGGTCGTCGAGGCGGCGCAGGAGCTGCAGGAGGCCGGCTGCTTCGGCCTGGTCCTGGAGTGCGTTCCGGCCCAGGTGGGCGAGGAGATCACCCGGCGGCTCTCCATCCCCACCATCGGGATCGGCGCCGGCCCCCATTGCGACGGGCAGGTCCTCGTCACCCACGACCTGTTGAATTTCAGCGGCGCCTTCCATCCCCCGAAGTTCGTCCGCCGCTTCGCCGATCTCAACCAGGTGATCCTCAAGGCGGTGAAGGAATTCGGGCAGGCGGTGGCCGACGGAAGATTCCCCTCCGATGAGGAAAGCTATTCGATGCCGCCGGAGGAATGGGCCCGTTTCGAGCCGATGATCCGCCACAAGGACTCTTAGAGCCCCCATGCCGGAATCGGTCGTCGTGGCGATGAGCGGCGGGGTCGATTCCTCGACGGCCGCCTACCTCCTCAAGGAGGCCGGCTTTTCCGTGATCGGCATGACCCTGAAGACCTGGCCGAAGGAGCTGTGCGACACCGTGCCGAGGCATCAGACCTGCTGCTCCACCCGGGACATCGAGGATGCCCGGCTGGCGGCCTCCCAGTTGGGGATCCCCTTTTACGTGGTGGAGGCCTCGGTCCGGTTCAAGTCCGAGGTGATGGACCCTTTTGTGGAGGGCTACGCTCAGGGGCTGACCCCGAACCCGTGTGTCGTCTGCAACCGGAAGGTGAAGAGCGGGATCCTCCTGGAGAAGGCCCAGGCGCTCGGCGTGGACCGGTTGGCGACCGGCCATTACGCCGGCGTCGTCTGGGATGAGGGCCGCGGGCGGTACGCGGTCCGGCAGGCGGCCGACCCGAATAAGGACCAGTCGTACGTCCTGTTCCAGCTCAGCCAGGATCAGCTCTCGCGGCTGCTCTTTCCGCTGGGGGAGATGACGAAGGCTCAGGTTCGGGCGGCTGCTTCCCGGGCGGGCCTCAAGGTGGCGGACAAGCCGGAGTCGATGGAGCTCTGCTTCATTCCGGACGGGGACACGCAAGGGTTCCTCAGGGCCCGGGCCCCGGGGGCCTTTGTCCCGGGCCCGATCCTGGACCGGCGGGGGAATCTCCTCGGCACCCATCAGGGGATCGGCGCCTACACCGTCGGCCAGCGCAAGGGGCTGGGGATCGCCCATCCGAGGCCCCTCTACGTTCTCGAGCTGGACCCGGGGGAGAATCGGGTGATCGTTGGAGAGGAGGAGGAGCTGGCCGTCCGCTCCTGCCGGGTGAAGGATCTCCACTGGATGGCGATCCCCTCTCTCGAGGGGCCGATCGAGGCCCTCGTGAAGATCCGGTACCGGAGCGGGAAGCTGCCGGCCCGGCTCGTCCCGGAGAGGGGCGGGGAGATTCGGGTGGAGTTCCTTCAGCCGGTTGAGGGGGGGGTCAGCCCCGGCCAGGCGGCCGTCTTCTATGAGGGGGATGTCGTGTTGGGCGGCGGGTGGATCGCAAGAGCAATTCCGGGGTCAGACCCCGTGGGGTCTGACCCCATTTGAAATGGGCTCTCACACGGCGACGCTCGAGCCGTTGATGAAATGGCTCACCGACCATGGATTTTCCGGGTTGGATCTTGAGACTCAGGAAGGGCTTCTCATCCTGAGGTTGGATCCCGCCGGCCGCAGCCGGCTCCTGGCCGATGCCCTCCTGCGCCGGCAACTGGTTGAAGAGGCCCGTCGCCTCGGGTTCCCCCGTCTCGCCCTCGAGTTGGAAAAGGCGGCGTAGCTCAGCCTGGCAGAGCAGGCGGCTCATACCCGCTATGTCAGTGGTTCAAATCCACTCGCCGCCACTACCTTTAAACTGTTTTGCCGCCTCCCTTGCGGCGGCCGTAGTAAAAAAGTCCTTGAGAGCGACGAATAGGAGCTCGAAAGGATATCCTTAAGAGGAGAGTATAATCCGTGAAACGCAAAGGGAACCGAGCGCGGCCGAACGGCCTGTTCGCCTGCCTCTTCCTGCCGGCTTCCCTTGCCCTGTCCCCGTCGGTTTTCGCCCAAGATGCCCTCCGAACGGAGGCAGCCGCTGAAAGCAAATGGGCCCTTGAAAAAGGGCTCGTTGCGGCTCCGCCAGCATCCGCCACCGGTATGGAGGAGGTGTCTGAAGTGGGAGGGGCCTCGGCACCAGGGATGTCCCTCCGAGAGATGGAACGGCTCCTCAAGATCCGGTTTGCCGATCGTGTCTATCAAAGGTACCCCGGGGATCGATACGAGGCGACCTTGGAGGCATCCCTGGGCGCGATCAATTCTCCGCGCGCGTTGGGAATCCTGACGATCCTGTCGAAAGAGGACGGCTCTCAGAAATCGTTTATCATGAAGAGGCCGAACTCCGTCACGGAGCCCGCTGCCGCCCAATACGCCTCGGACGAGCATCTGGGCCCTTTGGTCCTCTACGCCTCCAACGCCTTGCTCATCGAAGAGATCCTGCCCGCAGGGTTCGAGCTGGCCAGCCGGGGGTTGTTGCTCTCGCCCGAAGAAGCGGCCCTGTTTGGAAGAAGGCTGGCGGACGGCTTCCACAAGATGTGCCATCAGGGCAAGTTCCTATATTCCTCGAACGCGCCTCAGACCCACCTGTTCCTGTTAGGTTTGGGACCAGGGGATGTGGCGGTTCGTTTCGTGGATTGGAGCGATGCCCTTACCGCTCACCGTTTGGGCTCGGCATTCACTCAGTTGAGGGCGTTGGAGGAGCTGGCCTTTGCCGTAAAGACATACCTCAGGAAACCGAGAGAGAACGTGATTGCATGGAAGAATTTCAGTGTCCGACTGGGTGAGATGGAAGGGGAGGATCGTGTCTATACGGATCCGGACAGGGGGCTCTTGTTCAGGCTGCGAAGAGGCCTGATGGTGGAAAATCCGGATCCGGACGAAAGAGATTCCTGGGAAGGGTTCTATAAGGCGGTAGACGAACAACACGTCCTGGGCGATTCCCGGATCATTGTGAAGGGGAAGGCGCTCCGGAAGCGGATGTCACCGAGCAGGCCGTCCGACATCTCGGAAGAATCCGCGCAGATCATGATTCAAGGTCGGCGGTCCATGCGGTTGCGGATCCTCCATGAGGAATCGTCCCTCATCGATTCGAAGATTGCTCAGGCCATTACGATGGACCTGTTTGAGAGAGGGTATGTCGGGGAAGCCATACATTCCTCCTGGGGCAGGGTCGTTGGGCTCCTCGGGATATATCTGCGTTCCCACAACGTGGGTTCGGAGACGGCCGACCGCGTCCAGGAGGAGCTCCGGGCCATGCGGCCTCCCCATGAGATCGTCTCGTCTCCCTCTGAAGTGCAGGGCCTCCTGCAGCGGGTCCTGTCGAGACACCAGGTCGAGGGCGCCCGGCGGTTTTCGGAGGCGTCGGTTCAGCTCGTCGTCTCCCATCAGATGCAGAGCATCTCCATTCGAAACGCGATCCTGCCCGGGATGCGCAACCGGGATTTGGGAGAAACGCTGGAGATCTATCTCGAAGGCAAGCCGGAGATCAAGATCAAGGAGTATGTCCTTAAATCGCCCCACCGTCCCGAGGAGCCCTCCCGCTCGATGCTGGCCTCGAGATTGAACCTCGGGCCGCATGTGGTCTTCGCCCGCTCCGGGAACGATCGGCCGGCTGTGATCGTGGAGGACCTATTGCCGCCGGAAAGAAACATAAGCCGCGTCGACCCGGCGGAGTTCATCGCGAATCAACAGGCCGGGAAGCTGTTGGCCGAGAATCTGGCGGTCAAGTTCTACACGATGATGGACCCCAAGCGCCAGACCGTGATGCACGCCTTTGACAACAGGACCCAGCACATCTTTGTCCTTGGTGAGGAGGATGGTTTTGATTTCCTGATGATCGACTGGGCCTTTTCCAACGCCCTGGGGGAGAGCAGATATCATTCAGGGCCCAATCGGGTAGTCGAGCAGATCGCCGGCATGTTGGACGGCCTCTACGAAGACTTCGAGAAATTCGGCCCTCTCTTTTGGCGGGAATTCAAGCTCGATATGATC
>JACPXU010000096.1 GCA_016196375.1 Candidatus Omnitrophota bacterium | reverse complement strand
GGCTTGACGGCCTGGATCGAATTCCGTATCATACTCCCCATGGCGAAACGATGCTTTCTCTGCGGCAAAGGCCCGGTGGCGGGCCGCGTCTACGCCCGCAAGGGGAAACCGAAGAAGGAAGGGGGGGTGGGGCGCCACATCGCCCGGAAGAATCCCCGCCGCTTCCTGCCGAACCTTCAGACGGCCCGGACCCTCGTCGGCGGGGTGATCAAGAAGATCCTCGTCTGCACCAAGTGCATCAAGAAGGGCCGGCTCCTCCGGGCCACCTGACCACTCTCCCCTTCTAACCTCTCCTTATCATACACCAGCAGGACTCTTGCAAAACGACTTGGTTTGCAGGAAACCCCTGAGGGGGTCTGACCCCGCGGGGTCAGACCCCGTTGGCTTTTAAGAGGATGGGCTCGCAGTTGTCCAGCCGCTGGGGGTTACGCCAAAACGGAGAGGGCGATGCGAAGGAGGATCAGGTCGGCCTCATCCACAGGGGTGGCGCGGAGGCCGGCCAGGTTGGCGAGGAGCTGCCGCAGGAAGGCGACGAAGTCTCTGCTCTGTGGAACCACCCGCTCCTCGACGGTGAAGCCCCGATCGCGGGCGGCCTGCTCAAACTGCTTCAAGACCGGGTCCGACTCGGCCCCGAATCCTCGGACCGTGACCGGCTTGCCCCGGTCCTTCAAGGAATCCAGGAGACGGCTCATCGCCCCTGAATCCTCAGAGACCACCAGCAGGGTGGCATCTCCGAGGGAGACCGGCCTTCCGACAAGCCCCTTGAGACTGGGATCGCCGGAGATGATCTCCGGCGTCACGGCGGCGAGCTGAATCGCCGACAGGCCGACCAGCCCCCATTTCTCGGCCAACTGCCGGAGGTTCTGCCGGGCCACCTCCTCGATGGAGAGGGCCGCCGGCGATTCGGTCGCCGCTCCCCTTCCCTCCTCCTGGCCGGCGGGATGGACCTCGTTGCCGGCCAATTCGAGGAAATGATCCAACGGCTCCCTCGCGTAGGAAACCAGCCCGAGGGTCTTTAGAGAGGTCAGGGCCCTGTTGATCTCCGCGCGGAACCGGCCCAGATCCCCTGCCTGCAGCGCCTCCTCAGCCGGTTGAACAATCCCCTTCACCAGCTCCGGACTCGTGCCGGCCTCATTCAGGAACTGGCGAAAATCGGAGGAATCGGCCAACTCCTTGAAGCCGGTGAGATAACGCCGGGACAGCCGGACCTCCTCGAGCCCTCCCTTGAGGCCCTCGGCTTCGTTCGCCGGAAGAAGATCCTCCGGCTTGCCCCGCCTCAGCTTGTCCCTCAGGGCAAGAAAATTGCTCCGGTCCGCAGGCGAAGCGGCTGCAACATGATAGTAGGAGACCGTCCGGTTGGGGGAAATCACGAAGAAGTTCTTCGGCGCCTCCGGGAGGTAATACGCGTTAAAGCTCTCCCCGGGGACGGAGCGTTTTATTACGGCCAAGCCTTGCTTCTCGATTACGCCATAAGGGAAGGTAGGAAGCTGTTGTTTATAATAAGTCACCTTCCCATTATTTCCTTTGTCAAGAAACGCTAGAAGCTGATGTCCCTCACGAACCGGGAACCAGACCGGCTCGGAGGAGGCCTTGGGGACCCTCAGTGCCGGCCCGGGCCGATGTCTGAAACCGCGAAGCTCCGGTCCGAACAGCACAGGTTCCCCCGACCCCTCAGGGGTCACCGACTCCAAGCGAACGCTCAACCCTTCGCCATAGATCCTCTCCATCGATTCGAACTGATATTCCTCCCCGGCGGGGGAGGTGAGAAAATCGCCCGGGGCCAGGAGGGATTCCAGGTTTGTCTGCTGGGTGATCGTCGTCTCTTCCAGGCCTGTGGCGAGGGGGCCGCGGGATAACTGCAGGGTAATCTCAACGGTCATTAGATTCAGAGGACGTAGAAGCTCCTGTCTCTGAGTCTCCGATTCGAATTTGAAACGCCTGACGGCATCATCAACAGAATGCACCGCCCCGAGGAGACCCCGCAGGAAATCCCTGCTCAGCACGGGCTGCGCTGAAACATACAGGATCTCCTTCAGCCTGCTCAGGGGTGGCTCCGCCCGTTCGATGGCTCTCGGGGGAGCCCCTTGCAATCCGGCTTCAAAGATTTCCACTTGCCCCCGCAACCTCGCCACCAGACCCGCCTCCGGGGCGCTCACCGACTCGCGCCCAGCGCCAACCTCGGCCTCCTTATTCGTCGGCCGGCGCTCCTCCAGGCCTGCCGCGGGCGCGGCCTTCGGCACCAGAAGGACAAGCTCGCCGCTAAGGATTTTGCCGTACAGGTCCGGCTCGCCGGCCGCCGGCCGCTCCCTCAGCTCAATCAACCGAGGGGAACGGGAGAGGAAAACCGGGTTCAAGCCGGTTCGCTCACTCGGCCCTTTACCCCACACGGTGTAGGTGTACAGCTCGCCGCTCCTCTTGTCGTAGAGGACCTGAGTGGGCCGGAGTCCTATCACTTCTCTAGAGGGCACCTCCGGCAATTGGGGAGGAAGATCCAGACGAATGTACCCCGGCCCCATGCCGGGGAGGGTCCGGCCGGCCAGGGAGATCTGCTCGGAGACCGCTACCAACTCCTGAATGGCGGCTCTGCGCCCCTGTGGATCCTTAGCCACTGGAAGGATCGCCAGGTAGCGCCGGATAAACTGCCGGCTCGCCGCCTCCTGGGGAGATTCCTCCAGCCCGGCGGTGGAACCCTCGATGCCGCTCGTGGCAGGCCGAGGCGAAGGAACCGCGGTGACCGGGGCCGGCGCCGGCGGATTCGCGGGAGGCGGCACGTAGATGTAGCCCCTGAGCGTCTCGAAATCCCCGGCGAAGGGATAGGGACCCGCCTTGACGCGTGTGTGTGGATTGACCACGACGGAAGCCCACAGTCTCCGGGTCCGGGGCGCGATCTTTTCAATCACCCATTCGGTCGGCCCCTCCACCGATACCAGGGAACCGCCGACTTTCAAATCCTCAACATGCTCACGGTGGGAGATCCATTTGGCCCGCTGGATCTGATCCTCGGAAAGACGGAGCTGATCGTTGATCCGCCGGAGGGCTTGACGGGCATACCGGCCGGCCGCAACAGGGGAAGCCGCCGGGGGATCCGGGAGAGGCGCGGCGCTGGCGAGGAGGGTCTTGATTTCTTCCATGCCGGCGGTGGCACCCTCGGTTTTCTGCTGCTCCCTAAGTCCATAGGCGGGAGTGGGGCCAAACAGGAAACCGGGGATGAGGAGCGCTGCGACAAACAGCCTCCTATCAGACCCCATCAGGGTTTGGTTTTGCGTTTTGGGTTGCCGATTCATCGGGGATTGATACTTCGAAAATCAAGATTACCTAAAAATGGCCATTTTGTCAATATTACTCAAAGAGTTTCTTTGTATCTTAAAGAATGGCTAAATGTTACGTGACAAAAAACTCAAGTACGACTAACTTTATTTTCACGCTGGAGCCGCCGGAATCCGAATTCGGCCTTCGGGATGCGGCTGGGGCGCAGCCCTTTCCCGAAGCGGCGCTTCAGGGCCGAGAGGGCCTGATGGAAGAGCTGGGGGGAGGCGGTCAGGTTCTCCAGCTCCACCTCGAGAAAAGAGAAACGGCCTCCCCCGGGCCGGTGGAACGTCACCCGATCCAGATCCAGCTCGATCCGGTGCCGGTCCCACTCCAAGATCCGTTTCCTTCGATCGGTAAGCAGGGTGAAGACCGGGCTGAGACTCCGGCCCCCGGCCGTTTTCCTGGCCCATTGGACCGGCTTGATGGAGAGCCGTCCATTCTTATTAAGGAAGGCGGGGACCCTGGCCTTGGAAATGGCGGAGGTGATCTCAATCCGGCTGGAGACTCCCCGGCGGAACCGGATCTCCCTTTTAAAGGTGACCTCGTTGAACCGGCCCACCTGCCGGAGCTTCAACACCTCCCGGGACCGCCTCAAGGCCTGATCGGCCGTGTCCAGGTAGGTGTTCCGCTGCCGCTGGCGGCTTCTTTCCACCACCTGGAAGCGGCCCAGCCGCCTCATCCGCCCGACCGCCTGATGGACCGCCGCCTCCCGGACCAGGAATTTGGCCTCCGTCTCTATCCTATGCACGTCAGGTCCGCTTGAACTGCTTCTCGATGTCGCGCAGACTCTGCGTGAAGAAGACGGGGCGGCCGTGCGGGCAGTTGAACGGATTCTCGCACTGGGCCAGGCGGCCAAGGAGGGAGCGGATCTCCGGAACGGTGAGCGGGTCGCCGGCCTTGACCGAACGGCGCTTGCAGGCCACCAGCGCCGCCACCGCCTCCCGCTGATCCTCCAGCGCGGTCCGGACCTTCCCCTCTTCCTCCCCCTCGAGGAAATCCCTGAGGAGCTGAACCGGATTGACCTCCCCAAAGACGGCCGGGACCGCCCGGATCAGAACGGTGGCCTCTCCGAACTCCTCGATCCCGAAACCGACCTTGGCCAGCATCGGCAGGAACCGCTTGAGAAGCTCCCTCTGCGCGAGGGGAAGCTCCAGCGTTTCCTCCAGGAGGAGCGCCTGAGATTCCGCCGCCCCGGAATCGAAGCTTTTCAGGAGGGCCTCGAAAGCGATCCGCTCGTGGGCGGCGTGCTGGTCCAGGATCATCAGCCCCTCGTCGGTCTCGGCCAGGATGAAGGTGTTGTGAACGGCCCCCAAGATCCTGTTCACGGTGAAGGCCTCCCTCTCCCTCACGGCGGAGGGGAAGGTGGAGGCGGCGCGGGCCCCTGATTCCAGGAGATAGCTTCTGGTCCGCATCGCCGTCGGCCGGCTCCCGGCCCCCGCCCCGGTCCCGGCCACCTGGAAGATGGAGGCCAGATCCCCGGCGCGGGCGAGCCGCCTCTTCACCGCCTCGCTGATCAGGGAGGTCACCTCCGGCTCGTTGGAGATCCTCACCTGCTGCTTCGTCGGATGGACATTCACATCGACCCGGCCCAGATCCAGGTCAACGAACAGCACCGCCGCCGGGAACCGATCGTGGGGGAGCCTCCCGTGATAGCCGGCCGCCAGGGCGTAGGTGAAGGGGAGCGACCGGACCCACCGGCGATTCACAAAGAGATGGATCTCCCTCCGGGTGGACCGGTTGAGGCTGGGCTTGCCGATCACCCCCCAGAGGCGGATCCCTCCCTGCTCCTCATCCAGCTCCAGAAGTTGAGCGGCCGTCCCTTCTCCCAGGATCGCCGCCGCCCGGGAGGCCAGCCGGTCCGCGGGGAGCAGATCCAACAGGGTCCTCTGGGATTCCTTCAAGGTGATGTGAACCGCCGGCGCGGGAAGGGCCAGGTGCGAAACCATCTCCTGGATGTGGCCCAGCTCCGTCGAGTCGGACTTGAGGAACTTCCGGCGGGCCGGCGTGTTGAAGAAGAGCTCCCGTACCTCGACGATCGTGCCGATCCGGCAGGCCTGATCCTGCGCGGCCAACAGGCGGCCCCCCTCCACCACCACCTCGGTTCCGACAGAGGCTTTCTCCGGCCGGGTGATGAGCCTCGTCTTGGAGACGGCGGCGATGCTGGGGAGGGCCTCCCCACGGAACCCGTATGAGCCGATCCGATCCAGATCGGCGAGGCTCTTCACCTTGCTGGTGGCGTGCCGCTGAAAGGCCAGCCGGGCATCCTCTCGGTCCATGCCGGTGCCGTTGTCGGAGACCCGGATCAGCCCCTTGCCTCCCCGCTCGAGCGCCACCTCGATCTGGGTGGCGCCGGCGTCGAGGGCGTTCTCGATCAGCTCCTTCACGACGGAGGCGGGCCGCTCGATCACCTCCCCGGCGGCGATCTTGTTGGCGATCTCCTCAGGCAGGACCCGGATCGCTCCCATCAGCCCCTCCTCAGCGCCCCTCGATGATCCGGGTGGCCTGGCTGTTCTCCTTCTCCAGGACCGCCAGGATCCGGGCCGCCCGGTCGGTCACCGATCTCGGGATGCCGGCGAGCTCAGCCACATGGATCCCGTAGCTCCGGTCCGACCCGCCCCTCACCACCTTCCTCAAGAAGAGGATCCCCTGCGCCGTCTCCTTCACCGTGATCGTGTAGTTCTTGATCCCGGGGAACTCCTCCTCGAGCTGGGTCAGCTCATGGTAGTGGGTGGCGAACAGGGTCCGGGGGCGGACCGGGCCCTGGACCAGATGCTCGCAGATCGCCCAGGCCAAGCTCACCCCGTCGAAGGTCGAGGTGCCGCGGCCCACCTCATCCAGGATCAGCAGGCTCCGGCCCGCCGCCGCCTCAAGGATCTGCGCCATCTCCACCATCTCCACCATGAAGGTGCTCTCCCCCCGGGCCAGGTCGTCGCTGGCCCCGATCCGGGTGAAGATCCGGTCCACCAGGCCGATCCGGGCCGAGGCGGCCGGCACGTAGGACCCGATCTGGGCGAGCAGCACGATCTGCGCCACCTGCCGGATGTACGTCGATTTCCCCGCCATGTTGGGGCCGGTCAGGACGACGAGCTGATGATCGGCCCCGTCGAGGAAGGTGTCGTTCTCCACGAACCGGCCCGCCGGCAGCGCCGCCTCCACCACCGGGTGCCGCCCCCCTTCGATCAGAAGCTGCCGCGAATCCTCCACCGCCGGCCGGGCCCAATGCCGCTGGATCGCCGTGACCGCCAGCGACAGGAAGGCATCCAACCTCCCCGCGGCCCGGGCCATCTCCTGGAGCTCAGGCAGCGCCTCAAGGGCCTGCCGCCGGATCTCCTGGAACAGCTCCTGCTCCAGCGCCTTGATCCTCTCCTCGGTGCCGGAGATCCGCTCGTCCCATTCTCTCAGCTCCGGCACGATGAACCGCTCCGCGTTGACCAGGGTCTGCTTCCGGATGTAGCCGGCGGGAACGAGGTGCAGGTTCGGCTTGCTCACCTCCATCGAGTAGCCGAACACCTGGGAGTACCGGACCTTAAGCGACTTGATCCCGGTCCGCTCGATCTCCCGCCGCTGGAACTGGATCAGCCAGGATTTTCCCTCGGTGGTCATCCGCCGCAGATCGTCCAGCGGCCGGGAGTATCCGTCCCGGATCAGCCCGCCGTCCCGCAGGGTGGTGGGCGGCGCCTCCAGGATCGCCCGGGCGATCACCCCCGCCAGCTCCGGGAAGGGCCGCATCGCCTGCGCCAGCTCCTTGAGGGCGGGGCTGCGCAGCCTCGCCAGGGCCTCTTGAATCTCCGGGATCCGCTCCAGGAAAAACCTCAAGCTGAGCAGATCCCTGGCGTTTCCCACTCCCAGATGAAGCCGGCTCAGGGTCCGCTCGATGTCCCTCACCCCCTTGAGGAGGGATCGGAATCTCTGGGCCCGCTCAAGCTCCTCGGCCAGCTCGGCGACCCCCTCCTGCCGGCCATGGATCTCGGCGAGAGAAACGAGCGGCCGGGTGAGCCACTGGGCGAGGGTCCGGCCTCCCATCGGGGTCATCGTCTGGTCAATGCAGGCGAGCAGCGACCCGGATCTCGCGCCGGTCCCCAGATGGGAGATCAGCTCCAGGTTCCGCAAGGTCTGCCGGTCCAGCGTCATGAACCGCTCCTCCGTGAGGAGGACCGGCGCCCTCAGATGCTCAAGGTCGGAGTGGAGGTGATCCTTGAGATAGCTCAACAGGGCCCCCGCCGCCGACGCGGCCAGCGGGTGGTCGTGGCGAAAGGCAAGATTCAGATCCTCGGCCGGCTCAAAGGCGGCGTCGTCGCAGAAGGTCACCGCGGCCCGCAGCCCCTCCTTGAAGAGGCCGGTCAGCGCCGCATCGCCGGAAAGCCGCCTCGGCAGGATCGCCTCCCGCGGCGCGAGGAGGGTCATCTCGCCCGCCAGCCGTTCCCTCGTCATCTCCCGGACGAAGAACTCCCCGGTCCCCAGGTCGGCCGCGGCCACGGCATGGCTGTCGCCGCCCGCGGACCCCGCCCCCGCCGCGACCGCCACCAGATATTCCGCCTGCCTCTCCTTCCCCTCGTCGTCGAGGAAGGTGGCCGGGGTGATGATCCGGCTGACCTTGCGCTCCATCAGCCCTTTGGCCAGGGAAGGGTCCCCCACCTGCTCGCAGATGGCGACTTTAAGGTTGCGATCCAGAAGGGTCCGCACGTACGGCTGGAAGGAGTGGAACGGGATCCCGCACATCGGCACGCGCCCCGCCGCCCCGCCGTCGCGGCCGGTCAGGGTGATGTTGAGGATCTCCGAGCCCCGGAGGGCGTCCTCGAAGAACATCTCGTAGAAGTCTCCGAGCCGGAAGAAGAGGACGGTGTCGGGCGAGAGGGTATTCTTGATGGAGCGGTACTGCTCCATCATGGGAGTCCGCTTGCTTTCAACCTCGGAGGAAAGGCCTTGCCTCATCAATCGGGGAGTCCGCGTAACCGCCACCAGTATAGCGGATTCCCCGGAGCGGCGCCAGGATTAATCCTTGCGTCTGAGACACCCCGCAGTATCATATCCGAAACCCGCTCCCCGTCGACAAAAGGAGGGTCAAGGATGAAGCGAATGCTGTTCGCGTCTCTGCTGGCAGGGATCATCGCCTGGAGCACGGCCGGTTTCGCCGCCGAATGCTCCGTCTGCAGCGCGGCCGGATCCGAGAGCTATACCACCAAGGCGGTCGGCCAGTTGGCCCGAGGGGCGGCCAACACCGGCATGTGCTGGGTGGAGATGGTGAACCAGCCGGTCAAGGAGGTCAAGGGAGGCGGCAACGTCCTGATCGGGGTCGGCAAGGGAGTGGGCCACACCTGCCTTCGGCTGGCCCAGGGAGTCGGCGAGATCATCACCTGCCCGATGCCGAAGGCGAAGGACGGCAAGTACACGCAGATCGCCGATGGCTGTCCCCTGGGGGTGATGGGGGTGACGGACCGTTAAGAGCCGGTTTTGCAACCGGCTCTAAGCGCTTTTATCGGTACCGGGCCACCTGGATGACGACGCCGCTGAAGAGAAGGACGTTGACCAGCGAGAAGACCTTGAAGACAATATCCACCGAGGTCAGGGCCGAGGGAAGCATGAGGATGAGGCACCCAAAGACCCCCCAGGCCCAGGAGAGACTGATGTCCCGGGAGGATCTTCGGCGCTGGATATTGAAGATCAGGGGCAGGTTCCAGAACGGAAGAACCACCGCCGCGACCAGCCCCACCCCTTTGATTACTGCTTCCACTTGATGTTGCAGCCGATGCTGGGCCGCTGATCCGGGCTGACCGGCCACCCGGCCAAGACGGCGTCAACGGCGGCCCGCAGGTCGCGGCCGGTGACCGGTTTGCCGTTGCCGGGCCGGCTGTCATCCAGCTGCCCCCGGTAGACTAGCCGGCGCTCCCCGTCGAACAGGAAGAAATCCGGAGTGCAGGCGGCGGCGTAGGCCCTGGCCGTCTCCTGGGTCTCGTCGAAGCAGAAGGGAAAGGTGAATCCCAGCTCCTGCGCCATCCCCTTGAGCTTGTCCGGGGCGTCGTCCGGGTAATGCTCGGCGTCGTTGGCGCTGATCGCCACGACCCCCAGATCCTTCCCCTGGTACCCCTTGCCGAGCCGGGCCAGCTCCTCCTTCACATGCTGCACGTACGGGCAGTGCCGGCAGATGAACATCACGAGGAGCCCCTTCTTGCCGGCGAAGGTTTCCAGCGAGATCATCTTCCCGGAAACCGTGTCCCTGAGCTGGAAATCGGGGGCCTCGGTCCCCAGGGCCAACATCGTCGAGGGAGTCAGAGCCATCTTGAGAGCCTCCTTTGGTTTTATGAAGAGGTATCGGCTTCCTTATTATACCGTTGTGGTATAGTGAAACGCCATGGAACGGCGCGCCTTTTTTCGCTGGCGGTACGTGAAGGACGAGCGGCGCAAAGGGTACAAGCAGGGGGCGGCCGCGCTCGTGATTTCAATCCCTCTGTTCTTATTCCTCCAGCAGTACGTGGTGGCGACCGGCAAGGTCACCGACGTCAGCATGCTTCCCACCCTGAAGGAGGGGGACTATTTCTTCATCAACAAGGCGATCTACCATCTCGCCGCGCCGAGGCGGGGAGAGATCGTGGTCCTTCAGCCGTTCGAGGACAAGCCCTGGTACTACGTCAAGCGGATCATCGGGCTTCCCGGGGAAACGGTGCGGATCGCCGGCGGCCGGGTCTGGGTGGACGGCCGGGAGCTTGATGAGCCGTACGCGGCGGGGCAGACCCTGCCGGCGACGGGCCCCCTGACGATCGGGGCCGACTCCTACTTCCTCCTCGGAGACAACCGGGAGAACAGCGAGGACAGCCGCATCTTCGGAACCATCCCCTCGAAGAGGATCAGCGGCCGAATCAGGGCCGGCAAGCAGTCCTAGGGCAGCTTAAGATCCCTGAGCCTCAGCTCGATGCCTGAACCCTCGCCTGCCAAACCGCGCAGAGGGGAGTAGGCCAGGCGGATCGGCCCGCCGGGGAGCTTGCGCACGTTCCAGCCGTCGGCCAGCTCCTGACGCGGCTGGAGCGCCTGGAAGGTCCGGCCATGGGAATCCTCGACGAGGAAGCGAATCCCGAACGGAGAATAACCGGCCTTCCCTCTCTCCTCTGGAATCATCGCGTCCTCAGCCACGAAAACCGGCCGGGGATTCCCATGGCCAAAGGGGGCCAAGAGATCGAGGTCCCGCATGAACTGATCGCTCAACCCGGAGAGGGGAAGCTCCCCATCCACCTCCAGGGAGGGAGCCATCCGACCGGGATCCATCCGCGCGTGGGCGACCCGATTCAGCGCCTGGCGGAATTCAGGGACTCGATCCCTGGCGATGGTCAGGCCGGCGGCGGCCGGGTGGCCGCCGAACTCGATCAGGTGATCCTTGACCTCCTCCAGGGCCTCGACAAGGTGAAAGGCCCGGATCGATCGGGCCGATCCGCGGCCGACGGCCCCGCTCATGGCGATCACCACGGCCGGCCGGTGAAAACGGGCCGTCAAGCGGGTCGCCACAATCCCGACCACCCCCGGGTGCCACCGCTCATCCTCCAGCACGATGACCCGGTCCTGGCTGAAATTGACCTGCCGCTCCACCTTGGCCAGGGCCCGCTGAACGGCCTGCCGCTCCAGCATCGCCCGCACCCGATTCCCCTGGTCGATCAGCCTGGCGAGGCGGGCCGCCTCCTCCGGATCCTCGGTGGTGAGCAGCCGGAAGCTCTCCCCGGCGGAGCCGATCCGCCCCATGGCGTTCAGCCGAGGGGCAAGGGTGTAGCTCACATCCTCCCCCGTCAAGGCCCGGCCCTGGATCTTCGCCCGGGACAAGAGGGCCCTTAAACCGGGCTTTGAGGTTCCCCGCAGCCGGTGGAGGCCCGCCTTGACGAGGACCCGATTCTCCCCGACCAAGGGAGCCATATCGGCCAGCGTCCCCAGCGCCACCAGATCCAGGTGATCGAAGACGGTGCCGGCTATTCCGCCGCCACCCGGCACCGACTGCAGAATCCCCCGGCCCAAGGTGAAGGCCACCCCGACGGAGGCCAGATCCTTGCCCGGATAGGAACAGCCGGGCTGCAGCGGATTCAGGAAGGCCGACGCGGCCGGGCGGCCCTGGCGGAGCAGATCGTGATGGTCGACGACGATCGTCTCGATCCCGCGGCTCTTGGCCAGGCTCAGCTCCTCGAAGCTGGTGGTCCCGCAGTCCACGGCGATCAGGAGCTGGGTCTTCCAGGAGGCCGCCTTCCGGACGAGGGCCACCTTCAGCCCGTAGCCGTCGTCGACACGATGAGGGATATGCCACAACGGCTCCGCTCCCAGCCCCCTGAGCAGCCGGTACAGAAGGGCGGTGCCGGTCAGGCCGTCCACGTCGTAGTCCCCCACCAGGAGGATCCGCTCCTTGCGGGAGATGGCCTGCCGGATGAGAGCCACCGCCTTGGGGAGGTCGGCCATCAGCTCCGGCCGAGGAAGGAGGCTCAGATCGGCGCAGAGGAAGTTGCCGGCCGCCTCGAGCGAGTCGGCTCCCCGCTGAACGAGAAGGCTGGCGATGAGGGGAGCAACCTCCAGATCCTGCGTCAGCCGTTCGACCAGCCCTTCATCGGCGGCCCGAACGACCCAGGAACTCCTCACCGTTTCCTCGGCTGCCACACCAGCAGCAAGGGGGTGGCGATGTAGACCG
>JACPXU010000002.1 GCA_016196375.1 Candidatus Omnitrophota bacterium | reverse complement strand
GCCAGCGACATCCACATCGAGCCGGAAGAGAAGGGGACCTTCCTCCGGTATCGGATCGACGGGGTCCTGTACGACGGGGCCCCTCCCCCGAAGCAGTGGGAGGCCGCCATCATCTCCCGGATCAAGATCATGGCCGGCATGGATATCGCCGAGCGGAGGCTTCCCCAGGACGGCCGGATCCAGGTCAGATACAGCGATACCGAGGTGGACTTCCGAGTCTCGACCTTTCCCACGATCTACGGGGAGAACATCTCGATCCGGGTGCTGGACAAGAGCGCGATCCTCCTGAAGCTGGAGGATCTCGGCTTCGAGCCCAAGGTCCTCGCCCGGTTCAAGGAGCTCTTGAACATCCCCCACGGGATCCTCCTGGTCACGGGGCCGACCGGCTGCGGAAAGACCACGACCCTCTATTCGGCCCTCCGGACCATCAACGCGGTGGAGAAGAACGTGATCACGCTGGAGGATCCCGTGGAGTACCGGATCGGCCGGATCCGTCAGGCCCAGGTGGACGCGAAGGCGGGGCTGACCTTCGCCAACGGGCTGCGTTCGATCCTGCGTCAGGATCCCGACATCATCCTGATCGGCGAGATCCGGGATCTCGAGACCTCGGAGATCGCGATCCACGCGGCCTTGACCGGGCACATGGTCTTCTCCACGCTCCACACCAACGACGCGCCGGGGGCGCTGACCCGGTTGGTGGACATGGGGGTGGAGCCGTTCCTGGCGGCCTCTTCCGTGGCGGCGGTGCTGGCCCAGCGGTTGGTCCGCAGGCTCTGCCCCAAGTGCAAGGAGCCGTACCCTGCGACGCCGGAGATCCTGAAGAGCCTGGGGGTCGATTCCACCGAGGGCAAGAAGATCACCCTGTACCGGGCCAAGGGCTGTGCCGAGTGCAAGGAGACCGGTTACCGGGGACGGACCGGGACGTACGAGCTGATGGAAACCTCGGATGTGATCCGGGATCTCCTCTTGAAGAAGAGCTCCTCCAGGGCGCTCAAGGAGCAGGCCGTCGCCCAGGGGATGATGACCCTGCGCAGGGCCGGGGTCATCAAGGTGTTGGCCGGGGTGACGACCGTGGAGGAGGTTCTGCGGGTGACGGAGAGTGAGCTTGGAGGTTAGCGCTTAACGGGAGGAGAGCAAAAGATGGCTGATTCTGGAGCAACCGTTCTGGTTGTGGATGACGACATTGACCACCTCAACATCGTTCGGATGAAGCTGGAGTCTCACCAGTTCAAGGTGATCACCGCCAAGGACGGCACCGAGGCCCTGCGCCTCATCCGGGAGAGTCTTCCTGATATCATCGTGTTGGACGTCATGATCCCGAAGCTCTCCGGCTTCAAGGTGGCCCGTCTCCTCAAGTTCGACGCGAAGGTCAAGCAGATCCCCCTGATCCTTTTGACCGCCCGCACGCAGGAGGTGGACCGGACCTTGGGGCTGGAGGTGGGGGCGGACGCCTACATCACCAAGCCCTTTGATCCCGAATTCCTTCTCAAGGAGATACAGCGGCTGCTGACCTCGGCGAAGCCCGGATGATCTCCCCCCGGCTCACCAACCTGTTGCTCGGTCTGATCGCCCTAGCCAGCTTGGCCCATCTGGCCTTCGCGCTTCTGGATCGGCCGGTCATGGCCGAGACGTTCCGCCTGGATTCCTGCATCACTGAGAAGCCCAATCAGAAGCCTCTGGCCTATCTCCACGTGGTCACCCACAGCCAGAAGAGCGTCGATGCTACACCCTGATGGGGTCAGACCCCATCAGCAGCCCGGTGCCAGGCTTAATCCTGGCACCGTTGCGTGATGTCATCCTCGCGTAGGCGAGGATCGAATCCAGCCGACGATTCCCGCCCTCGATCAGGTCGAGGGCAGGCCTTTCGCGGGAATGACGAGGAGGAAACAGGCGCCGATCCTTTCCGCCTGGCCCTCTGGATGGCCCCGTTCCTCAGCGCCATCTACGCCGAGGACGGGGAGATGATCCTGATCAGCCGCGCCTGCACCGAGTGGACCGGCTACACGCAGAAGGATCTCCCCCGCTTTTCCGACTGGACCCGGAAGATCCTCGACCAGCGGCGGGAGCTGAAGAAGGCCGACGTCGAGAGGCTCTATCGCCTCAGCGAGCCGGTGGATGAAGGGGAATATGTCCTGACGGCTCCCAGCGGAGAGAGGAAGGTCTGGGATTTCACCTCCGCCCCCATGGGGAAGCTTCCCGACGGCAGGCGCCTGATCTTGAGCGTCGGGGTGGACGTCACCGCCCGCAACGAGGCGGAGCAGATGCTGCAGGAGGCCCAGCGGGGGCTTGAGAAGCGGGTCGAGGAGCGGACCCGGGAGCTGGCCGCCGCCAACGAGGCGCTGAAGGAGCTGGACCGGATGAAGGATGAGTTTGTCCGGACCGTCTCCCACGAGCTGAGGACGCCGCTGTCCATCTCGAAGGAGGGGATCAGCCTGGTG
>JACPXU010000091.1 GCA_016196375.1 Candidatus Omnitrophota bacterium | reverse complement strand
GTCTCCGCGATGGTTTGCGCTCTTGCCGCGGCCTATCGGGTCACCGGCAGGGCCGCTTACAAAAAGCGGATGGTCGAAGCGTTCAACTGGTTCTTGGGAGACAACAGCCTGGAGCAGGTGGTTTATGACAGGGCCACGGGCGGATGTTATGACGGCGTCGGGGAAGGGCATATTAATCTCAATCAAGGGGCCGAGTCCACCGTCTCCTACCTTTTAGCAAGGCTTGCGATCGCGGGAAAAGACAGTAATTTTTAGGTACTTTTAGGTACCATTTCCGGAAGTGCCGGGTTCGCAACTAGCAACTAAACCCGGCACTCTTGGAAACGGTACCCAGCGCCTAGGACTAGGTCAGTCTTTCCTCCATAAGGATTTCTTGCCAATGCTCTGGAAGGCGAAGATGACGGCCTCTCTTCTTCTGACAGTCGCGGCCGGCGGCTGCGCGACCTCCCAGGCGGCGCCTGTCACCGCCAGCGGTCCGCGCCCGTTCCGTCCGGCCTGGTGGTGCCGCGGCGCCAACCAGCAGACCGTCCTCGGGGCGCTGTTCCGCCCGGTCCCGCCCGTCAAGCTCGAGCGCCAGCGCTGGGAGACGCCGGACGGCGACTTCATCGACGTCGATTGGCTGTCCGGCCCCCCCGGCGCGCCGATCCTGATCGTGCTCCACGGCCTGGAGGGGTCCTCCCGCTCGAAATACGTCGTCAGTCTCCTCGCGGCGGCAGAGAAGGAAGGGTGGGGGGGGCTCGGCGTCAATTACCGCTCCTGCAGCGGGGAGCTGAACCGGCTGTTGCGGTCCTACCATGGGGGGGAGACCTCCGATCTGACCTGGATCGTCCAGAAAATCTCCGCCGAAAACGGGGGCAGCCCGATCTTCCTCGCTGGGGCCTCTCTTGGCGCGAACATCCTCTTGAAATACCTCGGCGAACAAGGAGAGGGCCTCCCGGCCGCGGTTCGGGCCGGCGTGGCGATTTCCACGCCGTTTGATTTGGCCCGCTCGGCCCACACGTTGGAGCACGGGTTCGCCCGCGTCTACATGAAAGGGATCGTCAAGAGCATGAAGGGGAAGGCGAGGGCTAAGCTGAAGACGCACCCTGGTTTCGTAGATGAGAAGAAGCTCGAGGCCGCCCAGACGCTGGCCGAGTTCGACGATTTGGTGACCGCGCCGGTGCACGGCTTCCGCGACGCGAATGACTACTGGAGCCATTCCAGCTCGATCCATTTTCTTGCCGGGATCCGGCGGCCGGCGCTGCTGATCAGCGCCAAAGACGATCCGTTTTTCCCGGGTGCCTATCTTCCGGTGTCCGAGGTGGCTGCCAACCGTTTCTTGACCGCCGAATTCACGGCGAACGGGGGGCATGTCGGGTTTTTGACCGGTTTCTGGCCCGGCCACCTCGGCTCCTGGACCGAGCAGAGGACGATCCTCTTCCTGAAAGATCGGCTCCAGAGAAAATGAAGTTCCCATATGAGCTCTGTGAAGTGGACACCACACACCGGGCCTGCCCGGCCTGCGGACAGGACAATGCCGCCCAGCCGCCGCACCGGTTATCCAGCGGCCCCTGGCGGTTGAAGCGGTGCGCACAGTGCCGGTTCGTGTATCTGGAGAATGCCCCCCCGTATGCCAGTCTGTCGGAGGACCTCGCATGGGACCGGACGAGCAAAGTTGAAACTCTGCGCAAGGCTCAGGTCCAGCCGGTTCAGAATGCGCTGAGCCGCGCCACTCGCCGTCGACTCAAGCTGCCAAGACAGAACGTGCTGAACTTGTTGGCGCGTTACGCGCCGGACGGTCCGGTGGTTGATATCGGTTGCGGGAACGCGGCCTACATGCAGCAACTGCATCCGCGCCACAGGCCGTGCGGGATTGAGATTTCCAAGGCATTGGCGGCAGTCGCACAGAAAAATCTGGCCGCGCAGGACGGCGTGGTGAGACACGCGCCGGCGCTGGAGGGCCTCCAGCGGCTTCCGCGCGGGGAGTGCGCCTCGGTTGTCATGCGCTCCTACCTTGAACATGAGCTGCGGCCGCGTGAGGTGCTGGCGGCTGCCTTTGGCGCGCTCAAGCCAGGCGGTATTCTGGTCTTGAAACTGCCGAACTTCGGCAGCGTCAACGCGGCGATCATGGGCCGGCGGTGGTGCGGCCTGCGCCTGCCGGATCACGTGAACTACTTCACACCCCGGCAGCTGGCGAAGATGGTACAAAAGGCCGGCTTCCGTATCACGCGCTTCGGATGGCTCCGCTTCAGGCCGCCCACCTCGGACAATATGTGGATGATTGCCGCACGGAGATTTGGTACACTCTCAACATGGCGGACAACCTCCCACATCTGGCCATCGCGGGGGCCGCGCGGATCTGCGCGGCCCTTCTTTTTCTGGCCGGCTGCGGCCAGGCGGAGCCGGCGATCCGGATCGGTTTCGCCGGGCCCTTCACCGGCGACCAGGCGGCCCAGGGCCTGGACATGCTCGAGGGGGCCCGGCTTGCCGTGGAGGAGGCGGTCAGCCGGGGAGGGGTCCTGCCGGGTTTCCGGATTGAGCTCGTTCCCATGGACGACCAGCGGAACCCCGCCCAGGCGGTCTCCGTGGCGAAGCGGCTCGCCGCCGATCCGAATGTCATGGTGGTGGTGGGGCACTTAAACTCCAGCTGCACGAAGCCGGCTTCGGCGATTTACTACGAGGCCCGGCTCCTCCACGTCAACCCCGTCTCCTCCAACCCCGAGATTTCCCGCCAGGGTTTCGACACCTTCTTCAGGGTCTGCGCCACCGACGACCTTCAGGGGCCCGCGGGGGTCCGTTTTGCCCTTGAGGAACTGAAGGCGAAGCGGCTCTTCATCCTCGATGACATGACCACCTACGGCCGGGGGCTCGCCAATGAGTTTGAAAAGGCGGCCAGGGCCCAGGGGCTGGAGATCCTCGGCCACGAGGGAATCGCCCAGGGAGAGAAGGACTTTTCGCCCCTGTTGACGAAGGTGAAGTCGCTGGGGCCGGACTTGATTTACTTCGCGGGGATGTTTCCCGAGGGAGCCCTTCTCATCAAGCAGAAGTCCGAGCTGGAGATCCCCGCCCATTTTCTGGGGGGCGACGGTCTCTTCGAGCCGACCCTGATCACCCTGGCGACCCCCCGGGCGGCCGAGGGGATTTATCTCACCACCCTCGGCGCCGACATCCGCCAGGTCCCTTCGGCCCAATCGTTCGTCCGGGCCTTCGAGGCCAAACACGGCCATTTGGGGGCTTACTCCTCCTACGCCTACGAGGCGACCCGCCTCGCCCTCGAGGCGGTCCGCAGGGCCGGCCGGAAGGACCGGGCGGCGGTCCTCGCGGCGATGCGGGAGATTCAGGAGTACGACGGCATCCTCGGGGTGCACACCTTCGATGAGAAAGGGGACACGACCCTCCGGACGATCGGGATCTACACCGTCCGCAAAGGAAAGTTCCAGTTTGTTCAAGCTGCCGAATGACGGCGGCTGAGCTCTTCCTCCAGCAGTTCATCAACGGCCTGACCATCGGTTCGGTGTACGCCCTGATCGCCCTGGGCTATACGATGGTCTACGGCGTCATTCAGCTGATCAACTTCGCCCATGGGGAGGTCTTCATGGTCGGGGCCTACCTGGGGCTCATGGTGCTTCTCCTTTTGCCCCCTTCCCCCGGCGGGGTCCTCACGGCCCTTCTCGCCGCGGGGACCGGCTGCGCCCTGCTGGGGATGTTGATCGAGCGGGTTGCCTACCGGCCGCTGCGCCGCGCCCCGAAGCTTTCCGTCTTGATCACGGCGATCGGGGTCTCTTTTTTCCTTCAGAACGCCATGATGCTCCTCTGGGGGGCGCAGGACCGGTATGTGCCGGCCTGCTTTTCTCCGGGCCGGCTGGGGGGAGGGGCCGTTTCCATCACCCCCATGCAGGCGGTGATCTTCGCGGTGAGCCTTTTTCTCATGATCGCCCTTCAACTGTTGATTCACCGGACCCCGCTGGGCAGGGCGATGCGGGCCACCGCGCAGGATCCTCTGGCCGCCCGGCTCGTGGGGATCCGGGTGGAAGGGGTTGTCTCAAGCACCTTCGCCATCGGCTCGGCCCTGGCCGGGGTGGGCGGGGTCCTCTTCGGGCTCCACTACTCGACGATCAACTTCCACGACGGCTACCTGGTGGGCCTCAAGGCCTTCACCGCGGCGGTGCTGGGCGGCATCGGGAACATCCCCGGGGCGATGGCCGGGGGGCTGCTCCTGGGCCTTCTCGAGGGGCTCGGGGCGGGGTACCTCTCCACTCAATGGAAGAACGTTTTCGCTTTCGCGGTCCTGGTCCTGGTGCTCCTCTTCAGGCCCCGGGGCCTCCTGGGTGAGCGAGTGGCGGAGAGGGCGTGAGGGAGAGGCGGCGTCAAAGAGAGGCGTGTCAACGTTTTTTCTTGACGCTCTTACTTCTCCTATTTCCCCTTCTGGACCGGAACCCGTACCACATGGAGGTTCTCGCCACGGCCGCCCTCTACGCCCTTCTCGCCCTGGGCCTGAACGTGATTGTGGGTTTCGCGGGGCTGCTCCATCTGGGCTACGCCGCCTTCTTTGCCATCGGGGCGTACGCGTACGCGCTTCTCAATCTCAGGGCCGGCTGTCCTTTCTGGCTGGGGCTTCCCCTGGCGGGGATCTGCGCCTCCGCCACGGCGGTCCTCTTGGGCCTGCCGGCGATCCGCGTGCGGGGGGATTACCTGGCCATTGTCACGCTCGGTTTTGGAGAGATCGTCCGGATCGTGGTGACGAACCTGGAGCCCTGGACCGGAGGTCCCAACGGCCTTCTCGGGATCGATCATCCCCAGATCGGATCCCTCCGGTTCGGGGTCGATTCAAAGCTTTACTACTGGCTTCTCCTCTTTCTGGTGGGCCTCTGCGCCTGGGCGGCGAGGCGCCTCCAGCGTTCCCGGATCGGCCTGGCCTGGGCGGCGATCCGCGAGGATGAGCTGGCGGCCCGCTCCCTGGGGATCGACGCCACCCATCTGAAGCTCACCGCCCTGGCGGTCGGAGGGGCCATGGCGGGAGCGGCCGGCTGCGTCTTCGCGGCCAAACAGGGGACCGTCACCCCGGACAGCTTCGATTTCATCCTCTCGGTCATGATCCTCGCCATGGTGATCCTCGGGGGGCTGGGCTCGATCTCCGGCGCCCTCCTCGGGGCGGCGACCTTGTCGGTTCTTCCGGAACTGCTGCGGGATTTTTCGACGTACCGGATGCTCCTTTTCGGGGCCTTGATGATTCTTCTCATGCGGGTGAGGCCCCAGGGCCTGCTGGGCTCCCGCCCGAGCCGCCATGTCCCTGCTGGAAGTTGAAGGGCTGACCAAGCGCTTCGGGGGGGTCGTGGCGCTGGACCGCCTGAGCTTCCGGATCCAGCGGGAGACGATCAGCAGTCTCATCGGCCCCAACGGCGCCGGCAAGACCACCCTCTTCAACTGCATCACCGGCATTCTCCGTCCCGAGGAGGGGAGGATTCTCTTCGGGGGAAGCGAACGGCTGGAGAGGTACGCCTCCCACGAGATCGCCCGCTTCGGGATCGCCCGCACCTTCCAGAACATCCGGCTCTTTCAACAGCTGACGGTGCTGGAGAACGTCCTGGCCGGGACCCATGTTCGGACCCGGGCGGGCCTCCTCGATACCCTGAATCCGATGAGCGGCGCCCATCAGGAGGACCGGTGGGCGCTGGAGCGCTCGACGCGGCTTCTGGAGATGCTCAAGCTCGACGGGATGCGGGGCCGCCTGGCGGGGGAGCTCTCCTACGGCCAGCAGCGCCGGCTGGAGCTGGCCCGGGCGCTGGTCTCGGACCCTGAGTTTCTTCTTCTCGATGAGCCGGCGGCCGGACTGACGCAGGAGGAGCGCAGGACCCTCATGGAATTTCTGAAAGGGTTGAAGGGGCAGGGAATGACGATTCTTTTGATCGAGCACGACATGGGAGTGGTCATGCCGATCTCCGACTGGGTGGTGGTGCTCGATGACGGGGCGAAGATCGCCGAAGGCCCTCCCAAGGCGGTCCAAGAGGACCC
>JACPXU010000093.1 GCA_016196375.1 Candidatus Omnitrophota bacterium | reverse complement strand
TCCAGAGAGGTGGGTTCTCCGCCCTTCGACTCCAGGAAGGCGCGGATGGAACGGTTCCTGTAAGGATCCATCCCGCCCTCGCAGTGCACGCGGGCGCCTGTCACGTAAGTCCAGAGGTCCGCGCGCAGCGGGACAGCCCGCGAGAGCAACAGATAGTTGCCTCGGAAGGCCTCCTCGTGGAGAAAGCCGATGCCCCAGAGAAACAGCCCGCAGGCCAGGGCCGCGCGGACGTGAAGCGCGGCGCGGCGCGGGTTCCTCGCGGACCACAAAAGGACAGCCACGAGGAGAAAAACGGCCGCCGTCAGGAGCCGGATGCTCCAGCAAGACGGAAAGAGTTCCTTCACCGCTGAGGGGAGCTCACGCCGGCGGGAACCTTCCGGGCGACCACCACCACCTGGGCGAACAGATCCCTGAATCCGAAACGGGTCTCCAGCACCTTGAAATGATGGCGGGCCATCAGATCCCGGACCCACCGGAATGACCTGATCCTGGAGATCTCCGGGGGATGGAGCTTGAGCGGCAAGAGAGCGAGCACCCGGACGGAGAGGCCGAACTCAGGGGGCCAGAAGAGGACGAGGCGCCCCTCCTTCTTCAGCACCCGGTGGAACTCCGCCAGGATCCGGCCGATCTCCTCCTCGGAGAAATGCTCCATCACGCCGAAGTTGAAGATGCCGTCCATGACCCCCTCCAGGTACGGCAGGGAGAAGAGGTCGCCCCGGATCTGCCACCGGCGAAGGGGGCCGGAGCGCCGCCGGCGGTTCAGCTCCAGGGCGGTCCGGGAGAGATCGAGACAATGGAACCGGGCCTGGGCGCAGGTGAGCCGCTGATCCGATCCGCCGCTGCCGGAGCCGGCGTGAAGGTAGTGGCGCCCCTGGGAATCCACGAACTCCCGGGAGAGGACCGCGGCCGCGTACCGAGAGAGGATCTGACTCCTGTAAACCTCCGCGATCACCTCGTAGAGGCCGGGCCGTTGAGCGCCGCCGGCCTTTAACCAATAACCCTCCCAGTCCACCGGATCACCCCCTCGATCCCGTTCTCTGAAGGGCGAGCCTGAAGAGCGTCCTCGCCGCCCGGAGGATCTCCACCCGGGAGATCTTCGACCTTCCCAGGTGGCGCGAAGGGATCACGATCGGGATCTCCCTGATCGAAAAGCCGGCGCGAGCGATCCGAAAAAGGATCTCCGTGAGGAAGGCATAGCCGTCTGACCGAACGGCGTCGAGATCGACCGCCGCCAGGACGGAAACCCGATAGAGCCTGAACCCGCCGGTCATGTCGTAGGGCAGCTCCAACAGATGCCTTGTCAGCCAATGGGCGGCGCGGGTCAGGATCACCCGATGGATCCCCCAGCCCGAGAGACCGCCTCCTCGGATGTAACGGGAGCCGACCACCACGTCGGCGCCGGCCGCCGCGCCGGCCAACAGATCCCGAAGATAGCGGGGCGAGTGGGCGAAATCGCCGTCCATCGTGATCGCGTAGCGATACCGATGCTCGATGGCGTGACGGAAGCCGAGCTTCTGGGCGGAGCCGATTCCCCCCTTGCGCTCACGGTGGATCACGCGAAGGGGGATCTCCCGGGAGAGCCGCTCCGCGACGTCGCCGGTTCCGTCCGGCGAACAATCATCGATGATCAGGAGATCCAGCCCGAGGCCCTGCTCGTGGATCTCCCGGATCAGCGGCTCGATGTTCCCGGCCTCGTTGTAGGTCGGAATGATGAGAAGGGTCTCCGAGGAGGAGGAAGAGGATGAATTACCCAATGTCGGCGATCAATCGGTATTTCAGTATGGTGAAGACCGCCTTCAGGCCGTCCACCCAGGTGATCTTCTTGCCCGCAGAGTAATCGCGGCCCCGGTAGGAGATCGGCACCTCGTAAACCCGGCAGCCCAGCCGCGCCACCTTGGCCGTCACCTCCGGCTCGAACCCGAACCGATCCGAGCGGATCGGCAGCCGCTTCAGGATCGCCGTCTTGAAGGCCTTGTAGCCGGTCTCCATGTCGGTGAGATTCAGATTGGTGCAGATGTTCGAAAGGAGCGTCAGGAAGTTGTTTCCCGCCCAGTGCCAGAAGTAGAGGACCCGGTGGGGCCCGCCGAGGAACCGGGAGCCGTACACCACGTCGGCATCGCCGGCCAGGATCGGGCCGATCAGCTTCTGGACCTCGGCCGGGTCGTATTCCAGATCGGCATCCTGGATCAGGGTGATCTCCCCCTCGGCCTGGGCCACGGCGGTGCGGATCGCCGCCCCCTTGCCCCGGTTCCTCCCGTGGAAGAAAAAAACCATGCCGGCCGGCCGGCTCTTCTCCAGTCCCTCGAGGAGCTCCCGGGTCCCATCCGTGGAGCCGTCGTCCACGACGAGGATCTCCTTGGGAACCGGGATCGCCTGGACCCGCTCGATCACCCGGGCCAAGGTGGCGGCCTCGTTGTAGACCGGGATCACCACGGAGAGCGTGGGGGAAGCCCGCGCACCCACCAAACTCATATGAAGATCTCCTTCACGCCAACCGCCCGGACCCCGGGGCTCAGCACGGAGGCGGCCGGATCTCCCTCGCGAAGGGGGAGATGCACGACCTTCTTCTCCACGGCGTATCGCTTGGAGACGGCCCGGGCCAGCCGATTCAGGGAAACCGCCAAGGAAGGGGTCACCGTGGCGGAGGCTCGCGCCTCCAGAAGAGCCAGCCTCCGATTCCCCAGGGGAACCACAAAATCCACCTCTAATCCCTGCTGATCTCTGAAATAGTAAAGCTCCTTCCGGCAGCCGGCATTGATTTGATGTTTCACGATTTCCGAAGCCACAAACCCCTCGAAGATGGGCCCTCGAAAAGGAGAGAGGGAGAGCATCCTCTGCGTCTCAACCCCAAGAAGATGGCAGGCCAAGCCGGAGTCTGCAAAGTAGAGCTTTGGCGATTTGACGAGCCGCTTTCCGAAGTTCTCGTAAAAGGGGGGGACGAGAAGGATCTGCGCCGTCGTCTCCAGGATGCTCAGCCACTGCGTGATGGCGGGAACGGATAGCCCCAAGGGGGAGGCCAGGTCCGTCTTGTTCAGGATCTGGCCGCACCGGCTGGCTAACAGCGAGAGGAATCGTCGGAAGGTGCTCAGGTCACGGATAGAGCTGATCGCCCGCACGTCCCGTTCCAGATAGGTCTGGACGTAGGAACGAAACCAGATCCTGGCTGTCGAAGGCCGCTGCAGCGCCTCGGGAAATCCTCCATGGAGCATCGAAACGGCAGGGTTCTCCTCCAAGGAAAGGGGCAGAAGCTGAAAAACCGCCACCCTCCCGGCCATGGACTCTGAGACTCCCCGCATGAGGGGGGCATCCTGCGACCCGGTCAACAGCCACTGCCCCATCCGGCGCGAGGATTGGTCGATCCGGGTGCGCAGGTAATTGAACATCTCTGGAACGTTCTGGATCTCATCCAAGATGGCTGGCGTCTTCATCGCCCCCAGGAAGCCGCGGGGATCCGCCCGGACGCGGGCAATCAGGTCGGTATCCTCCAAAAGATGGTAAGAGGCCCGGGGGAAAAGCTTCTGAAGCAGCGTCGTCTTTCCGGCCCGACGCGGACCGGTGAGGATGAGCGCCGGGAAATTCCGGAAGGCCTTCAGGAGCTGCTTCTCAATGGCCCGATGGATGAACCGCATAGTGAGGATTCTAAACTAAAACCTTAGAAAACTCAATAGCGCCTCCACCACCTGCCGGGAGGGATTGACCGCCGGCAGCTCCTGCCGGTGATGATGATCCTCCGGCCGCTTCAGGAACGCCTCCACCCGGTCCCATCGCCACCGGGCGAGGAAGACATTCCCCGGCGGGATCAGGCCCTCCGGCCGCTCGGTCCGGTCCCTCAAAATCAGGCAGGGCACGTTCAGATAGAAGCTCTCCTCCTGGACCGACCCGCCGTCGGTGACCACGAACCTGGCCTTTTGGAGGAGCTGGATAAAGGCATGGTGGGAAACGAGGGATTGGCATCGGACCTTCGGGTGCGCCTCGAGCCGCCCCATCAGGCCGGCCCGGGTCAAGGCCCGCCGGGTCGGTTCATGAAGCAGGAACAGGAGCGGAGATTCCTCAGCCGCCCGCAGGAGAGCCTTGACCACGAAGGAGAGCCGCCGCCTGGAATAGAGGGTCTCCATCCGGTGGATCAATCCCAGCGCGAAGGCCGGCCACGGGGGCGTGGCCTGAGGCGGCTGCTTGAGACTGAACCGCACCGCCTCCAGCCCGGTGTTGGCCCCGAGCAGGATCACCCTGCCCTTCACGCGCATCCGCCTGAGATTCTCTGCAGCCCAGGGAGATGGGGCGAACAGAAGCTCGGCCATCCGGGAGGTCTGCCGGCGGCACCATTCCTCCGGAAACGGGGACAGGAGATGAAAGGAGCGCAAGCCGGCCTCCAGATGGGCCACCTTGAGCCCGGCCCGCTTGGCCAGCCAGGCCCCCAGCCAGGTGGAGGCGGTATCCCCATGGACGAGACAGATCCCATCCTGGCCGGCGAACAGCCGCTCCCGGATCAGCCGTGGAGGAGCCAATCCCCGGGCGATCCAGCCGCCCATCCAGGAGAGCCCCGCCTTGACCTGGGCGAGATCGCCGCCGGTCCGCATCCGGAGGTCCGGCGGGCGGACCTTCAGCTCCTCCCGCAGCTGCGAGGAGCGGCCGGCGTGCTGGCCGGTGTCGATGAGACGGAACGGGATCCCCCTCGCCTCCAATTCCCAGAGGACGGGGGCGGTCTTGATGTACTGGGCCTTGGTCCCCAAGATCAAATGGATCACGACCCTCTATGTTACACTACCCCACGTGAAGAAACCATGGGCCTCACTCCTCATCATCGCCTCCGGCGTCGCGGCGTACCGGAACAGCCTCTCAGGGCCGTTCATCTATGATGATCTTCCGCTGATCGCGAACAACGGATCCATCCGCGATCTCTGGCCGCCCTGGAAACCCCTTTACCCGTCACCCCAGTTCGAGACCCTGGCCTACCGCCCCGTTCACAATCTCTCTTTGGCCGTCAACTACGCCCTGGGAGGGTTAAACGTCCGGGGATATCACCTGATGAATCTGGCCGTTCATCTTTTGTCCGCCCTGCTGCTGTTCGGGATCGTTCGCCGGACCCTGCGCGGCTCCCGCCTCAAGGAACGGTACGGGCCCCTCTCCATGCAGGCGGCGTTGACCATCGCGCTTCTCTGGGTGGTTCATCCCTTGCAGACCGAGAGCGTCACCTACCTTTACCAGAGGGCTGAGTCGCTCATGGGGCTATTCTATCTGGCGACCCTGTACGGCGTGATCCGAGGAATCGGCTCCCCCCAGCGGCGAGGCTGGCATGCCCTCGCCATGGGGGCATGCGTTCTGGGGATGGGATGCAAGCAGGTGATCATCACGGCCCCCCTGCTGGCGGCTCTGTACGACCGGATCTTCCTCTCCGGTTCCTGGAGGGAGCTCTTTCGCCAGCGCAAGGGGCTCTACCTTGGCCTGGCGGCCGCCGCCTGGGGCGCCTTCGGGCTGCTCCTGGCGGTGGGGGCCAACAAGAATTGGGCAAACTCCGGATTCGCGTTCAAAGGCATATCGCCGTGGGATTATCTCCTCACTCAGCCGGGGGTGATCCTCCACTACTTGAAGCTCTCTCTCTGGCCGCGGCCGCTGGTGCTCGACTACAACTGGCCGGTGGCGCGGAGCGTGAAGGAGATCCTCCCCCCTGCTCTGGCGGTCGCGGGGCTCGGATGCGCCACCCTATGGGCCCTCCGGCGCCGCCCCGAGGCCGGTTTTCTGGGGGCCTGGTTCTTTCTGATCCTGTCCCCCACTTCCACTTTTATTCCGAATCGGGATCCGGCGGTGGAACACCGGATGTATCTGCCTCTGGCCGCCGTGATCGCGCTCGTCGTCATCGGTGGAATCGAAGCCCTTCGCGCCCTTTTCCCATTCCGACGGCGATTGGCGCGGAACCTCGCGATCGGATTGGCCGCCGCGAGCGCAATCACCCTGGGCGCGATGACCCTGCGGAGAAATCAGGATTACCGCAGCGAGACGGCGATCTGGAGCGACGTGGTGGAAAAACGGCCGCAGAACCCCCGCGCGCACAGCACCCTGGGGGCATATTTGGCTGAACAGGGAAGGCTCGAGGAGGCCATCCGGCATCAGGAGAAGGCGCTGAGCATCGATCCTACCCACGCGCAGGCGCACGTCAATCTGGGAAACGCCCTATTCCGGCAGGGAAAGCTGGAGGAGGCCGCCCGGCATTATGAAGAGGCAGCGCGGCTATGCCCCGGCTGGCTGGAGCCCCGTTACAATCTCGGGAGGGTCCGGCGCGCTATCCATGAATCGGAGCGTCGCCGTGGTGGTGCTGCTGGAACCTCAGCTCCGCGATAGATTCCGCGATCAATCCCATCAGGAAGATCAGCACGCCGGTCGTGACCAGGAGCACCCCCATGTTGGTGAAGCGGTGGGCCGTGAGATAGGTGTACTCGTAGTAGACCATCCCGGACACCAGGAAGGCGAAGGAGATCGGGAAGAAGACCCTTAAAGGGGCGTACAGGGTGGTGATCTTGAAGATGATCAGGAAGAAGCGGACCCCGTCCTTCCACCAGCTCAGCTTGCTGACTCCCTTGCGCCGGTAAACGGTGATCGGGGTGTAGCCGACCGAATACCCCGAACGCAGGAAGGCGAGCGAGGTGGTGGCCGGGTAGGAGAACTTGTTGGGGAAAAGGGAGAGAAACGGAATGACGTCGGCCTTCCGGAACAGCCGGAACCCGGAGGTGAGATCCTTGACCGGCTGCTGGGTCACGTAGGAGGCGAGGCAGTTGTAGACCCAGTTGGCCAACGCCCTGGGGAGGCCGGCCTGCCTCCAGAAGGAGCGGGCCCCCACCACGAGGTCGTACCGGCCGGCGAGGGCAAGGAGCTTCGGGATCTGGTCGGGGTCATGCTGGCCATCCCCATCCATCAAGAGGACCCACCCCCCCCGGGCCGCCCGGATGCCGCGTCTCACGCTGGCCCCGTTGCCGATCGAATAAGGGTGGGCGATCACCCTGGCGCCGGCCTCCGCGGCCAGCTCTCCGCTGCCATCGGCCGAGCCGTCATCCACCACGATGATCTCGGCGGAGGGGCCGATGACCTGCCGGACCTTTTGGACGAGCGGGCCGATCGCCCCCCGCTCGTTCCTGACCGGGACGACGACGCTTAAGCTGGCGACCATCTCAGGACGTCATCCTCGCGTACGCGAGGATCAAAAAACCACAGGGGAGAGCGCGGTAAACTCGCATCTCTCCCCTGTGGTGTGAGACCGCCTTACGCGATCCGATGGGTCTTGGTCGTTACGGACCCGGAGTCCATGACCCGCTGGCGTCCACCCGCCCGCTCGTGGAAGTATACTTCCAGTCCCGCAGGGTACCGGCGATGCTGATGCCCAGCACCGTGAGCGGCGCGTTCAGCATGCTCGTCACGAGCGCCTTGGTGGATGGATACCGGGCAGCGTTCCGGACAGCGGTCGAGGCGTAGAACGTCGCCGCCGCCGCCCGAAGGCCCCCCAGCTCCCCCGACGCGGAGGCGTGGGCCGCATTCTTCTGCAGGTCGATGAACCGCGGCAGAGCGATCGCCGCCAGGACCCCCAGGATTACGATGACCATGACCAACTCGATCAAGGTAAAACCACCACTTTTTCCCCTTCTCATGCGTCCTCCTTTTCCGACACTCTAATCAATTCCATCCTCCCTGTCAAGGGGATTCCTGCTTAAAGTATACCACCCGCCGACCTCAACCGGCACGCCTCGTCCCAATTGCGCAAGGAGGCAAATGGGTCTTGGTCGTTACGGACCCGGAGTCCATGACCCGCTGGCGTCCACCCGCCCGCTCGTGGAAGTATACTTCCAGT
>JACPXU010000092.1 GCA_016196375.1 Candidatus Omnitrophota bacterium | reverse complement strand
TCAACAACAAGATCCGGGTAATTCAACGCCGGTCGTACGGCATCCGGGACATGGAATACCTCAAACTCAAGGTGCTCACATCGTTCATCGAGGTGCCGTGAAATCCGTAAAATTCACCCACACTAAAGTCGGATGATCCAAAGGGAAAGATGAGATTGGCCAAGCGTGGAACAAGCACTTCAAAAGTTGAGATTTTGAACATCTCGCCGCATGGGGTATGGCTTCTTGTGCGACATAAGGAATATTTTCTGCCTTACCAAGAATTTCCGTGGTTTAAGAATGCCCGCCTTTCTGAAATAGAGAATGTTCAACTGCTTCACAGCCGTAACCTTCGATGGGAGGATTTAGATGTTGATTTGGCCCTCGAATCTTTAGAACATCCAGATCGATATCCGCTTAAGTACCGATAAACCTCGTAACGATCTATGCGGCTGCCTGAAGACAGGTTCTAATGTCATCCAGCCAGCGACCCCAATTTTAAAAATCCAATGTGGATTAAGCTGAGATTCTTGTGGTGAGCTCTGAGAGCGGGACGATTTCCAGCAGAAGGTCTCCGTAACGCTTAGAATGGGCTCGGTCCACATCATGCGCGATGAGGAGATTGTTTCCTTTGGGGTACATTTTCCGGAATGCCTTGAGGTTCGCGGGGTCGAATTCCAAAGAGGACCACTTGCATTCGATGGCCATGGGTTCAGCCCCTCGCCTGGCCAGTACAAAATCGAGCTCGTGGCCTGTTTTGTCCCGCCAATAACGAATATCCCGCAACTGCAAATGGGCGTGCATCTCGTTGAGCACGAGAAGTTCCCATAGAATGCCGAGATCTTCGTTCCGCAGTTCGTGCCATCCTTTGTGGTAGCAGATGAATCCGGTGTCGAACCCATAAACCTTCGGCGCGGAGATGATCTCGGAGGGTTTGTGGGTGTTAAAAGGCCGGATGACGTGGGCCACAAAGGTGGCTTCCAGCACCCGGAGGTAGTTTGTGATGGTTTGCCGGCTCGCCTCGCATTCCATCGCAAATTTGTTTGCCTCAAAAATTCCTCCGCTGCGGGTCATCAAGAGCTCGGCAAACCGCTGGAACGAGTACCGGCGCTCCAACCGGAACAACTCTTGAATGTCTTTTGCCCAGTAGGAATCCATCCATTCCTGGAATTCCTGTTCGAGCAGGGTATCGGCTAGGAAGAACGGGGGTAGCCCGCCCCGCAACAGGCGATGTTTCAAGTTCTCCCGTTTAAATTCCGGCAGATCGGCCAGGATCATCGGAGTGAGCCATAATTCCGCTTTGCGGCCGGTGAGGGTATCCCGAAATTTTCTGGACGCGCTTAAAGTGGAGGATCCGGTTGCCAGAATGTGAATATTTGAATAATGGTCCGCGCTGATTTTGAGCAGTTCCGCTGGAGATTTGAGGCGGTGGATTTCGTCCAATATGATCCGCTTACCGTTTAAACCCGACAGGAATTCCTCCGGGTCGTCCATCATCCTGCGGACTCGGGGAAGTTCGCAGTCAAAATATTCGGTTTTTTCTATGCTTTTGGACAGGGAAGTTTTACCAGTTCGCCGCACTCCCGAGAGCCAAACAATAGAGCGGCGCTTCCAGTTTTCTTCGACGGTGTTAATCCAGTAATGTCGCTTGACCAGGCTTTCCATACACTAAGATGTTAGCACATAGATCAACTAAATGCAATTCTAATAGCGAGATGTTCCCTCTTGACACGTGGGGAGAGGGTCTGATATATTTCCTCTACGAGTTTTAAAAAGGATTCTCTCTCCGATGATGATAAAGTTTAGTGGCAGATTCCTCGCAGGTTTCCTCATCCTGGGACTCACCTTTCAAGCCCTCCCTGCCTACGCCCTCAGAGAACAGCAAAAGGTGGAGGGTTCCAAATCCGGGCTGGAAGAGATCGTGAGCGCCACAGGGCTGGAGGAGGGCCAGACGGTGGCGGAGCTGGCGGGACAGTTAAGGATGAGCCGGGGATTCGGCTTCGTCAATCCGCGGGATCGGTTTCAGTACTCGCAGCAGGTTGGCGCCGATTCGATTGCCAACTTCGTCCTCTGGAACGTGGCGGGATGGGATGGGCTGATTCCGAAGGTCGCCATTCAGCCGGATGATTGGCTGGGTCTGGAGGTGCCCGGGCAGCTGCGGTTTCAGAGTCCCAGTCTCGTTGCGGGCGTCGCCATCCGTGAGGCGGCCCAGGTCCCTGCGGTGTTGGAGGCCTCCCGGCGCCGGAATCTCATCATCAGCGCTCCGGTCAGCGCCATCGGCGAGATCGTTGAGAGGGTCGGGCAGGAGGGAGCGGGGGTCGGTGATCGGGTCCTGGTGATCGCGAAGGTCAAGAGCTGGGAGGAGGTGGAGGCGGCGGATCAACCGGGTGTTCATGGAGTCGAGGTGGAGCCGGCGGTAGGGGCCGGCGCGACCCTTGAGGATACGGTGCGGCTTCTGGAGCGGATAGGGAAGGAGAAGCATTTCCTGGTTTGGGGAAGCGCCGGAGGGGTGAATGCGGAGAATGTCGCCGCGCTGCTCTCCAAGGGTCATTATGTCGGCTTCAGCGTTGGGCCGGAGCTCCTATGGGACAAGCCGGAGTGGTTCGAGGAGGCGAAGCGGCGCGCCTCGCCGGAGATCCCCGCCACAGAGCCGGCGGGCAGGCCCGCCGCCGGCCTGGAGGAAAACATTCCGCTGGCTCCTGGGCTAACCGCGAAGAAAGTGGTCTTTATCGCGCCGGCGATGGCAAGCCCGCAGTTGTTTCAAAGCCTGAAGTCCTTCAAGCCGGCGCCCGGGGAGCAGCTCCCGCTGGTCATTTTCGTGGAGCATGATTTTCACGTGGAAAAGATTCAGGGGTGGTTGAATCAGGCGGGCTTAAGAGCGCTTGAGATCGTCAACGTCAAGAAAGAAGTCGAACAGCATAAAGGTTGGAACCTCTTTGATGTGGTTGCCGCCAAGCAAGCGGAGTATTACCTCGGCACCGGCGCCGACATCCACACCGTCTGGTTCTTCGAGGATTTGAAGAATTTGGGCCGGTTCCTCGGCGTTGCCCCGATCCACATCCAGCTCTGGGAGAAGTCCCTCGAACGCCAGTATGGCACTCAAGCCTAAATCCGCTCTCCAAGTTCTCTCCTTCGCTATCTTCGTTCGATCCAATCTCAGACTGTCCAGACACCGTCTGGACGATCCAGTGGTTCTCAAGAGGGATCTGACGATTAACTCAGGCTGCTGAGTAAATCGTTGACATCGGCGACTCTTTAACCTACAATGACCTTCTCGGATGAAACCGTATCTTAGGAAGAAATACTATCAGCTTCTGTGGGGGCGGCTTCATGGCCAGCCCCGTCTTCTTCAAGTGGTAGTGGGGCCCCGTCAGGTAGGGAAAACGACGCTGGCCCTTCAGGTTCTGGACCGCTGGCAGGGGCCAAAACGTTATGAAACGGCGGACCAGCCGAGCGTTCCCACCACGCAGTGGATTGAGGTCCAATGGGAGGAAGCTCGCCGGCTAGCCTCACGCGATCGGCGGGAAACTCTGTTGGTTCTGGATGAAGTCCAGAAAATTCCCCGCTGGAGCGAGATCGCGAAGCGCCTCGTGGATGAGGACAAGCGCCGCAACCGGAAGCTGCGGGTGATCCTGTTGGGTTCCTCTGCGCTCTTGATGCAGAGGGGGCTTTCGGAGAGCTTGGTGGGACGGTTTGAATTACATCGGCATCCCCACTGGTCTTTCGCGGAGTGCCGGGAGTACTTCCGTCTTCGCTTGGATGAATACATTTATTTCGGAGGGTATCCCGGGGCGTTGGCGCTGAGAAAAGATGAGGCCCGCTGGGGCAAGTTTGTCCGGGATTCGCTTATTGAGCCCGTTCTTTCCAAGGATGTTCTTCTTGTTTCTCCCGTAGAGAAGCCGGCTCTTCTTCGGCAATTATTTGGGTTAGCGGCTGCCCATCCCGCAGAGATCGTCAGCTATCAAAAGATGCTGGGCACGCTTCAGGATGCGGGGAACACAACCACCGTGGCGTCCTATCTTCGCTTGCTGTCCCACGCGTTTCTGATGCTTCCCCTGGAGCGATTCAGCGGATCCCGGATCAAACAGCGCGGCTCTACTCCCAAGATTATTGTCTTGGATAATGCGCTCGTGACAGCGATGGCAGGAGGCAGCTTTAAGGCAGCGAGAAAGGATCTCGGCTTATGGGGTCGGCTGGTCGAAAACGCCGTCGGGGCCCAATTGTATTGGAGTACCCAAGAGGCCGGAGGAGAATTGATGTATTGGCGAGACCGGCAGGAAGAGGTCGATTTTGTGGTTGCTCGGAGCCGGCATGCGACGGCTGTGGAGGTAAAATCGGGGAAGGCTTCCGTTTCGGGAGGGAGCCTCGAGGTATTTCAGCGCCGGTACCCTGAATCGGAAGGTGTGCTTATCTCGGGGAATCGTCTCGAGCAATTTTTCTTGAGCGAATTGGGGATCGGCTCCTAATGCGTCCCATTGATAAGACTACTGCACGCTATCATATCGACCTCTCTGACGAGCGCTATCATCCGGAAGGACATCCTCTGTGCCGGAAAATCGGTCGAGCATGTAGAGTTGTTACAGGCTGCTCGGCAGTTGCCGTCGGCTGGCGGCGCTTCGGATTCGGCTCAAAATGAGCCGAAAATGAGCTGATTGTGAGCCGAATGACCCGAAAATGACTCGCCTGCGGTGTGGTATGATCTTACGATTCCAGCTGGAGGAGCCTTGATGAGGAGAACTGCGTCCACCAGGCTTCTGGTCGCTTCCGTTGCCATCGCGCTGACAATGGGGGCCGGATGCGGGAAGGGGCAGCCGGTGATCAAGATCGGGTTCGCCGGGCCCTTGACCGGCGATCAGGCGGCGCAGGGGACCGACATGCTGCACGGGGCTGAGCTGGCCGTGGATCAGGCGGCCGCCGCCGGCCCAATCGTGCCGGGGCTCCGGGTGGAGCTGGCGGCCCTGGACGACGCCCGCAACCCGGCGATGGCGGTCTCGGTGGCGAAGCGGCTGGCCGCGGACCCGAACGTGGTGGCGGTGGTCGGCCACCTGAACTCGAGCTGCACCAAGCCGGCCTCGGCGATCTACCACGAGGCCGGGGTCCTCCACGTGAACCCGGTCTCCTCCAACCCGGAGATCTCCCGGCAGGGGTTCGACAACTTCTTCCGGATCTGCCCGACCGACGATCTCCAGGGGCCGGCGGCCGCCCGGTTCGCCATGGAGCGGCTCGGGGCCAGGCGGATCTTCGTGATCGACGACCTCACCACCTACGGCCGGGGGCTGGCCAACGAGTTCATCAAGGCGGCGCGGGGGCGCGGGGCCGAGATCCTGGGGCACGAGGGGATCACGCAGGGGGAGAAGGATTTCACGCCGCTCCTGATCAAGGTGAAGATGATAAACCCGGAGCTGATCTACTTCGCCGGGATGTTCCCCGAGGCGGCCCTCCTCTTGAAGCAGCGGTTCGCCCTGCAGATCCCGGCCCATTTCCTCGGCGGGGACGGCCTGTTCGAGCCGACCCTGATCGACCTGGCCGGCGCCGAGGCGGCCGAGGGGGCCTACGTCACCACCCTGGGCGGCGACATCCGGCAGGCCCCCGCCGCCGGCGATTTCGTCCGGGCCTTCGAGGCGAAGTACGGCCATCTCGGGGCCTACTCCTCCTATTCGTATGAGGCGACCCGGATCGTCCTGGAGGCGATCCGCCGGGCCGGCCGAAAGGATCGGCCGGCGGTGCTGGCGGCGATGCAGCAGATGAAGAGCTATTCCGGCATCCTCGGAACGCACACCTTCGATTCGAAAGGGGACACCACCCTCCGGACGATCGGGATCTACACGATCAAGGGAGGAAGGTTCGAATTTCTGGAAGCCTCGGGGTAATGTCCCCCGGAGAATTCTTCCTCCAGCAGTTCATCAACGGCCTCGCCATCGGTTCGATCTACGCCCTGATCGCCTTGGGCTACACGATGGTCTACGGGATCATCCAGCTGATCAACTTCGCCCACGGCGAGATCTTCATGGCGGGGGCCTACCTGGGGCTGGCCGCCATCCTCCTCATCGGGTCGATCGGCCCGATCGGCGCCGCCGCCGGGGCGGCGCCGGCCCTGTCGCTGGTCCTCACGATCCTCACGGCGGCGGCCGGCTGCGCCCTGTTGGGGCTGGCGGTGGAGCGGGTGGCCTACCGGCCCCTGCGCCAGGCGCCGAAGCTGTCGGTCCTGATCACGGCGATCGGCGTCTCCTTCTTTCTTCAGAACGCCGTGATGCTCAGCTTCGGGGCGCAGGATCGGTACGTCCCGCCGCTCCTGCCGGTTCTCCACGCGAGGATCGGGTCGGTGACGGTGACCCTGATGCAGGGGATTGTCCTCGCCGTGAGCCTGATGTTGATGATGGGGCTCCAGGGGATCGTCTACGGGACGGCCCTGGGGCGGGCGATGCGGGCGACGGCCCAGGATCCGCTGGCCGCCCGGCTGATGGGAATCCCGGTGAACCGGATCATCGCGGTCACCTTCGCGATGGGGTCGGCCCTGGCCGGGGTGGGCGGGGTCCTGTTCGGCCTGACCTACTCGACGATCAATTTCCACGACGGCTACCTGACCGGCTTGAAGGCCTTCACCGCGGCGGTCCTCGGGGGGATCGGCAACATCCCCGGGGCGATGCTGGGGGGCCTGCTGCTGGGATTTCTCGAGGGGTTCGCGGCCGCCTATCTCTCCACCCAGTGGAAGAACGTGGTCGCCTTCACCGTCCTGGTCCTGGTGCTGATCCTGCGGCCGCGGGGGCTGCTGGGTGAGCGGGTGGCGGAGCGGGCGTGAGGACGGCGATTCTCGTTGTTCTGATCTCCCTGCCGTTCATTGACCGGAACCCGTACCATGTCGAGGTGCTCACCACGGCGGGCCTCTACGCCCTCCTCGCCCTGGGCCTGAATCTGATCGTCGGGTTCGCGGGGCTGCTTCATCTGGGGTACGCCGCCTTCTTCGCCATCGGGGCCTACACCTACGCGCTGCTGAACCTCCGGGCCGGCTGTCCCTTCTGGCTGGGGCTGCCGGTCAGCATGGCGACGGCCGGCGTGGCCGGGGTTCTCCTCGGGCTGCCGGCGGTCCGGGTGCGGGGCGACTACCTGGCGATCGTCACCCTCGGGTTCGGCGAGATCGTCCGGATCGTCGTGACGAACCTGGAGCCCTGGACCGGCGGGCCCAACGGGCTCCTGGGGATCGCCCATCCTTCCATCGGGTCGTTTCGTTTCGGGGTCGACTCGAGGCCGTACTATTGGCTGATCCTTCTCCTCGTCGAGGGGACCGCCTGGGCCTGCGCCAGGTTGCGCCGCTCCCGGATCGGCCTGGCCTGGGTGGCGCTGCGGGAGGATGAATTGGCGGCCCGCTGCCTGGGGGTGGACACGACCCGGCTGAAGCTGATCGCCCTGGGGCTGGGGGGCGGCATCGCCGGCGTGGCCGGCTGCTTCTTCGCCGCGAAGCAGGGGACGGTGACGCCGGACAGCTTCGACTTCATCCTCTCAGTGATGATCCTGGCGATGGTGATCCTGGGCGGCCTGGGGTCGGTGCGGGGAGCGATCCTCGGGGCGGCGGTCCTGACGATCGTGCCGGAGCTGCTCCAGGGCTTCTCCAGCTACCGGATGCTCCTCTTTGGGGCGCTGATGGTGGTGTTGATGCAGGCCCGGCCGCAGGGATTGCTGGGGCTGGCCCAGATCCGGCGGGAACTGAGGGGTCGGCGTGCCGCTGCTTAGGCTGGAGAGGATCACGAAGCGGTTCGGCGGGCTGGTGGCCTTGAGCGAGGTCAGCTTCTCCGTGGAGCGGGGATCGATCGTCAGCCTGATCGGTCCCAACGGGGCGGGGAAGACCACCCTGTTCAACTGCGTGACCGGCGTGATCCGCCCGGAGGCCGGCTCGATCCGGTTCGAGGAGGAGGAATCCCTGATGGGGCTGACCCCTCATCAGGTGGCGGAGCTGGGGATCGCCCGGACCTTCCAGAACATCCGGCTGTTCGCCAACATGTCGGTCCTGGAGAATGTGCTGGCCGGCACCTACGTGAGGACGAAGTCGGGGCTGCTGGAGGCCCTCTGGCCCTGGGGATTCGCGGCCCATCAGGAGGAGCGGTGGGCCATTGACCGCTCGATGCGGCTCTTGGAGCAGCTCCAGCTGGCTCCCTTCGCCGACCATCTGGCCACCGCCCTCTCCTACGGCCAGCAGCGCCGGCTCGAGCTGGCCCGGGCCTTGGCCTCGGACCCGGAGCTGCTGCTGCTGGACGAGCCGGCGGCGGGGCTCACCTATCAGGAGCGGCAGGAGCTGATGGCGTTCCTGAACCGGCTGAAGGGTCAGGGGCTGACGGTCCTGTTGATCGAGCACGACATGCGGGTGGTGATGCCGATCTCGGATTGGGTGGTGGTGCTGGATGACGGGGCCACGATCGCGCAAGGATCTCCCAAGGCGGTCCAGGAGGATCCGCGGGTGATCGAGGCGTATCTTGGCGCGAAACCTGACGGGGTCAGACCCCATGGGGTCTGACCCCACGGGCATCCTGCTGTCGGTGGAGGATCTCCATGTCCGCTACGGCGCCGTGGAGGTGTTGAAGGGGGTCAATCTCCAGGTCCGTCAGGGGGAGTGCGTCGCCCTGATCGGCGCCAACGGGGCCGGCAAGAGCACCACCTTGATGGCGATCTCCGGGTTGGTTCCCCCGGTCAAGGGGAGGATCCGGTTTTCCGGCGAGGCGATCGATCGGCTGCCGGCCGAGGCGGTGGTGCGGCGGGGAGTCACCCAGGTCCCGGAGGGCCGCCGTATCTTTCCTCGGATGACGGTGATGGAGAACCTCCTTCTCGGCGCCGGCCAGCGGCCGGATCGCCGGAGGATCGCTCAGGAGTTGAGCGAGGTGTTCGATCTGTTCCCGATCCTTCGGGACCGCCAGCGCCAGCTGGCCGGAACCCTCTCCGGCGGTGAACAGCAGATGCTGGCCCTGGCCCGCGGGCTGATGGCCCGGCCGAGGCTGCTCCTGTTGGATGAGCCGTCCCTCGGGCTCGCCCCGAAGCTCGTGGCCCAGCTCTTCGAGGTGATCCGGCGGATCCATGCCGAGGGGATGACGATCCTCTTGGTGGAGCAGAACGCCTACCAGGCGCTCCGGGTGGCCGAGACCGCCTTTGTGCTGGAGACGGGGCGGGTGGTGCTTCATGGGCCGGCGGCGGCCTTGCGGGAAAACCCCGCTGTGAAACAGGCCTATCTCGGTGGATAATAGGAAGAAGGAGGAGAGCGGATGTTCAGACTGATCCCGAAGGAGGTGCGGTTCTTCGAGATGTTCGAGCGGTCCACCAGGATCCTCGTCGAGGGGGGCAAGCTCCTCCAGGAGTTGACGAGCGATTTTCAGAATCTCTCCACCCACGCCTCCCGGATGGAGCGGCTGGAGCATGAGGCGGACCAGGTGACCCACGAGATCATGGCGAACCTGAACCAGACCTTCATCACGCCGATCGACCGGGAGGACATCCATCGCTTGGCCACCGCCCTGGACGACGTCATGGACTTCATGGAGGCGGTGACGGAGCGGCTCATCCTGTACAAGGTCAAGCATCTGACCCCTCAGTTCAAGGCGATCGTTGAGGTGATCTCCAGGCAGATCCAGGAGATCCAGTTGATGATCCCCCGCCTGCGGGCCCTGCGCCACGCCGACATCCTGGTCCACTGCATCGAGATCAACCGCCTGGAGAACGAGGGGGACCAGGCCCTCCGGACGGCGGTGGCGGAGCTGTTCGAGAAGGGGGGGGATCCCCTGGAGGTGATGAAGTGGCGGGAGCTGTACGACCTTCTGGAGACGGCCACCGACAAGTGCGAGGATGTGGCGGTGGTGGTCGAGGGGATCTTCCTGAAGAACGCCTGAAGGAATGGAAACCGCCTACGTCATCTTCATTGTGGGGGTCGCGCTCCTCTTCGACTACATCAACGGCTTCCACGACTGCGCCAACGCCATCTCGACGGTCGTCTCCACCCGGGTCCTGCGCCCTCTCCAGGCGGTGGCCTGGGCCGCCTTCTGGAACTTCATCGCCGCCTGGTTCTTCGGCCTCCACATCGCCAAGATGATCGGCAAGGGGATCATCCCGCCGGAGGTGGTGACGCCGGACGTGATCCTGGCCGGGCTGCTGGGGGCGATCCTCTGGGACCTCCTCACCTGGACGGTGGGCCTGCCCACCAGCTCCTCCCACGCCCTGGTGGGGGGCTTCGCCGGGGCGGCCTGCGCGGCCGCGGGCCGGTGGGTGGTGATCAACTCCGGCCTTACGAAGATCGGCCTATTCATCGTTCTCTCTCCGGTGATCGGATTCATCCTGGGGTTCCTTCTCGTCGTTGCGGTCTCCTGGGGATTCCGCCGGCGCACCCCGACGCAGGTGGACCGGTTCTTCCGTGGGATGCAGCTCGCCTCCTCGGCGGCGTACAGCCTCGGTCACGGCACCAACGACGCTCAGAAGACGATGGGAATCATCGCCATCCTCCTGTACACTACCCTGTGGCGGGATCGCCTCGCCGCGTTTCAGAGCGGGGGCAATTTTCCATTCTGGATCGTGCTGATCTGCCATGCCGCGATGGGATTGGGAACGTTGGCGGGGGGCTGGAGGATCGTGAAGACCATTGGGATGAGGATCACGAAGCTGCGGCCGTATGGGGGGGCCTGCGCCGAGACGGCGGCGGCGGTCTCCCTCTTCATGACGGCCCAGTGGGGGATTCCGGTGAGCACCACGCACACCATCACCGGGGCGATCGTTGGGGTCGGCTCCTCCCGCCGCTTCTCCGCGGTCCGCTGGGGGGTGGCGACGCAGGTGGTGTGGGCCTGGATCCTCACGATCCCCTTCTCGGCGGCGGTGGGGGCCTTGAGCTTCCTCCTGATCCGGCGGATCGGCGGCTGGTTTGCGTTCCTGCTTCTGGCAGCGGCTGCCCTGGGGTTGATTCGATGGCTGGATAGGCGTCGATGAGTTTGCTCGATCTGATTCGAGGCGTCGTCGCTTCACCATGGACCAAGGTCCTGACCGTGCTGGGGGTGATCTTCCTCACCTCGGTCGCCCTGCGGCTGGCCGATCGGCTGATCCGGCGCTACGCCGATAAGCTCTCCACCACCCTTCCGCTGACGAGCCTGACCCAGAACCTGGCCAAGGGAAGCATCCTCGCCATCGGCGGCCTGATCGTCCTCAACAGCTTGGGGATCTCCGTGACCCCGATCCTGACGGCCCTCGGGCTGGGAGGCCTGGCGGTCGCCCTGGGGCTTCAGGAAACCTTGAGCAGCCTCTTCGCCGGGATCCACATCGTGACGGCCCGGCAGATCCGGATAGGAGACTACGTGAGGCTGGACACCGGGCAGGAGGGATACGTCGTCGACATCGCCTGGCGCACCACGCGGCTGCGGACCTTGTCGAACAGCCTGGTGGTCGTCCCCAACACCAAGCTGTCCCAGGCGATCGTCACCAACTATGACCTCCCCTCGCAGGAGATCGCGGTGCTGGTCGAGGTGGGGGTGGACTGCGGGAGCGACCTGGAGAAGGTGGAACGGGTCACGGTGGAGGTGGCCCGGGAGGTGATGAAGGAGGTCCCCGGAGGAGTCCCCGACTTTGAGCCGATGGTCCGGTATCACACCTTCGCGGAATCGAGCATCAACTTCACGGCGGTCCTCCGGGGTAGAAGCTTCGCGGACCAGTATCTGATCAAGCATGAGTTCATCAAGCGCCTCCATCGCCGGTACGCCCGGGAAGGGATCGTGATTCCGTTCCCGACCCGGACGATCCTCCAGGAGAAGAGTTAGCGGCGAGGCCGCCGATGCGCCTGCGGGATCTCCTCTGGGTATCGATCTGGCTGATCGTCCTGGCCGGGGCGGGGTTCCTCTTCGCCATCCGTTCCTACCGGGTGTTCACCGAGGAGGAGCTGGTGGCGGTGGTCCGTTGCGAGGCCCCTGCGAAGGGGTCCCCCCATCGGTTCCTCCTCTCGGTCACCCCCGTCGCGAAGGGGGTTCCTGAAAGCGCTCGATCCTACGGGATGGTCGGGGACCAGTGGGCGATCGGAGGGGAGATCCTCAAGTGGCATCCCTGGCTCAATCTGGCCGGGATCAAGAGCTGTCACAAGCTGACCCGCCTTTCGAGCCGGTACCTGAAGGCCCGGGCCGAGCAGGCGGAGCCGAGGAGCGTCTACGATCTGAATGGGGGGACCTCCCCGATGTGGCAATGGCTGTACCGCTTCCAGCAGTGGCTTCCGTTCGTGGAGGCGGTCTACGGCAACGCCACCTACGTCATGGCGCAGCCCGGCAGCCGGTGGGGCGTCTACGTGAGTCTCTCCGGCTACCTGGTGAAGCCGCTGCCGCCTGAACGACCTCAACGATGATCCGCCGCCGGCGCCTCCTCCTCCTGGGGATCCTTCTTGCCGTCGCTTCCTCTATCGCCTTCGGTTTCCAATGGTTCCTCAACGCCTGGCTGCCGGGCACCCTGAAGCGGCAGCTCCCGCTGCCGGTGGTCCTGGGCCCCGTCCGCTGGAGCCCACCCTTTGGGGTGCGGATCGACGACCTGGAGATCCCCCAACCGGGCCGTTCCGACCATCCTTACCTGCTGAAGGCGAAACAGCTCCACCTGCAGGTTCCCTGGTGGGGGCTCTTTGTCCGGCCGCTGCCGGTGGAGGTGAGGCTGGTTTCCCCTCGTCTCATCCCCACCTCCCAGACGGCGGAGTTGCTGGCCCCCCTCTTCTTTAATCAGGCCGCGGAGGCCGGATGGATCCGGTTTCCTCAGAGGGCGGCCAACCCCCCTGTTTTCCTGATCGGGCTGCGCCTCGTCGATGGGAGGGTCGATTTTCCGGAGGTCCAGACCGATCCCAGCGCCCCCCCTCTTATCCTGGGACATCTCGAGCTGGAGGGGAAGCTCTCCTCCGTCTTCTCTCATCCCACGATCACCCTGAAGGCCCGGGGCGATTTCCTCAGCCCCTCCGCAGAGAAGATCGGCTCCACCTCGGTGGAGTCGGTGACCGATCCGGTGGCGGGGAACATGCAGGGGCGGCTGGAGATCTGGCATGGGCGGCTGAGTGATTTCCGGACGATCTATCAGTACGCCCCGGCCCCCTTTTTCTTCGAGGGGGGCCAAGGGGGGCCGATCATCGAGTGGAGGATCCGGGACAAGGACGAGGTGTCGGCCTCGATGCGCTGCCTCGCCCAGGGGCTTCGGATCGCCGGGAAGGTGGGCGGTGTCCCCTGGAATACGATCCTCCAAGCCCTGGAGGATCCCTCCGGCCGGATCGACCTCACCGTCACCGCGGAGGGGAGCCTGAGCGACCCGGCCTTCGACGTGCACAACCGGCTCTTGAGCGGGCTGGACTGGGCCATGAAGGAGCGGGCCGCCGCCAAGGGGATCGACATCCCCGGGAGGATCTTCTTCGGCCTCGACGAGCCGCCGGAGGAGGAAGAGCCGGAGTCGCCGGCAGCGCGGGTGCATCCCAAGTTTGTCGGTTGTCATTCCCGCGAAAGCGGGAATCCTGATCCTCGCCTTCGCGAGGATGACAGCCCCAAAGGCACCGACGAATCTGGGATGCGCCCGGCAGCGCCACGGCAGCGCCGCCGTCTGGACGACGATAGAACTGTGTGATATAATAGAAATTTCCGGATGATTCCCCGCTACACACCTCCTCAAATGGGCCGAATCTGGACGGAGGAGGCCCGTTTCCAGAGGATGCTCGAGGTTGAGCTCCTCGCCTGCGAAGCTTTAGCCAGGCAAGGTCAGATCCCGACGGCCGCCTATCGGCGGATCCGCAGGCGGGCCCGGGTGGACGCGGCCAAGGTGGCCCAAAGGGAAGGCCGGACCCGGCACGACGTGGTGGCCTTCCTGGAGGAGCTGGGTTCCCACATCGGAAGGGATGCCCGGTACCTCCACCTGGGGCTGACCTCCAGCGACGCGCTCGACACCGCCACCGCGGTCCAGCTCAAGGAGGCGGTGGAGCTGCTGCTGAAGGATCTCGAGGCGCTCAAGCGGGTGGTCCGCCGGCAGGCCCTCCGGTACAAGAGGACCCCCTGCATCGGCCGGACCCACGGGGTCCACGCCGAGCCGACCACCTTCGGGCTCAAGCTGGCGGTCCATTACGCCGAGCTGGGCCGGGCCGGCCGGATTCTGCGGGACGCCAAGGATTGGGTCGCCGTCGGAAAGGTCTCCGGCGCGGTGGGGACCTACGCGCACCTGTCCCCCTTCGTCGAGAAATACATCTGCCGGAGGCTGGGATTGACACCCGCGGCGATCTCCACCCAGGTCGTCCCGAGGGACGGCTACGCGGTGCTTCTTTGCCGGATGGCGATCGTCGGCGGGATGCTGGAGCGGATGGCGACCGAGATCCGGCATCTCCAGCGGACCGAGGTGCTGGAGGCGGAGGAGCCGTTCGAGGAGGGGCAGACCGGATCCTCGGCGATGCCGCACAAGCGGAACCCGGTTTCGTGCGAGCGGGTGAGCGGCCTGGCCCGGCTGCTCCGCTCCTACGCCGCCGCCTCCCTGGAGGACATCCCCCTCTGGCACGAGCGGGACATCGCCCACTCCTCGGTGGAGCGGGTGATCCTGCCGGATGCCGCCTCGCTCCTCGATTTCATGCTGAGGGAGATGGCCCGGATCCTGGGCGGCCTGAAGGTCTATCCGGCCCGGATGCGGGAGAACCTGGGGCGGACCCGCGGGCTGATCTTCTCCGAATCGGTCCTGCTGAGCCTGATGCGGAAGGGCCTGACCCGCCGGGATGCCTACCGCCTGGTTCAGCGCAACGCCCTGGCGGCCTGGAAAGGGGGCCCGGCCTTTCTCGACCGGCTCTCCAGCGATCCCCAGGTGAGGCGGCGCCTGACCGAAGCGGAGCTGGCAGGCTGTTTCGATCTCGACCGGCACTTGAAGCAGGTGGATCTGATCTTCAGGAGGGTGGGGCTGTGACTCGGTCTTCCGGTCTTCCGGTCGGCCGGCTGGCCGGCGCTTTCTGGCGGTTCGTCATCCGCCACCGGTCCGGATTTCCGGATCCCGAGGCCCAGCGTCTCAAGGGGGATATCCTGGACCTGGGGGTGAAAGGGGTGGAGCGGGTGGAGGCGGTCCAGGTCTACTACGTCGGGGGGAAGCTCGCCGAGGAGGAGCTTCAGCGTCTCGGCGCCGAGCTGTTGACCGATCCGATCACCCAGGAGTTCTCCGTTCGAGAGATCGGTTCGCTCCCGCCGGTTGCTCCCGGTGACAGCCGGCGGTCCACCGTCGAGGTCGCCTACCACCCCGGCGTCCGGGATCCGGTGGAGGATTCCTTGAGGAAGGGGGCCCTCGATCTGGGGATCGCCGGCATCCGGCAGGTTCACACCGCCAAGGAGTACACCTTGAGCGGGCGGATCAGTTCCGAGGATCTGAGCCGGATCTGCG
>JACPXU010000001.1 GCA_016196375.1 Candidatus Omnitrophota bacterium | reverse complement strand
GGCCTGCGCGCTGGCACTTTCTATCGCCCTCGCTCTGCCCGGCTCCGCCTCTGCGCTGCGTGTCAGCCAGGAAGGCACCCGCTCGGCCGACCTCCAGCAGCGCCTCGCCCCCGCCGCCGGCCTGCAGCCGGTGGTGAGGCCTCCTTCAGCCGAAGCCGCCGGGCTGGAAGAGCGGCTCGGCGACTCCCTCCTCGACCCCGGGGCCGCCTGGCTGGATCAGCTCGCTTAGAATGAACCTCGCGTGGATCCGGTATAGTGTATAATTAAGTAGGAAAGTAATAATTAGTAGGAAATAGGAGGGTCCATGACAACCCGAATCCGAGGCAAAGGACAGGTCACCATCCCGGCCAGCGTGCGGGCGGCGCTGAAGCTGTCTGAGAACGACCTGCTTTCGATCGCCCGCGTGGGAAACGCCGTCCTGCTGTATCCGCAACCTTCCGTGTTCGAGTCGGTCGCGAGCAAGTTCTCCCAGGAGGCGCGGCGCAAGTCCATCACGCTTGAAATGCTCCTGAAAGATCTCCGGCAGGCGCGGCGCAAGAGCCGCTAGGGATGGTCGCGCCTCGCCACCGGGTCTTTTTCGACACCAGCGTCTACATTGCCGCGCTTTTATCACCCGAAGGGGCAAGCGGGGAGCTTTTGCGTCTCGTGGAAGCGGGCGGGCTGACGATGGTGGTTTCTGAAAAGGTGGTAGTGGAGTCGGATCGGGTGCTGCGCGAACGATTCTCCCACCTGATCCAAGAAAGCCGGAAACTGTGGGAAACCTTGGCGCCTGAAATTGCACCCAACCCCGATTCCAAGGCGGCTGCGCCTTTTCTTAAGCCACTTCCGCCGGGTGACGCGGCCATTTTGTGCTCTGCTCACCTGGCTCAAGTTTCCGCGTTCGTCACTTGGAATACGCGGGATTTCATGAAACCCGGAATCAAGACGCTGGTTTCCTTCCCGATCGTAATTCCGGGAGACTGCCTGAAGCTGTTCAGGAAGTGGGTCGCACCGTTTCTGGAATAGATTCGTAGTGCCAGTGCCACGGCTCGAAGGCGGAGCTCGTGGGGTCTGACCCCGCGGGGTCAGGCCCCATTGGGTTTCTCCTCGGGTAAGAAAGGTGGAAGCCAAACTCCCCCGCCCTCGCCTTCAGCCAGCCGTACTCCTGCAGCTCCTCGAACTCCTCCGGGCGGTCCTCCCCGTTGATCCCGCCGGGGGTGATGAAGTCGATCGCCTGGCGGGTCGGGCAGCCGTGCTCGCTGAAGCCGGGCAGGGCCACGAACCGGTTGGTCTCCCGGACCGAAGCGCCGTGCTTGGGCATATAGAAGAGGAACAGGTACAGTTGGTAGGCGGGGGAGCGGTAACCGGACTCGACGAGGAGCCGCCTGCCCAGATCGGCCTCCATCGCCGCCATCATCCTCCGGTACGCCTCGTGCACCTCCCACGGAAGGTATTGGACATCCAACGCCGCCGGCTTGCCGTCCCGCAGGATCCCCTGGCCCTCGATCCGGACGAACCGGGCATCGGCGGCGGGCGGCGGGAGCTTCCGGTTGGATCCGCCGGTCTGCGAGGGGTCGAGCCGGCGGAAACTCTCCATGAACTCCACCTGCCGCGGCATGAGGCGGGCGTACAGCTCCTCGAAGGTGATGAGCGGCGCCGTCCCTTGCGACCGCCGCCGGCTGATGAACGGATCCAGCAGCTCGACGGTGGCTTGAAGAAGGGTCATCTCCTGGCGGCTCAAGCCATCCAGCGAGAGCTCCTGCGCCTGGATGAGGCGGGGCCGGGCGAGGAGGGCCGCGCAGAGGGCAAGATAGAGGAATCGCCGCCGCATGCCACCCATTATAATGGAAAGGATGCGGCCGATCCTCCTCTTCGCTTCAACGCTGACCCTGATCGCCGGCGGGACGCCGCCCGCCTTAGCGGCCGCGGAGACCCCGCCGCGGCTCATGCGGGTGGCTGCGGCGGTGGCGGATCTGCGGCGGGAGCCGGCCCCGCCAGGGCCGTCGCGGGACCACGATCCCCTCGAGGAAAGCCAGCTTCTCTACGGCGAGCCGGCCCGGCTCCTCGAGGAAAAGGGGGGCTGGGCCCGGGTGGAGGTGATCGAGCAAGCGGAGTGGACTCACCACCGGCGCTGGGAAGGATACCCCGGCTGGGTCCGGCTCTCCGACTTGACCCCCGATGATGGAGCCTGGTCGCCGAATCTGGTGGTGACCGCCAAGGTCGCCTCGGTCCGGCCCGCTCCCGACCGCCGCGCCTCCCCCAAGATGCGGCTCTCGATGGGAACGGCCCTCCAGGGGATCCCGGTCGGCGATTCTTGGAAGCTCACGATGCTCGACGGCTCCACCGGCTGGATCGCGCGAACCGAAGCGGCTGATCTCGCGGCGCGGCCCGCCGCCGATCAGGCCCCGCCCCGGGAAGGAATCGTGCGGGCGGCCCGCCTTTTCCTCGGCGATCCCTACTACTGGGGAGGCCGCTCGGCCTACGAGGCCGGCGCGAAGATCCCACCCCACACGGGGGCCGATTGCTCCGGCCTGGTGGGGCTGGCCTACCGGGCGAACGGGTGGAAGATCCCGCGCGACGCCCATGAGCAATGGCTGAAGGCCCGGCCGATCTCGCAGGAGGAGCTTCAACCGGCCGACCTGATCTTCCTGGCGGACCCCAGCGATCCCAAGAAGGTCACCCACGTGATGCTCTACGCGGGCCAGGGCCGCGCGATCGAAGGGCCCGGCACCGGAAAGCCGGTCCGGGAGATCGGGCTCGAGGAGCGGCTGAAAGAGGCGCGGGGCCGGCGGGCCTACTTCGGGAGATACCTGCCGTGACTCTGATCCGATCATGGTGAATCAGCCGCTTCTTCTCCTCGCTCTCCTGATCGGGCTCGTGGCATCTCTTCGGGGCTTGGCGGCCCGCCCAAGGCTCAGCCGTCTCTTCAACCTCCTGCCCCTTCCCTTCTGGTGCTACGTGATACCGATGGCGGCCACGACCGCCGGCTGGCTGCCCGCCGCCCACCCGGTCTACTCCTTCCTCTCCGGGCAGCTCCTGCCGGTCTGCCTGGCGCTCCTGCTGATCGGGACCGACCTGAAGGGGCTGGCCCGGCTGGGGCCGATCGCCACCTGCCTGATGCTGGCCGGCTCCCTCGGAACGGTGGCCGGCGGCCTCGCCAGCCTCGCTCTCTACCGACGATGGCTGCCGGCCGACGCCTGGGGCGGGATCGGAGCCCTAGCCGGAAGCTGGATCGGCGGGTCGGCCAATCTGCTGGCGGTCAAGGAGGCTCTGCACGTGTCCGACAGCCTGATCGGCCCCATCATCGTCGTGGATGCGGTCGTCTCCTACAGCTGGATGGCCCTCCTGATCTGGGGCTCGTCGCTCGCGGGGCGGTGGGATCGGCTGGTCTGCGCGCGAGCGGGCGGCCCCTCGCTGGAGCCGGCGGGCGGCCCGCTGCCCCCGTCTCCCTCGCCCGGACTCGTCACCGGGATCGGACTGGCCGTCTCGCTGTCTCTCCTCGCGCAATCGGTCAGCTCACGGCTGCCGGCGATCGGCCATGTGTTGAATCCGCAGAGCTGGACCATCCTGCTGGTCACGACCCTCACCCTGATCCTTTCACTCACCCCCTTGAGGAACCTGGAGCAGGCCGGCCTGTTCAAGGTCGGAACCTTCGCCCTTTACCTGCTGCTCGCCTCCATCGGCGCCCGGGCCTCCCTGAGGGGGATCGCCGACGCCCCGGTCTTCCTGGCGGTGGGCCTCACCTGGATCCTGATCCATGGAATCTGCCTGATCCTGGCCGGGGCCCTGCTGAAGGCCCCGCTGGGCCTGATCGCCACCGCATCCCAGGCGAACATCGGCGGGCCGATCTCCGCCCCGATCGTCGGGGCCACCTTCTCCCCGCAGCTCGCCACGGCGGGCCTGCTGATGGCGATCCTCGGCAACATCCTCGGCACCTACGGCGGGCTCATGACCGCCGCCCTCGGAAGCTGGCTGGTCCGTTAGCAGACCGTTAGAAAATAATCCCGTCCCCGGCCTTGACGTTCCCCCGTTGGATCAGGCATACTTGGGACTGAAGGCACAAAAGGTGCCTTTGACCGTTTGATACTCTCGACAAAGGCAAACCACTCGCAAGGGTGGGACGCAAAACCGATGGGCCCCTAGAGGGGCAGCCAGGTTACCGAAGGAGTGATTGAGTGACGGTGTCCGCTTTCCTGCTTCTGTTTCTGGGCGTCATCAGCCTCTGCCTGATCGTCCTGACGGCGGCCTCCTTAAGCATCCTCAAGGATCTTCGCCGACTCCTGCGCCAGCTCCAGTCCAATCTCCCGGCCCTCAGCCGGACCCTGAAGGAGTTCCACCAGACCCTTGGGGTGGCGCGGCAGATCCTCACCCACACCCAGAAGGCCAGCCGGCAGGTGGAGGAGGCCTTGAGGAAAACCTGTGAGGCGGCCGTCGATGCCATTGAACCGTTCGCCACTGTGGGGGAACGGGTCCGCTCGTTTTTGTCGCAGCGTTTCGGGAACGGGGCGAGGGGAAGGCCTCGCCGATTGACAGCGAAGTGATGATTTCACAAAGGAGGAAACCTGAAATGAAAGGGAATGGTCATTGGAGTCAGCTGGGCCAAACAGCGGGATCGTTCGCCGCGGGAGCCGCTGCAGGAAGCATTCTTGCTCTACTCTTTGCGCCCGCATCGGGCCGGGTCACCCGGAAGCGGATCGGCCATCAGTTGAAGCAGGCCGAGAAGCTGGTCGCCAAGAAGGCCTCGGTTCTGCGCGAGGCGGCCATGGAGAAGCTGGGCGACACGCGGGATTGGCTCGTGGAGCGGGTCCGGAACGGCAACGGGAAGCATCCCCTGCCCCGCCGGGTCATGCATCACGCCTGAAGATTAGGGAACGGTGCCAGGATTAATCCTGGCACCGTTCTGCTAGAGGGGGTCTGACCCTGCGGGGTCAGACCCCTTTAGGTTTCCTGGGATTCGTAGGCGCAGAGCACCGCCTCGGAAACCAGCGCTCTCGCCTCCTTGGTGAGGGGGATGACGGTGTCGTACCAGTTGCCGTCCTTGCCCTGCTCCCGCGGCATGCTGACGAAGAGCCCATTCTTCCCCTCGATCACCTTGATCCCCTTGATCAGGAACGATTCCGCGATCGCCACGTCGCAGAAGGCCCGGGTGGTCCCCTCCCCCTTGAACCGGTTGATCCGCTTCACCGCAACACCTGTCTGTTCGGACATCTTTTCCTCCTCGATTTTTAAGGGTGCCAGGTCTAAGACCTGGCACCCTTCCAGTGATGAAACCCAATCCGCCGCCTCGGCGTCTCCGGCGGTTTCATGAGCTCCCGGATAGCCTCGAACAGTGATCGAATCTCTTGATCATGCCCCTCTAATCTATGTTCCAACTCTGCCAGTTTCCGGGCAAGAGGCCTGTGAGTAGCAAAGACCTGCTTAAGCTTGACGAAAACCCGCATGATAACGATGTTCACTTGAATAGCTCTCTCGCTGTTCAATACGCTGGAGAGCATGGCTACGCCCTGTTCGGTAAAAACCAGTGGGGCATAACGACGGCCTCCGCGACCTCTCTTCTTTGAGATCGCAAATTGCGATCTCAAAGATTTACTTTCTCTGGCGGTTAGCTGGAACATGAAATCGGGTGGGAATCGTTTGGTATTCCTCCTTACCTGTTCGTTGAGCCGAAAGGTGGGGATGCCGTAGAGCTCAGCCAGGTCACTGTCGAGCATCACCTTATGCCCCCGTATCAAATAGATTTGGCGTCCTATCCGGTCTGTTAAAATCACCTGAGTCATAAATCCCCCCTTCCTTGATGGTCGCAAATTACGACCACCTTTATATCCACGTTGACCTGTCCAGCGCCCGATACTGGATCGCCTCGGCCAGATGCTCCGGCTGGATCTCCTCGGAGCCGGCCAGGTCGGCGAGGGTGCGGCCAACCTTCAGGATTTTGTCGTAGGCACGGGCGGAGAGGCCCAGCGTCTGGATCGCCTTCCTGAACAGCTCCCTCCCCTCGGGGCCGATCCGGCACCAGCGCTTCAGGTGCCGGTGACGCATCTGGGCGTTGCAAAAGAGGGAGGTCTCTTCCCTAAACCGCCGCCTCTGCCGCGCCCGCGCCGCCTCCACCCTGACCCGGATCGAGGCGGAGCTTTCCCCCTGGCCGTCCCCGGTCAGGTCGTCCAGCCCCACCGCCGGCACCTCCAGATGGAGGTCGATCCGATCCAGCAGCGGACCGGAGACCTTCGTCCGATACTTGTGGATCTGGCTGGGGGAGCAGAGGCAGCTCTTCGTCGGATCGCCGGAAAAACCGCAGGGGCACAGGTTCATCGAGGCCACCAGCATGCATCGAGCGGGGAAGGTGACCGTCCCCTGGATCCGAGCCACGGTGACGGCCCCCTCCTCCAACGGCTGCCGCAGGGATTCCAGGGCGGCGCGGCTGAATTCAGGAAGCTCGTCGAGGAACAGGAGGCCGTGGTGGGCGAGGGAGAGCTCCCCCGGCTTCGGGATGATCCCGCCGCCGATCAGCCCTGCGTCGGAGATCGTGTGATGCGGCGCCCGGAAGGGCCTTGCCGTCATCAGGGGGCGGCCCGCCGGCAGGAGGTTCGCCACGCTGTAGACCCTCGTCGTCTCCAGCGCCTCCTCCAGGGACATCCCGGGCATGATGGCGGGGATCCGCTGGGCCAGCATCGTCTTGCCCGCGCCCGGCGGGCCCATGAGCAGGAGGTTGTGCCCTCCCGCCACCGCCACCTCGATGGCACGCTTCGCCAGCGCCTGCCCCTTCACCTCCGAGAAATCGCTCGCGTCCGGCGGCTGAGGCCTCATCCAGTCCTGCGGATCCGCCTTGACCGGGGCGATCTCCTCGGTTCCCTTTAAGAAAGCGATCGCCTGCTGCAGATGCCGGATCGGGACAACCGCCACCTTGTCCGCCACCGCCGCCTCGGCCGCGTTGGCCTCGGGAAGAAGAAGCCGCTTGGCTCGACCCGGCAAGCTCAGCGCGATCGGCAGAACCCCCGGAACCGGCCTCAAGCTCCCGTCCAGCGCCAGCTCTCCCAGCGCCACCGTCTCGGCGAAGGCGGCCGGCTCCAGCTGCTTGGAGGCGGCCAAGAGCCCCAGCGCGATCGGGAAATCGAAGGCCGACCCTTCCTTCCGCACGTCCGCCGGCGCGAGGCTCACCAGGATCCGGGTCTGCGGCCAGGCGAACTGGGCATTCTTCAGCGCCGACTTGATCCGCTCCTTCGACTCCCGCACCGTCGGATCCGGCAGCCCCACGATAGTCACCCCGGGCAGCCCGTCGGCCACGTCCACCTCCACCGTGACCGGCACCGCCGAGAGCCCCACCACCGCCGCCGTCTCAACCTTTGCCAGCATCGCTTAAAAGGTGCCAGGTCTCAGACCTGGCACCTTTTCCCTCCTCAGACCTGGCACCCTTCCTGGCACCCTTCCCTCTACGTGGAACCCGATCCTTCGCCGTGTCCAATCCGGCGGCGCCATGAGCTGCCTGATCGCATCGAAGACGGAATGGATCTGCTGTTCGTGCCCTTGGATCTTCCGTTCCAGCTCCATAAGTCGCAAGGCCAGTCCCCGATGAGAAGAGAGCAAACGGCGAAGCCTGACAAACGCGCGTACCACAAAGACACTCATCTCAATGGCTTTGGGGGTATTCAAAACAGATGCCAACATGACGGCGCCATGTTCCGTAAAGGCATAAGGCAACACCGGTGAAAATTTCAGCCGTTGGAGGTGGTCGCAATTTGCGACCACCTGTTTCCTCTCTCTGGCAGTGAGCCGGAACATAAAGTCCGCGGGGAAACGACCTTGGTTACGCTTTACCTGCTCATTAAGACGCTTGGTCGGCACCCCATAAAGCTCCGCCAGGTCGCTATCGAGCATGACCTTCTGCCCGCGCAGAAGCAGGATCCGGCGCTCGATGGTCGCCGAAAGGGTGCCAGGTTTAAACCTGGCACCCTTTCCTGTCACCAGAGGGCTCTTTCGCATCGGGGCAAGACAGGGTACGCGACTCAGTCTGTCATGTCAACAAATATTTTATTGATAATGCAAATCCACAGGGAAATAAAAACCGGTCCCATCAGGCGAACAGATCCGTCAGGTCCGCCAGGGCCTGCGGCAGGGTAAGGCCGGTCAATCCGGCGTAAGTCAACGGCTCCACGTAGAACAACCGCCGGGGAGAGGCCAGCTCCTCCGTCACCACCCACGGCAACGCACCCATAGGAAGGGGCCCTTCCTTCCACTCCTCCCTCCCACCGCGCAAACCGAGCCGGAAGCGCACCTCTTCCGGCAGCGCGAACACCGATCGCATCTGCCGGATTTGCCTTTACACAACGTATACCCGAAGGAGAGATTAAAAACCTCAGAAAACACCTGTTTCGCCGTGAACAGAGCACGCGTTTAAGCTACAATGGGCCGCAGGAGGCCGGGACTGAAATCTACAACGAAAACGTCATCTCCATTGTCATACCGTGCTTCAACGAAGCCCAAGGCCTGCGCCGCGTGATCCCACGGCTGCCTCGCTGGATCGACCAGATCCTCGTGGTGGACAACGGCTCCACCGACGGCACGGGGGCGGTTGCCCGGCAGTTGGGCGCCCAGGTAGTCCATGAGCCGAACCGGGGGTATGGACAGGCTTGCCTGGCCGGATTCCGACAGTGCCGGGGTGACATCATCGGGATCCTGGATGGGGACGACTCCTACCCCGCGGAAGGGGTCGGGCCCTTGGTGGAACGGGTGGCGGACGAGCGGCTGGACGTCCTGTTCTGCTCCAGGTTTCCCCTCAGGAACTCCCCCGCGATGCCGAGAATCAGGCGGTTAGGAAACCGCTTGTCGAATGGGCTGGTCAAGTCCCTCCGCCGATACCCCTGGAGAGACATCCATTCCGGGATGTGGTTTTTCAGACGACCCCTGTTGCCTTTGACCGAAGGGCTCGGCAAGGGGATGGGGCTCTCACTGGGTTTTAAACTTCGAGCAGCTCGAAGACCAGGATTACGCATAACGGAATGTTGGATTCCCTACCGGCCCCGGCTGGGCCAGGCTAAATTCCGGCCCTTCAAGGACAGTTGGGAGATGTTCCTGGTGATGGTGAACCCTCTTGCCCGCTGAGCCTCTCTCAAGTAGGAACGGCCGGATGGGGGCTCGCCGCTGGTTGATCCTGTGGGGTCTCTTCACTCTGATCTGCCTTGGGCTTGGCTATCCCACCCTGAACCGGTACGATCCAAGGACCGCTTCGGGACTCACCGACACCCGGAGGTACTATCTTCTCGCCACGGGTGAATCCTCCGCCCCCACCGATTTTCCAAAGACTCGATTTTTAGTGCCGTGGATCGCCAAGCCGGTGTATTGGATTTCGAAGGGCCGGGTGGGGACATGGGATCCGGGATGGCTGGGGCTTCTGGCTGCCAACGCCTTCTTTTGCGCGGGGACGGCTTTATTGCTGACCCATGTGGGACGTTCGATAACCGGCGAGGGGGCCGTGGCCCTGCTGGCGGCGCTGCTTTATCTGCTCAACTTCACCGTCGCCAACGGACAGTTGAGCGGCCTGGTGGACTCCGCCGAGGCATTTTTCATGATGCTCCTCGTCTGGACCCTCCGGTCGCGAAGATGGCGGGCGCTGCCCTTCCTTGGCCTTTTGGGCGCCTTGGCGAAGGAAACCTTCGTGCCGCTTTCCCTTGTTTTCGCCTCTACCTGGTGGCTGGCGACGCCCTCCCGGAAAGGATCGGGACGGATCCCGCTTGCCTGGATCGCGGGGATGGGGGTCTCCGGCGTGGCCACATGGGCAGCGGCTCAATCGGTCCTGATGGGGGAGCTTATCTGGCCGAAGGACTTAATCTTGGAGTCTTCCCTCGAGGGGTTCTGGGCGGGGATCTCGAGCTCCATCTTCGATCGAAGCTTCTGGTACGTCTTCATCTGGCTGCTCCCTCTCGGGGTATGGAGATTGAGCCGCCTGCCGCGCCCGTGGGTGTTGGCCTCAGGGGCCACAGCCCTGGCGGCCCTCCTGGGGGTGGCATGCCTTCGGATAGGGCTGGGGTCTCTGGGTCGAATGGCGTTCCATTGCGCGGGGCCGCTGCTGAGCCTTTCCGCGGCGCTCTTCCTCGCCAGCGGGATGAGAAAGCCCTCGGTCTGACACCGCAGCCTTGCAGGAATTCTTCCGCCGTGAGAGACTGGGGGCATGAGAAAAGAAACGCGAGGGGGGAGGCTGGCCCTTCCCCTGCTCGCCGCCTGCCTGCTGGCGGGCTGCGCCACGAGCTACAACGTCGCGACCGAGCGGCAGGAATCCCTCTTCATCACGACGGAGCGGGAGGTCCAGATGGGCAAGGCGGTCTCCAAGCGGGTGGAGGAGGAGCTGCCGGTCGTGCGGGACCCGGCGCTGCTGGAGCGGCTGGACCGGGTGGGGCAAAGGATCGCGGCGGTGGCCGACCGGAAGGACATCGTGTATCAGTTCGCCATCGTGGAGGAGAAGGAGCCCAACGCCTTCGCCCTGCCGGGAGGGATCGTCTACGTGACCTCCGGCCTGATGGAGCTGGTGAAATCCGACGACGAGCTGGCCTCGGTGCTGGGGCACGAGGTGGGGCACCTCACCGCCCGGCATGTGGTCAAGCGGATCCAGGGGGCGCTGGGGCTGGAGCTCCTGCAGATCTTGGCGGTCGGAGCCGGCTCCACCGATTCCAGGACCCGGCAGGGGATGGACCTCGCCTTCGCCTCGCTCCTCACCGCCTACTCGCAGAACGACGAGCTGGAGGCGGACCGGCTGGGGGCCCGGTACATGAAGCGGGCCGGGTTCCAGCCCGGGGCGGCGATCACCTTCCTCACGCGCCTGAGGGATCACACCCTGAAGGAGCCGCTGCGCGAATTCTCCTACTTCCGGACCCACCCCTATTTCTCCGACCGGCTCCGGGTCGTGCGCCAGGAATCCGAGGGGAAGATCTCTTTCGATGACTACATCAACACCCAGCGGTAAAATGTCGGAGGGTAACTCCGATGCCTAGGCGCCATGCCCTGGAGCTGTTCCTGAAGCAGGTGCAGATGTTCCGGCACCTCTCCGCGGCCGAGCGGCAGCGAGCGGCCGCGGCCTGCCGCGAGCGGTCGTTCGACAGGGGCGAGGCGATCTTTCACGAAGGGCATCCCTCCGACAGCGTCTGGCTGGTGCGGGAGGGGCGCGTCCACCTGCTTCACTACCTCACCGGGGGGCGGGTCCAGACCACCTGCGTCATGGCTCCGGGGGAAAGCTTCTGCTGCCTGCCGGCGCTGGACCGGGGCTCCTACCCCGCGACGGCGGTGGCCGCCACCCCGGCCAAGGTGATCCAGCTTCCCACCTCCGTCTTCCACGAGCTGATGCAGGGGTCGCCGGCCATGGCGCAGGAGACCCTCTGCACCTTCTGCACGCGGCTGCGGCAGGTGGAGGCGAAGGGATGCCTCGCCCACGACCCGGTGGATCGGCGGATCGCCCAGGCGCTCCTCACCCTCCAGAAGAAGTTCGGCGAGACGATCCCCATGACCCGCCAGGAGATCGCCGATCTGGTCGGCACCACCGTGGAGACCGCCATCCGAACGATCAGCCGCTTCCAAAAGGAAGGGCGGGTCCGCTCCACGAGAGGGAAGCTGGCCCTTCTCCAGCCCGACGCCCTGAAGCAGCTTCTCTCGTAAGCCGGCCCTCCGCCCGCCGGAAAATCTCCACAGTATGATCCAGATCATACCCCTGTCCAGGCCCCTTTGGTAGACTTGCACAGTGAGAGGAGGTTATGCCATGCCTGGCGAAAACGGCCTGCCGGTGCCGGAGGTTCTGTGGTACTCCTGCGACGGGATGATGGTGATTGACGGCGAGCGGCACGTTCTGGCGATCAACCCGGCGCTGGAACGACTGGCAGGCCGTTCCAAAGAGGAGGCCGTTGGGCAAGCGACCTGCGGCCTCCTCTTCTCTTGCCGGAACATGCACGGCTGCTTCATGGCAGACCACTCCTGGGAATGCCCGGGCCTGAAGGCGATGAATCAGTTCAAGCCGATCCAGACGGCGGAGTACACCATCCGGACCTCTGAGGGGAAGAGACGGGTGATCAGCGCCAGCTACACCCCGATCCAGCTTCCGGGCCATCCGGTGTGGGCGCTGGTCGTGATGCGGGACGCCACCCTCAAGAGGAGGCAGGAGCTCAGGCTGATCCACCAGGCGATGACCGACCCTTTAACCGGCCTGCCGAACCGAGCCGCCTTCTTGAAAACGGGCTTGAGGGAGCTCCGGCGGTCCTCCCGGCATTACCAGCCGGTGGCGGTTGTCCTGGCTGACCCGGATGGCTTCAAGATATACAACGATCTCTGCGGCCATCCGGCAGGCGACGAGCTGCTCAAGACCCTCGGCAGCCTCCTGCGGACCGGCCGCCGGGCGGCAGACCTGGTGGCCCGGTACGGCGGGGATGAGTTCGCGATCCTGTTGCCCGATACGGACGCCGCAGGAGCGATGGTGGTCGCGGAACGGCTGCGCCACACCATCGCTCAATTTCCCTTCGCGCGGGCCGGGTCATCACCGGAGGCCTCACCCCTTACTCCGATCACCCTGAGCATCGGAGTGGCTCTCTTTCCGGCGGACGGGGCGAGCATGGAGCCGCTCCTGGCCGCGGCGGATGAACGGCTGTGCGAGGCGAAACGCCTGGGAAGCAATCGGGTGGTGGGACCGAGGTGACTCACGAGGTGATCCCCATGAAACGGTATCAGCTGTTGTGGCCCAGGGAACGCTCCCTCTATGAGATGCTGGATGATGTCACCTGGGCCGTCTGGAAGGGGATGGTTCAGCAGCCGGAGTTTGCTCATCTGAATTCCTACGCCTTCGATCTGCTCCAGCAAACAGTCCGAAAGATTTTCGGACCTCACCTGTTCGTCTCCGACCTCTGCGGGTTGGGCGCGGAGTGCGAGGAAGGAACGAGCCCGGGACCGTGGATGGAGCCGAACCATCCGGTTCTTGCGAAAGAAACGGTGGGCTGGTATCTTCTCGAGGTGGAGCGGGATTTGGGGCAGCTTGTTAAAGAACTCTCTGACGGCCTGTCCTGTACTCTGATGGAGCTTACCGGCGGCACTATGATTCCTACTCCGCTGGAACCATCAGTCGAGCAGGCATTGAAGGAGAGCGTGGGGCAGTACCTCTACGAGAACGTCTCCTGCGGGGAGACGCTCCTGTGTCGGGATGCGTTGAGAGTGTCGCCGTGGCGCGAATGAAGGGTTGAAACCATGGAAGGATGGGCTGAGGGGATTCACGAGGATCATCGGGCGCTGGGGTCGCAGGCCGGCGCGTTGGAGGCGGCCCTGACCATCGACGTCGGCCCTGAGGACCGCCGCGTCGTCCTCTCCTGGATCATCCGGATGGTGTGGCCCGCCCTGGAGCTGCATCTGCGCAAGGAGGAGGAGGTCCTCCTGCCGGCCCTCCAGCGCCTGCTGGGGAAAGAGGCCGGCTCCCTGCAGATTCTCAAGGAGCAGAACCGGGAATTCCGGGCCTCTCACCGGCGCCTGGCGGAGCTCATCCAGGGATTCGATCACCTGGACTGGGAAGGGATCAAGCTGGCCGGCTACTCGTTCATGGAGCTTTTGGAAGACCATGAGAAGAAGGTGAACCGGCTCCTCCTGGATGTTCTTGGCTTCAACCTTCCCCGCAAGGAACTGAGAGCGCTCGGAGAGGCCTGCGAGAAGGTCGCCCAGAAGGCGCACGAGGAGGAGGGATGGCCTACCCTGGGAATGCTGTCGCGCAGACGATCCTCCCCTTCCCCGATTCGTCAGCCGGGAACTCGCCCTGGGCGAGGACAGGCCGTTTCCATCGCGGCCTTCCTGTGCGGGATCCTCCTCCTCGGTCCGTCTGCCGCGTGGGCTGTTCCCCCGAGGGAGAAGGCGGTGTTGACCTACGCGCCGGAGGTTCCGCCCCCGATCACGCGCAAGGGGCCTGCCATCGTGGAGGTCCATCTGGATTCCGGGATGCAGGTCATGGAGGTGGGCCCGAACCTGAAATATCAATTCTGGACGTTCAACGGCCATGTCCCGGGCCCCTTCATCCGGGCCCGGATGGGGGACACCTTGGAGGTTCATGCCACCAACTCCGACAAGAGCGGGATGCCGCACAACGTGGATTTCCACGCGGTCACCGGGCCCGGGGGCGGGGCGCCGGTGCTGACCGGCGTGGAAGGAGAGGAGAAGGTGGCGTACTTCAAGCTCCTCCATCCGGGCTTGTTCATCTACCACTGCGCGGCGCCGCCGGTGATGGATCACATCGCCAACGGGATGTATGGGCTCATCCTGGTGGAACCGAAGCGCGGGTTGCCGAAGGTGGATCGGGAGTTCTACGTCCTCCAGAGCGAGATCTACGCCAAAGAGCCGGCCGAAGGCCTGGAGGTGCTGGAATTCTCGCACGAGGAGGGGCTCCGGGAGCATCCCCGGTTCGTGGTCTTCAACGGGCGGGCCGGGTCACTGACCGGGGATGGGGCGCTCAAGGCCAAGACCGGGGAGCGGGTCAGGATCTATTTCGGGAACGCGGGGCCGAATCTCATCTCCTCTTTCCACGTGATCGGCGAGATCTTCGACGACGTCTATCGGGAGGCGGACCTGGTGAGCCCTCCGGCGCACAGCGTCCAGACGACGCTGGTCCCGGCCGGCGGCGCGACGGCCGTGGAGTTTGGCTTGGAAGTACCCGGCAACTACACCTTGGTGGATCACGCGATCTTCCGGGTGGAGAAAGGGGCGGTGGGATACCTGCAGGTGGAGGGGAAGCTCCGGCACGACATCTACGTCTCCAAGGATGACCCCGAGCCCTGCGAGGGGTGCCTGGTGCATCCCTAGACGGGAGGATTGTCGCCATGGAGCGATGGGATACCCAAGTGCGGAAGGATCACGAAGCGCTGGAGGCGCAGGTCGGGGCGCTCAGGGCCGTCTTGGCAACTGACGCGGGAACCGAGGATCGGCGGGCGACCTTACAACGGTTCATCCGGGCCATCGGGCCGGATCTGGAGCTGCATTTGAGGAAAGAGGAGGAGGTGCTCTTCCCAGCGCTCCAGAAGCTCGCCCCTGAAAAGGGGGACGCTATCCTCTTCTTGAAGGAGCAGCACGGACAGCTCCGGACTGCTTTAAGGCAACTGGCCGGCTCCGTGTGCGGCTGTGAGCCTGAGCTCAACTGGAAGGAGACTGCGCACGCGGGGCAAAAGTTTGTCGATCTGTTAGAGGAGCACGAAAAGAAGGAGGAACAGCTTTTGATCCGCGTACTGGAGATCAGTCTGAAGCCAAACGAGCTGATCGAGTTGGCTCACGGGTTTCACCAAATGGCATGGAAAATATTCAGGGAGGGGCTATGAATATGAATCTGTCAGCCTTGCTGGGAGGAAGCCGGTACGCCCTGGAAGGGGCGCTGCATGGGGTGGCGGCCGGGCTGTTCATGATTACCGCCACGATCGGGCTCTTCCAGGCGTACCGGCTGTTGACCGGCACGATTCAACACCCGGCGCAACTGGAGTTCGGCAGCGTCGTCAACGCCCTCCTGGCTTTTCTGACGGTCCTGTTCGGCAACCGGATCTACATCTTCTATCGAGCGCAGGGAGGTCCCCGATCCTACTTCATGGAGAACTCGCCGCAGATCCACAAGATCTTCTTCGAGTTCAAGGAGTTCGTGGCGCTCTTCACGCTGCCCCTGGCGGTGACGGCGGCATTCCTGTTTCTGGCCTATCGGGATCAGATGCTCCGCTCCAAGGGCCTGCGAACGATCGCGGCGGTCCTATTGGCGCTGACCTTCTTCTACTTTCTCGTCGCCTTCGGCCTGGGGGCGGCGATCACCAAATTGAGGGGCCTCTGAGATGAGGACGACGGAGAAACCAACCGGCATCGCGGTTGCCGCCCTCTGGGCGGCGGCACTGGGAGTTCTTGCATTGGCGGGCAGCCATATCCTGGCGGACCGCTCCAAATCGGGAGAAGCCTGGGTCCATGCCTGGGGGAAGGCCTGGATGCCGGGGGCGGAAGGGATCGGGCCCTATTCAGGGAAAGAGACGCTGGCACTGCTGACCTGGCTGGGCTCCTGGATTCTCCTGCACTTGGCTCTGCGGCGAAAGAACGTGAGCCTGACTGCCGGCGGAGTTCTGTTTTTGGTCGGCGTTGGGCTGGCGACCGCCCTTCTTTGGCCGCCCGTCACGGGAAGGATGGTTCATCTCCTCCAGGGAGGGCATTGATGCGCCGCCTCCGTTTGCTCATCGCCGCGGGGCTTCTTCTTGGAAGTTCACCGTTCCTTGGCGCCGCCCGCGCGGAGGATTCGCCTGATCATCGTCAGTGGAAACTGAAACCCGTCTTCAAGACCCACACGATTGTGGCCGCGACGAATCTCTCCGGCCCCGGGCGAAATGTCCCTGGGCTGCCGATGACGTACGATATGTCCCTCTTTGAATGGAACTGGGGCGGTCGGCAGTCCACCTTTAACGGGGCCGGTATCACCACGAACAGCAATTATCCCCTGGCGGAAGGGGAGGCGATCACGACCAACGACGATCTCGGCGTCGAGGTGACCGCCCCTTCCGGGGTGGTCGCTGGAATCCAGGGGGAATGGTATGGCTTGGCCGGCAATCGGACGGTCGGCCGGGTCTTCGGGGAGGAGCTGCCTTGGGACAATTTCGATCGGATAGGCGGGAACCTGGCGCCCTCCCGCTCCAACCTGGATCTGGATCGGGGCTGGCTGCGCTACGCGGGCGGGCCCTGGTCGGTGCAATTGACCGGCGGCACGCTTCCGCCACAGACCCTGCCGGAGTTCACACGAAAGACGATGAACTACCTGAAGCTGGGATCCCTGGTCTGGCGCCCCCCGATCACCAACGCCAGCTTCTTTGAGAAGGAGGACCGAAAACTGGAGGGGGGCCGCCACCCGGTTCGCGGAGGAGACCTGATCACCGACTATGAATACGGCGCCAAGAGGCACATCCATCTGGAGCTTTTCAGCGGCCAGACGAAGCCGACGCCCATAGTCGACATCGACCGACTGAGTTGGGGGGGAAGGGCCTCGGCGGACATCCTTCAAGGAAATCTCGGGGTGACGTTCATCCGGGCCGATGGAGATGAGCCGCGATCTGAACGACAGGAGACGTGGGCGCTGGACAGCTCTTATCCGGTCCTTTCCTGGGCGGCCTTGTATGGGGCCTTGGCCCGTTCTTCCTACACCCGCGCCTCTACGAGCTTAAACGGCACCGGGGTGGTCACGGGGGCGGCGTTCAAGGGACCTCGCAAGACGGAGGCGAAGGTTCAGTACCAGTGGATGGGTGAGAACTACGATCTGATCGGCACCCACAAGAGCGAGCATTACCCGACGAACCTCCGAGGGATCGAGAGCGACGTCAACGTCCCGATTGGAGAGGGGGCGATCAAGGGTGTTCTCTACCATCTCAAGCAGATGGAAACGAACACCAGGACCGGCGATACGATCTTCGGGGATTCCTATTTCCCGGCGCTGGCCAATTCCAAGCCGGGCACCATCACCGTGGGACGGTTGGCAGGCGAGACCGGGTCCTGGCACCGGATCAAGCTCAAGGGATATGTCGAGGAGGCCCGCTTTCGGAAGGTGGCGCAGGCCGATGCGGACAACATCAACAAATACGTCACCAACATCTCCGCCGGTCCCTCCTTCTCTGTGACGGAGCATCTCTCCATCGACGCCGATCTGCGGCACCTCATCGCCACCGGCCGCTGGCAGGCGATGCGGTTCCACCATCGCCAGGAGATCCCGGAGCTGGGTATCAGCTACAGCAGGGATAAGGATCTGCGAGCCACTCTCATCTATCACTGGTACGACTTTGTGGACTCCAACCCATCCTCTTCCGGCGAAAACAACTACCAGGGTCACCAGATCCTCGCCGAGCTCCTCTGGCGGTTCTGATGTGCACCCTGATGGTACTGATCATCGGCCCTCACGGCATCCGAGCCTGAAGGGTGGCGCGGTTGACCAATGAACTCGCTCGGCGCGGCTTGCGGGTGGGGGTGGTGGGAACCCCGCAAGAGCGAGTCCCTTCAGACAGCGAGATCCTCCTGCTCCGCCGTCCGGCGCAGGGAGTGAAGGGATTGGCCGCACAGATCGAGCGGGTCTGGACGGATGCCTGGCTCGCCTGGTTTAGAGCCGGTTACAAAACCTCCCGTGGCTGCGCTGGGCGGAGTTGCCAGCCGGGCAAGGCGCGAGGAGGAGGCGTATCATGAGGGTCAAGATACGCCGACGACGAGCAACGC
>JACPXU010000100.1 GCA_016196375.1 Candidatus Omnitrophota bacterium | reverse complement strand
GTAACTGAAGCGGCTAGAATATTCCATTATTTATGCAAACCTCAATAAAGGAGGTGGATGGCGGGATCGTTGTGCGCGAGGCGCTGAAACGCCTGGAGGAGGCCATCCAGAGGACCGGGCGCGGGTTGAGGTGAATGGGCGCCTTCCTCTCCTCAGGGCGGATAAGACGTGGGCTGTCGAGGCGATCTACAATCTCATCTCAAACGCCTTGAAGTTCACGCGAGAGGGTCAAGCGCCTGAGGTGGAGGTTGTTCCCTATGTTTCGGATGGAAAGATTTCTGGGATAACAGGGATCGCAATTCGAGATCACGGCCCCGGCGTCGCCCCTGAGCACAGGGAGCGTATCTTCGAGCTCTTCCAGCGGGCGGTGGGGCGCGAGGTGGAGGGAACCGGAGCAGGGTTGGCCATTGTTCGGGCGGTTGCCGAGAGGCATGGGGGACGGGCCTGGGTTCAGCCTTGCCAGGGGGGAGGATCGGAGTTCATCATCACCTTCGGTTCCATCGTAGGGGACGGGGCAGAATGACTCGGGCCGTCACCCTCTTGCTGGCGGAGGACAATCAGAATGACGTCGTGCTGATATCCAAGGCATTTGAGGGGCAAAGAGGCCTGAACATCCTCGGTGCGGTGGAGAACGGCGAGGAGCTCCTGGCGTACCTGCGCCAGGAAGGAGCGTACCGTCAGGCCGCGCGGCCCGATCTGGTCTTGATGGACATCAAGATGCCGGGGAAGAATGGTCTCGAGGCGCTGAAGGAGATCAAAGCAGATCCTGCGCTTCGTGATCTGCCGGTCATCATGCTGTCCACCAGCGATCGGCAAGAGGATATAGCCGAGTCGTATAGATCCGGGGCCTGCTCTTACCTCGTGAAACCGGTCGAGTTTCAGCAGTTCCGAGAAATAGCCAGGGTCTTTGAGCTTTACTGGGCCGGCATCTCTCGCCTTCCCCGCCCTTAAAACCAACCCTCCCTCCGTGATCTTTCCGCGCTATGTGTATGATTGGCACGTCCAGTCCGGCTTCATCTTGACAAGTCATGACTCACCGGGTATACTTAGCTTTGGAAAGGAGGGGACCATGCTGATCAAATACTCCACCAAACTGGGTCAGAAGGAGGTCCGGGTTTTAAGACGGCTTTCCGAACAAACCCGAATTCCCCAGTCCAGGCTACTCGAGGAGGCAATCCAGCTTCTGGAGGCTCAGTTCGCCAATGACGTCGTCACGCCGGAGTTTCGGCGGATGGCGGATCGCTCCATTCAAAGAAATCTTCCCCTGCTGAAGCGCCTGGCGGAATGAGGGTTCTCGGCTACCGCCAGGCGCTGCTCATTTATCGGCGGGTCATTGAGGAGACAGGCGGAAGCTATGCCCTGCGCGATGAAGGGTTGCTCCGCTCCGCCCTGGCCCGGCCGCAAGCCTCCTTTGGCGGGCAGGATCTTTATCCCACCCTGTTCGAAAAGGCCGCTGCCCTCCTGGAATCCCTCGTGCTCAACCATCCTTTGGTGGATGGAAACAAGCGGGTGGCATGGGAGTGTTTGGACATCACGCTCGAGATGAATGGTTTCCGGGTGACCGCCTCCCACGATCAAAGCTTCAAGCTCGTCACGGCCATCATTGAACGGAAGGTTACCGTGCAGGGTATCGCTGAATGGCTCGCCAAGCACACCCGGCGGCTGCATTCGTAGAGTGAACGTGTCGGTTCAATCGGCGCATCGGTGCGGGACGGCGGCGATCGTGGGCAGGCCCAACGTGGGGAAGTCGACGCTGCTCAACCGGTTCCTGGGCCAGAAGATCGCCATCGTGTCGCCCAAGCCGGAGACCACCCGGGACCGGCTGCTGGGGATCCTCACCTTGCCGGCGGCGCAGATCATGTTCCTCGATACCCCGGGGATCTACCGGGGGGCGAAGACCCTGTTGGGCAAGCATCAGGTTCAGCAGGCGCAGGAGGCGCTGCAGGAGGGGGATCTCATCCTCCTGATGACCGAGGCCCAGGCCGGCGTCACGGATGGGGAGCGGGAGATCATCCGGTTGCTGCCCAGAGAGAAGCAGGGACAGACAGCCCCGGTGTTCCTCGCGATCAACAAGGTGGACCGGGTCGAGAGGGGGCTCATCCTTCCGCAGATCGAGGAGATGACCCGCCTCTACCCGTTCCGGGAGATCTTTCCGATTTCCGCCACGAAGGGGGACAACCTCGAGCCGCTCTTGAAGGCCCTGACGGCCGCGCTGCCGGAGGGGCCGGCCCTCTATCCGCCGGATCAGGTGACGGACCGGCCGGTGCGGGACCTGGCCCGGGAGCTGATCCGGGAGAAGGCCCTCCTCTTCACGCACGAGGAGATCCCCCACGCGGTGGCGGTGGAGATGGAGGAGTGGCGCCCCGGCCGGCCCGGCCGGGAGCAGGCCGCCGGCGGCCTGCCCTCCACTTACCTCCGGGCGACCCTGTTCGTGGAGCGGGAAACTCAGAAGGGGATCCTGATCGGCAAGGAGGGAGCCCTTCTGAAGCGGATCGGCCGGGCCGCCCGAAAGGAGATCGAGGATCTGATCGAAGGGCCGGCCTATCTGGATCTGTGGGTGAAGGTCCAGCGGAACTGGCGCAAGGATCCGGCCGTCCTGAAGCGCCTGGGGTATGGCTGACGGCCGCGCCCGCTTTCCTTTTGCCCGCCGGATTGCTATGATGTAGCGCGATGCCGCGGCCGGTTTCCACGAACAAGCGTCAACTGCTCAAGCAGATCTCCCTCTTTTCAGATCTGACCGATCCCCAGCTTGATTTCATCGCCGGCCGCTCCCGACTCGTGGAGCATGAAAAGGGAGAGACCATCTACTCCCAGGGGGATCCGCCGGACGCCTTCTACGGCCTGATCAGCGGCCGGGTCCGGGTCTTCGTGCAGGGCCCCGGCGGGAAGCAGGAGATCCTGGAGGTGCTCCACCGGGGCGACTACTTCGGGACGATCTCCCTCCTGACCAGCGAGCCCCACTCGGTGACCGCCCAGGCGATGAACGATTCCATCCTGCTCAAGGTCAAGCGCCCGGATTTCGACGCGATCCTCAAGGAGGTGCCCGAGGTGGCGATCCACCTCTCCACCACCCTCTCCCGGCGGCTGAGACAGAAGGACGTGGCCGCGAAGAAGGTCTTTGAGTCCACCCTGATCTCCATCTACAGCCCCTTGCGGGAAACCGGCCGCACGATGTACGCGATCAACATGGCCGCCTCGCTGCGGCACGAGACCGGGAAACGGGTGATCCTGCTGGACGTGAGCCCGATGGGAGACGAGGTCTGCAAGGCGTTAGGGGTCAGCCGCTGCCCCCTGCCGATCCACCTCAAGGGGGTCGGCTTCGACCAGTCCCGGGTGGTGGCGGCCATCGTGGAGCATCCCTCGGTCGGGATCTCGACGCTCAACATCAGCCACGATCCCCGGGTGGTCTCGGACGTGACGCAGGTGACGCCGCTTCTCTCCTACCTCGCCAACCTGTACCATTTCGTGATCACCGATCTTCCCTGCGAGATGGATCGGACCGTCTTCAAGGCCCTGGTCCAGGCCGATCTGATCCACCTGGTGTGCGACAGCACCGAGGATCACCTGGAGACGACGGGGAAGCTGATCCGGGAGCTGGAGCGGACCATCCAGCAGGCCGGGGAGCGGATCCGGGTGGTGGTGAACGAGACCGCCCGGGGGGTTCCTTCGCAGGAGCGGGTGGAGGTCCTCGGGACCAAGGTGTACGCGACGCTGCCCCTGGTGGAGGCCCCCACCGCGCCCGGCCACCCGATCGCCCTGGCCCATCCGGACTGGGAGTATTCCCGGGCGGTCCGGCGGATCAGCCGGGAGATCGGCGGGGTCCTGGTGGGGTTGGTCCTTGGATCCGGGGCGGCGCTGGGGCTGGCCCATATCGGGATCATGAAGGTGCTGGAGAGGGAGCAGATCCCGATCGACATCATCGCCGGCTCCTCGATCGGGGCCCTGCTGGGGGCCTTCTGGGCCTCGGGGCTTTCCTCGCGAGAGCTCGAGCAGATCGCCGGAGAGTTCCGGGCCAAGCGGTCGCTGGTGAGGCTGATCGACCTGACGATCCCGAAGTTCGGGATCTTCACCGGCCGGCGGGTCACGAAATTCCTCAACCGCCATCTGGAGGGCCTGACCTTCCGGGACCTCAAGATCCCCTTGAAGGTGACCGCCTGCGACTACGCCCGCCGGGAGCTGGTGGTGATCGACGACGGCCCCCTGGTGACGGCGGTCCGGGCCTCGGTCTCGATCCCGGCGATCTTTGAGCCGATCAAGGTGCGGGGCCGGTGGCTGATCGACGGCGGGGTCCTGGATCCGGTGCCGGTGGACGTGCTGAGCCAGATGGGGGTTCACAAGATGATCGCGGTGAACACCCTTCCCAGCCCGGAGGACATCCACCGCCGGCATCAGGAGCTGGCCGAGGAGCGCCAGCGGCTGGCCCACCAGGCCCAGCTCGAGGGGCGGCTGAAGAGCCTCTGGTTCAGCTTCCGCCGGGCCTGGTGGAGCTGGCTGGATTCGAACATCTTCGACGTGATCATGCACACGATGCAGGGGATGGAGTACGAGCTGGCCGAGGCCGGATGCGCCCAGGCGGACGTGGTCCTTCACCCGACGGTGCCGCGGGTCAACTGGTTCGAGTTCTACAGCGTCGACCAGCTGATCCGGCGGGGGGAGGAGGAGGCGGAGGCCCATCTTCCGGAGATCAAGAAGCTGGTGTTTGAGGGCTGAGGGGAGGGTTGATTCATGTCGATCTATAAGGTCGGTGTGGTGGGGGCCGGGACGATGGGGGCCGGGATCGCCCAGGTGGTCTCCACCAACGGGACGCCGGTGGTCCTTAAAGAGGTGAAGGAGGAGTTCCTCCAGAAGGGCTTGGGCGCGATCCGGAAGATCTACGAGGGCCGGGTCGCCAAGGGAAGGATGACTCCCCAGGAATTGGAGGAGAAGATGAAGCTCGTGACCCCCACCCTGAGCTACGATCCGTTCAAGGAGGTGGACCTGGTGATCGAGGCGGTGCCGGAGCTGATGAAGGTGAAGCTGGAGATCTTCCAGGCGCTGGATCAGGCCTGCCCCGCCGGCGCGATCCTGGCCACCAACACATCGGCCCTCTCCATCTCGGGGCTCGGCTCCGCCACGAAGCGGCCCGACCGGGTGATCGGCATGCACTTCTTCTACCCGGCCCCCGTGATGAAGCTCGTCGAGGTGATTCCCGGCCTGGAGACCGGCGATGAGACGGTGGAGGAGGTCACCGCCTTCGCCGAATCCCTGCGGAAGATTCCGGTGAAGGTGAAGGAGTGCCCCGGCTTCCTCGTGAATCGCCTCCTCATGCCGTACCTGAACGAGGCGGTCCGCTGCCTGGAGGAGACCTCCAGCGGCATTCAGGAGATCGATCAGGCGATGAAGGCCGTGGGCTGGCCGATGGGCCCCTTCACCCTGATCGACGCCCTGGGGATCGACATCTGCGCGGAGGCGGGGAAGGTTCTCTGGGAGGGGTACGGGGAGCGGATGAAGCCGGCCGGGCTTTGGGTCCGGATGCTGGAGCTGAAGCGGCTGGGCCGCAAGAGCGGCCGGGGCTTCTACGACTACTCCTCGGCGGCCCCCGCCGATCCCGGGAAGCCGGCTGAGGAGCTTGCCAAGAAGGGGCCGGCCCGGTTCACGCCGGAGCGGCTGATGTTTCTCATCATCAATGAAGCGGTGATGGCCCTTCAGGAGGGGATCTCCTCCGCCAGCGAGATCGAGATGGCGGTGGTGGCCGGCTTGGGATTCCCCCCGTCGAAGGGAGGGCTGCTCCATCTGGCCGACGCCATCGGGATCGATACCCTCGTGGAGGGGATGGACCGGCTTACCCAGGAGCTCGGGTTCCGGTTCCATCCGTCCCATCGTTTGAGAACGATGCGCCATGCCGGCCACCTTGGAGTCAAGGCGAAGCGGGGCTTCTTTACGTACTGAAAACCTAACGGGGTCAGACCCCGCGGGGTCTGACCCCAGGAGAACCAGGAGGCTCAATGGCTGACGATCAATATCTGGGTGTCTCCACGCAGGACCGGATCTGTACCCTGACGATCAGCAACCCGCCGGCCAACCTGCTTTCCAGGGCGGTCCTCACGGAGCTGAACGGCTTTCTGGATGGCCTGGCCGCCGACAGCGAGGTCAAGGTCCTCATCCTCACCGGGGCCGGAACCTTCTTCATCGTCGGGGCCGACATCAAGGAGATCTCCGAGCTCAAGGGGCAGGCGGAGGGGAACCAGGCGGCCTCCCTCGGCCAGACGGTGTTCAACAAGCTGGAGCGGCTGCCGATCCCCACCATCGCCGCCATCAACGGCCACTGCCTCGGCGGCGGCAACGAGTTGGCGATGTCCTGCGCGATCCGGATCGTCAGCGACCGGGCCCGGATCGGGCAGCCGGAGATCAACCTGGGGATCATGCCCGGCTTCGGAGGGACCCAGCGCCTGGCCCGGCTGGTGGGGCGCTCCCGGGCCCTGGAGCTCAACTTGACCGGCGACATGATCAACGCGCAGACGGCGCTGGAGATCGGGCTCGTCAACAAGGTGGTGCCGGAGGCGGAGGTGATGAAGCAGGCCTTGGGGCTGGCCAAGAAGCTGGCCGGCAAAAGCGGGCCGGCCGTCAGCCGGATCCTTCAGGTCACCCGAGAAGGGCTTGAGATGCCTCTCGAGGAGGGGCTGAAGCTGGAGGGGAAGCTGTTCGGCGAGCTGTGCGAGGGGCAGGATATGCGGGAGGGCTTGAAGGCCTTCCTGGAGAAGCGGCAGCCGAAATTCCAAGACCGGTAAATGGCGCAACGGCACAACACAATCCCGCAGATGGTGTTCGCCCAGGCCCGCCGGTACGGGGACCGGGCGGTCCTGAAGGTCAAGCGCGGGCCGGCCTACGAGGAGATCTCCTGGAACGAGCTGGTCTCGCAGGTGGAGGGGATCGCCCTGGGCCTGATGGAGCTGGGGGTGAAGCCGGGGGATCGGGTGGCGATCCTCTCGGAGAACCGCCCCGAGTGGGCGGCCGCGGACCTGGCGATCCTTTCCCTGCAAGGGGTGACGGTCCCGATCTACACCACCCTCACCTCGGCCGAGATCGAGTACATCCTCAGAGATTCCCAGACCCAGGTTCTCTTCGTGTCTCATCCGGAGCTGATGGCGAAGGTGGTCCCCTTCCAGGAGGCGCTGGATCTGAAGGTGGTGCTGTTCGACGCCCCCTATCGGGTCTCCGGGCCCAGGGTCTGGTGGCTGGGGGAGCTGCTCGGCTTGGGGAAGACGGCCGGAGATTTCTTGCGGGAGGGATGGCTGAAGCGTCTTGAAGCCGGCAAGGGGGAGGATCTGGCCTCGATCATCTACACCTCCGGCACCACCGGCCCTCCCAAGGGGGTCATGCTGACCCACCGGAATTTCCTCTCCAACTGCGAGGGGATCCAGGAGATGCTGCCGATCAACGAGAAGGATATGACCCTCTCCTTCCTTCCCCTCTCCCACGTCTTCGAGCGGACCGCCGGCTATTACTTCGTCCTCCTCGTGGGGGGAAGGATCGCCTACGCCCAGAGCATGGAGGCGGTCCCCTCGAACCTGATGGAGGCGCGGCCGACGATCGTGACCGGCGTCCCCCGATTTTACGAGAAGTTCCGGGAGCGGATTGAGGAGACGGTGCGCGGCGCCCCGGCGCCCAAGCGGAGGATCTTTCATTGGTCCGTTCAGGTGGGCCGCCGGTGGGCCCAGCGGCGCCTGGCCGGTTCCCCCATCCCTCCGGGGCTGGCCCTGAAGCGCTGGCTGGCGGATCAGCTCGCCTTCTCCAAGATCCGCTGCCGCTTGGGGGGCAGGATCCGGTTCTGCGTCTCCGGCGGGGCCCCCCTCTCCAAGGATCTGGCCGAGTTCTTTTACGCGATCGGGGTCCTGATCGTGGAGGGGTACGGCTTGACCGAGACCTCGCCGGTGATCACGGTCAACCGGCCGGACCGGTTCCGGTTCGGATCGGTGGGGATTCCCCTCCCCGGGTTGGAGGTCCGGATCGCCGAGGATGGGGAGATCCTGACCCGCGGGCCCCATGTGATGCAGGGGTACTTCCATCAGCCGAAGGGGACCGCCGAGGTGATCGATTCGGAGGGATGGTTTCACACCGGCGACATCGGGGAGTTGAGCGCCGACCAATTCCTGACGATCACCGACCGGAAGAAGGACCTGATCAAGACCTCCGGGGGAAAGATGGTGGCTCCCCAAAATCTGGAGAACGCCCTGAGGGGGGATTCCCTCATCGCTGACTGCGTCGTCATCGGGGACCGCCGCAGGTACCTGACCGCCCTGATCGTTCCGGAGCTGGCCGGGCTCGAGGCCTTCGCCCGAAAGCGGGGGATCTCTTACGCCCTCCCCGAGGATCTGGTGAAGGAGCGCCAGGTGTTGGACCTGATCTGGGAGCGGGTTCAGGCGGTGAACCAGCATCTGGCCCCCTTCGAGCAGATCAAGAAGATCGCCCTCCTGGCGGAGCCGTTCACGATGAGCGCAGGGGAGCTCACCCCCACCTTGAAGGTGAAGCGCCGGGTCGTCGCCGAGCGGTACGCCGCCCAGATCGAGGCGATGTACAAAGAGCCGTGAGAGGGCGCGATGGGATTGAGCTGTTCTCTCGTCGCTGGGAGGCGGCCTCCCCTCGGGCCGTCTGCCTGCTGGTCCACGGCCTGGGAGAGCACAGCGGCCGGTATGAGGATCTTGCCCAGGATCTGACCCGCCGGGGTCTCTCCGTCTGGGCGATGGATCATCGGGGCCACGGCTGCTCCCAGGGGCGCCGGGGGGATTGCCGTGGGCTGGCCGATTTCGTCGAGGATCTTGATCGGCTGGTGGAGGAGCTGAAGGGCCAGAAGCCGGCGCTGCCCCGGATCCTAATCGGGCACAGCCTGGGGGGGTTGATCGCCTTGGCGTACGCCGTCCGGCACCCCGCCGCGGCGCGGGCCCTGGCCCTCTCCTCGCCCGCCTTCCGGTTGGCGCAGGATCCGCCCCCGCTGAAGGTGGGCCTTGCCGAGGCGCTGGCCCGCCTCCTTCCCCTCACCCCGATCCCCAACGGCCTCGATCCCCGCTACATCAGCCGGGACCCTCGGGTCGTCGAGGCCTATCAACGGGATCCGCTGGTCCATCGGGTGTTGACCGCCCGCTGCGCCGTGGCCCTGCGGGAGGCGATGACCGATTCCCCCAAGCTGGCGGAGGGGCTAAAGATCCCCTGCCTCATCCTCCAGGCCGGCTCCGATCGGATCTGCGATCCGGAGGCGGCGGAGCGATTCAGCCGCGCCGCCAAAGACTCGCTCGTCACCTTCCGCCGCTACGAGGGGCTCTATCACGAGCTGTTCAACGAGCCGGAACGAGCCCGGGTGGTGGAGGATCTTGTGAGATGGATCGATGGGGTCCTGAATGAAGGGTCAACGGGGAATGTCTAAGAGCTGGCGTTATCCATCGCTCTTGCTGACGTTGGCCTTCCCGCTTCTTCTGGTGTGGGCCTATCCGGCGATTTCCCTGGAGCTGTTTAAGCTGAGGGAGCCTTCCTACGCCGTCCCGTTGCGTCTGGGGGGGCCGCTTCAGGTCCGGGAAGACCCGTACGGGTCGGGGCTGTTCGGATCCCGTCGAAACGGCGGCCGCAGGCATCGGGGAGTCGATTGGGTCGCGCCGGTCGGGACCCCGGTCCTGGCGGCGAAGTCCGGCAGGGCCTTCCTCGGGCGGCTCAGGAACGGGATGGGCCGCTACGTCGAGGTCCGCCACCCGGACGGATCGGTGACCCGCTACGGCCACTTGAAGACCGTCGCCATCCGGGACGGAGGGCGGATTCGTCGGGGAGAGGTGGTGGGCGCGGTGGGGAAGAGCGGGAACGCCCGACGGCGGCTCATCCAGCCCCACCTCCATTTCGAGATCTGGAACAAGGAAGGGGAGGCGGTGGATCCGCTCACGGTCATGGAGCCAGCGCAGAATGAACGTCATCCATAGAGTTGCCCCACGACCCATGCAGAACGCAGCCGCGGTGTCCGGGCCACCCTCGTGGGCGGGGATTCGCCGGAGGGGTGGGTGCCACCCCCGCTGCCGGGCCACCCCATCGCAGGGACCCCGGCACCCACCCTGGATAGGGAAACCCCTGAGGGGGTCTGACCCCGCGGGGTCAGACCCCGTTAGCTTGTCCAGCCGAACCCGAAGCGGGTGGCCGGTTTGCAGTCGTGTTGCCCTTTTACTGTTGACTTTTTGCCTCTCGGCGGGCTGCGCGACGGTCTACAATCCGGCGACCGAGCGGGAGGAGACGGTGCTGGATCCGGCCATCGAGTCGGCGCTGGGGAGCGTGGCGAAGGCCCAGATGGGCCTGGCATCGCTCAAGGTCGGGCGAGTGACCGGGGAGCAGATGGCCAGGGTGCAGGCGATCGGGGCCAGGATCGCCCGCTCCAGCGATCCGTTGGCTTTCCCGGTCCAGTTCGGGGTCATCCAGGATAAGACCCTCAATGCCTTCACCCTGCCCGGGGGGACGATCTACGTCCATACCGGCATCTTGGACAAGGCGTCGGACGACGAGCTGGCGGCGGTGATCGCTCATGAGATGGGGCACGTGGCCGCCCGCCACGTGGCCAAGCACCTCCAGGCCGACCTGGGGTTCACGGTCCTCGTCAACATCGCGGCGGCCGCCGGCGTCGGCCCGGAGTCGGCGAGGCTGGCGGACTCTCTCTACGGCCTGTTCTCTCGAGGGTTCAGCCGCCGGGACGAGCTGGAGGCGGATCGGCTGGCGGTCCGATACAGCTCCAGGGCCGGGGTTGACCCTGAGGGGCTGGTGAGCTTCTTCGAGAAGATCCAGAGGGAGGAGCAGGAAAGGCCCATGGGGAGGGTGCCGGTCTGGCAGTCGACGCACCCTTTGACCGGCGACCGGATCAAGCAGGCCAAGGAGGAGATTGAGAAGCTCAAGGGCAGAAGATTCTGCCCGGTCTGCGGCCGGGAGTACCCCGGCCAAGTCCGGTTTTGCGAGCGGGATGGGACCCCTTTAAAAGAGAAGAGAGGTGTTCGCTGATGTTCAGGTTGGCAGCCCTTTGGTCGGTCTTTGTCGCGGCGGTGATCTTGTTGCTGGTCCTGAGGGAGGAACGGCTGGCCGCGGAGGGGAGGGTTCCCTTGGGGCGGCTCCGGCGATTCTGGTTCCGGAGAGAGCGGAGGCGCTTCCCCCGTTATCGGGTGGATTGGGCGGTCCGGTACGAACGGGCCGGGTCGGAGGAGAAGCCCTCCCTGCCGGCTCAGGCGCGGGACCTCAGCCAGGGCGGGGCCGGCCTTCTCGTGCAGGAACGGTTGGAGGTGGGGACGCAGATCACCGTGAGCTTCCCCCTGCCTGGTGGCGGGGAGCCGTTGATCCTGAGAGGGCGGGTGGTCAGGGTGAAGGAGCTTCCTGCCGGGACAGGAACGCCCAGCGGGCAGCGGAGCTTCTTTGTCGGGATCCAGTTTGAGGGATTGGACCTTAAGGTGGCGGAGCAGGTGGGAAAGGCGCTGGGCCATGACGGATCGCACTGAGCAGGCCCGGCGATACGCCATCTGGAAGCGGACCCTCTTCCTTCTGGATCTGCTCCTAACCACCGGTATCCTGGCGGGAATCTTGGCCGGCGGTTGGGCTGTGGCCTTAAGCTCCTGGGTGAAGAGCCGGATCACGGGCTGGTCTTTTCAGACGGCCGTCTATGGGGGGATCCTCTGGTTGGGGATGTCGGCCTTCAGTTTCCCACTCGACTGGATCGGCTCCTTTCTGCTCGAGCATCGGTTCGGCCTGTCGAGGCTCTCCTTTCCCCGATGGCTGCTCGACGTTGGGAAGCGATTGGCGGTGGGAGGGGTGCTGGGCCTTCTGGTCCTGGAGGGCCTGGCGGCGCTGATCCGACAGGCGCCGCAGGGTTGGTGGGCCTGGGCGACGCTTCTATGGCTGGGCTGGACCGCGTTCCTCACCTGGGTAGCTCCGGCCTGGCTCATCCCCCTCTTCTATCGGCAGAGGCCGCTGGCTGATCTGAAGCTGCGGGGCCGGCTGGAGCAGCTTCTGGATCGGGCCCAGGCCCGCGTCCGGGGGATCTTCGAGGTGGATCTGAGCCGGACCACCTCCAAGGCCAACGCCTGCCTCTGCGGGCTGGGGGGGACCCGGCGGGTCCTGATCAGCGACACCTTGTTGGCCACCCATTCTCCGGAGGAGGTGGAGGTGGTGCTGGCCCACGAGCTGGGGCACCATCGGCTGCGGCACCTCTGGATCTTGATCGGGGTCGGCACCGCCGCGGGGGGGTTGAGTCTCTTCTTGGCGGATCAGGCGGTCCGGGGTTTCGGCTCCCGGCTGGGGGTTGAGGCGGCGACCGATCTGGCCGCCCTCCCTCTGATTGGGCTTGTGCTGTTCCTGGCGGGGCTCGCCCTCATGCCGCTCACCCATGGGATCTCCCGCCGGCTGGAGGCGGCCGCGGACCGGTACGCCTTGAAGGCGACGGGGAATCCCCGGGCCTTCATCTCCACGATGCGCCGGCTGGGAGAGCAGAACCTGGCGGAGGCGGACCCGCCCCGATGGGTGGAGTGGCTCCTGTACGATCATCCGCCGATCGGCAAAAGGATTGCGTTGGCGGAAGAAATCATGCATAATCGTGGCGAGAGGACAGTGACCATTTGAGAGAAGAAGATTGCATCTTCTGTCGGATCGCTGCCCAGGAACTCCCCGCCAAGGTAGCGTACCAGGATTCACAGGTGGTGGCCTTTCACGACGTCAACCCTCAGGCCCCCATTCATCTCCAGATCATCCCCCGCCGGCACATCGCCCGTGTCTCCGAGCTGACCGAGGAGGCGGTGCCCCTGTTAGGGAAGCTGGTGCTGACGGCGAACCGGCTGGCGCAGGAGATGAAGATCGCGCAGCCGGGGTATCGGCTGGTGATCAACTGCAACCCCGCGGCGGGGCAATCGGTGTATCATCTGCACCTGCATCTGTTGGGGGGCCGGCCGATGGGGTGGCCGCCGGGATGAGCTCGCTTTACGATGTCGTCGTGATCGGGGCGGGGCCGGCGGGGAATGTTTGCGCCACCTTGACCGGGAAGGCGGGCCTTTCCACCCTGGTGGTGGAGGAGCATGCCCAGGCCGGCCTCTTCGTCAACTGCACCGGCATCATCGGGACCGAGGCCTTTTCCCGCCTGAATCTTCCCACCGAGCCGATTGTAAGCAGCCTTCAGGCGATCACCTTCTACGCTCCCTCCGGCCGGTCCTTCC
>JACPXU010000095.1 GCA_016196375.1 Candidatus Omnitrophota bacterium | reverse complement strand
CGCCCGCCCCCCGCCACCCCGGCGGGGGGAGCGAGGGCTTTCAAATAGCGCAGCCGGCCTCGCCGGGGCCGGCAAGCGTCCTGCGAATCCCCGCCCCCGAGGGGGGCCCGGAGACCAGGGCTGCGTTTTGCACGACTCGTATCTTAATCTAAGCTGGCTCACTTTACGGTTCACCCTGCCCGTTCTCTTCAAGGGGTCCTCACCGTTCCTGCCGACAAATCGATCTCTCACCGGGCCCTTTTGATCGGCGCCATCAGCCGGGGCGTCACCCGGATCCAGAACTGCCTGGCCTCCCAGGATGTCGAAACCAGCCGCAGGGCCGTCGAGGATCTTGGCGTTCGCGTCGAGACCGAGGACCGGGCGATCCGAGTGGAAGGGGTCGGCTTGGGAGGCCTGCGGCCGCCTGCGGCTCCCCTGGAGATGGGGAATTCCGGGACCACCGCCCGGCTTCTGTTGGGGATCTTAGCCGGCCACCCATTTGCCGCCACGCTGACCGGCGACGATTCCCTCTCGCGGAGGCCGATGCGCCGGGTGACCGAGCCGCTGGAGAGGATGGGGGCGAGGATCGAGGGGCCTTTAGGGGCGGACCGGCTCCCCTTGACGATTCATGGAGGGGGCCTCAAGGGGATCCGTTACACGCTGCCGGTCGCCAGCGCCCAGGTGAAATCGGCCCTGCTGTTGGCGGGCCTTCACGCCGACGGCCCGACGACGGTGGCGGAGCCGATCCCGAGCCGGGACCATACGGAGCGGATGCTCCGATATTTCGGGGCCCGGCTGGAGCCCGAGGGGCTGGAGTGGACGATTCATCCGGGGCAGGAGCTCCAGGGAAGGGAGCTGGCGATACCGGGGGACATCTCCAGCGCCGCCTTCTTCCTCGTCGCGGCGGCGATCGTCCCGGGTTCCACCGTTACGGTGCGCGGCGTGGGATTCAATCCGACCCGTGACGGGATTGCGGCGTTGCTCTCCGGCATGGGCGCGGCGCTTGACATGAGACCGGTGTCGGAGGACGCTTGGGAGCCGGTCCGGGACATCACCGTGACCGGCGCTCCTTTGCGGGCCATTCATGTGGAGCGGGGGATGATCCCCAGGGTCATCGACGAGCTGCCGGTTCTGATGGTGGCCGCCACGCAGGCCGAGGGAACGACCGTCATCGAGGGGGCCGGTGAGCTGAGGGTCAAGGAGACCGACCGGATCCGGTCCATGGCGGCCGGATTGGCCGCGATGAAGGCCCGGATCCGGGTGGAGGGGGATTCGGTCCTGATCGATGGGCCCTCCAGGTTGAAGGGGGCGGTCGTGGACAGCTTCTCGGACCACCGGACCGCGATGGCGCTGGCGGTGGCGGCCCTGGTGGCGGAGGGTCAAACCACCATTGAGGGGAGCGAATGGGTGGGGATCTCCTTCCCCGGTTTCTTTGAGACCCTATCGAGCTTGACGGGTCGCTGAATCGCTGCTAGACTGAATGATCCTTCCGATGCCTGAAAATAATCATTGGGGCCAAGAGACGATGAACGGCCTTCTCGGGTTGTTTTCCAACGACATGGGAATCGATCTGGGGACCGCCACCACCCTGGTTTTCGTCAAGGGGCAGGGGATCGTTCTCTGCGAGCCCTCCGTCGTGGCGATCCACCGGGGAGCGGGGGGGGTCCTGGCCGTCGGTGAGGAGGCCAAGCGGATGCTGGGCCGCACGCCGGGATCGATCCTGGCGATCCGGCCGATGAAGGACGGGGTGATCGCCGATTTCGAGGTGACCGAGGCGATGCTGCGCTACTTCATCAAGAAGGTTCACAACCACCGGGTGCTGGTTCGGCCCAGGATGGTGATCGCGATCCCCTCCGGGATCACCGAGGTGGAGAAGCGGGCGGTGCGCGACTCCGCCCTCCACGCCGGCGCGCGGGAGGTCCACCTGGTCCCGGAGCCGGTGGCGGCCGCCATCGGGGTCGGCCTGCCGATCCACGAGCCGGCCGGCAACATGATCGTCGATATCGGCGGCGGCACCACCGAGATGGCGGTGATCTCCCTTTCGGACATCGTCTTCTCCAAGTCGATCCGGGTGGGTGGCGACGAGCTGGACGACGCCATCATCCAGCATCTGAAGAAGACCTACAACCTGATGATCGGCGAGCGGACCGCGGAGGAGATCAAGGTGAAGATCGGCTCCGCCTATCCCCTGGAGCAGGAGGTCACGATGGAGGTGCGGGGCCGGGACCTGGTGGCCGGCCTGCCGAAGATGGTCACGATCTCCTCGGAGGAGGTCCGGGAGGCCCTGGCCGAGCCGATCGCCCAGATCGTGGAGGCGGTCCGGCTGACCCTGGAGCGGACCCCGCCGGAGCTGTCGGCCGATCTCAGCGAGCGGGGCGTGGGGCGGGCCGGCGGCGGCTCTTTGCTCAAAGGGATCGATCGGCTTCTCTCGGACGAGACGGGGCTGCCGTTCCATCTGGCCGATGATCCGATCACGGCGGTCGCCCTGGGAACGGGAAAATACCTGAGCGACCTCAAGATTCTTCGAAAGATCACGACCACCACCTCATTCTCTTCTTGGAGTGAATCATAAGCGCACGGAAGCTTGAGCGAGCGGCGGTTCTTCTCCTCCTGCTCGCTTCCCCGGTATGGTTGCCCGCCTTGCCCCCGGATCTCGGGGGAAACCTCCGGATGCGTGTCGTCGGAGGACTGAAGCCTCTCCTGAAGGGAATCCAGGCCATGGAGACCGGTTTCACCCATCTGTTCGGCGGGATCGTCCGTGGCCCCTTCCTCCTGGAGGAGAACCAGATTCTCCGGGAGCGGCTGCAGGCCCTCCTGGCTCACGAGGGGACCCATCAGGAGCTGTTTCAGGAGAACAGGCGCCTGCGTGAGCTCCTGAGGTTCAAGGCCCAATCCCCCTGGGTCTCGATCCCCGCCGAGGTGATCGGCCACGAGCTGCGCCTCTGGTCCCGGACCCTCCTGCTGGATCAGGGGAGCCGGGATGGGGTTCGCCTCGGCATGGCGGTGGTGACCCCCGTGGGCTTGGTGGGCAGGATCAGCGAGGTCGGCCCTTCCTCCAGTCGGGTCATCCTGGTGACCGATCCCCATTTTCGCGTCGCCGGGGTGGTTTCTTCCTCTCGGGCCTCGGGGCTCGTTATGGGGAGCAGCTCCGGGAGCTGTCTCATCACCTACATCCCGCGGGAGACCCCGCTTAAGGTGGGAGAGTCTGTGCTGACCGCCGGCGGGAAAAGCTTCTCGCCGGGTGGGATTCCGATCGGGGTGATCCAATCGGTTGAGAAGGGATCCTTTGAGCTTTTTTCTTCAGCCCGCCTGAGGCCGGCGGTCGATTTGAGCACCGTGGAAGAGGTTCTGGTGGTGGCGTGGCCGACCCAGGAGGGGTGAAACTCAGATTTTTCCTCTGCGGGTTGATCCTCTGGGGGGTGGAGCTCGTTGTCTTGCCGGCCCTGCCTCTGGTGGGCATGGCGGTGGATCCCCTCTTTCTCTTCCTGATCTTCCTCAGCTTCCGGCTTCGCAGCGTCCGGTTCCTCTGGCTCTATGGGGCCGGCATCGGCTTCCTGAAGGATCTGGCCGCCGCCGGCCTCTTTGGCGCTTTCACGTTGAGCTTCTGCGGTGTCGGATGGGTTCTGGGGGTGAGCCGGCATCTGCTGGAGAGGGAAGACCCGCTCATCCAGGGGATCTGGACCGGGCTCCTCGCCGGGGTCAATGCGGCGGCGTACGGGGTCCTGGTCACGGCGGCGGATCGATCCGTCGATTGGAACCTTTGGGGATGGGCCGTGATTCCCCTCGTGATGGCGGTGAACGGCGGACTGGCCGTCTGGGGCTTCCCCCGGCTGCAACGAATAGTGAATGGGTGAATGCGGCTTCTCATCGTGCAGCGCATCATCTTAGCGGGTCTCCTCTTCATCTGGGGCGGCCTCTTTTACGTCCAGATCCTTCAGGGCCGGGAGTTCCGTCAGGCCGCTGAGAAGAACAGGACCCGGCTGGTCCATCTGCCGGCGGCTCGAGGGCCGATCCTGGACCGCCATGGGGTTCCGCTGGTGGAGGATCGGGTCAGCTTCGAGCTGGCGGTCTTCCCTCAGGAGCTGAAATCTCCCCGGGAGAGCTGGGAGCGGCTCTCCCCCTTCGTCGGTCTCTCCCCTGAAGAGCTGGCGCGGCGGTACCGCCGGGATTACTCCGGGCCGTTCGCGCCGGTGACGCTGGTTCGGGATATCCCCGCACAGACCGCTTTCCTGTTGGAGGAGAACCGGGCGCAGCTTTCGGGGCTCTTGGTCAGGCCGGTCCCGAGGCGCCACTACCTGCTGGGAGCCGCCCTGGGACCGGTGGCCGGCTATCTGGGCCTGATCGCTCCGGAGGAGCTGACCCATCTCAAGCCGTACGGCTACACCTTCCGGGATCTCGTCGGAAAGGATGGGCTGGAGTCGGCCTATGACCGGATCCTCCGCGGCCAGGATGGAGGGCTTCAGGTGGAGGTGGATGTCCGGGGCCGCATGGTCCGGCAGATGGGATTCCGCCAGCCGCAGGCGGGGCGCGGGATCACGGTCTCGCTCGATGGGCGCCTCCAATCCTACTGCTACCGCCTCTTGGAGGAGTGGGCGGGGGCGATCCTGGTGATGGATCCGGCCACGGGGGAGATCCTGGCGCTGGTCAGCTCCCCGACGTTCGATCCGAACGCCTTTGTGGATCCTGACCGCAAGGGGGAGGTCCTTCACCTTCTCCATCAGCCGGTCCGGCCGATGTTCAATCGGGCCTTTCGATCCGCCGTTCCCCCCGGTTCCACCTTCAAGGTGGCGGTGGCCTACGCGGCGCTTGAAGGGCGGAAGATCGGGCCGGACACCTCCTTCCACTGTTCGGGGAGTTTGCTGCTCGGGAACGCCCTCTTCCGCTGCTGGTGGAAGGAGGGCCACGGCCCCCAGACGGTGAGCCAGGCGCTGGAGCGCTCCTGCAACGTCTTCTTCTATCAGACCGGCCGCCGGCTTCAGGCGGACGGCATCGCCCGCGCCGCCCATCTGTTTGGATTGGGCCGCCCCACCGGCATCGATCTCCCTCGGGAATCGGGCGGCTTGGTGCCGGACCCCGGTTGGATGAGGGCCGTCCTTCAGCAGCCCTGGAGGGAAGGGGACACCCTCTCCTTCGCCATCGGGCAGGGGGCGCTGGCGGTGACCCCCTTGCAGATGCTGCTGTTGGACACGGCCATCGCCATGGAGGGAGAGGTCCCGCGGCCGCATCTGTTGATCGGGATCCCGGGGGAGCCGAGGATCGATCCTCCTCGGAAGGCCCACATCCCTCTCGACAAGGGGGCCCTCTCGAAGGTCAAGGAGGGAATGGAGAGGGTGGTTGCCTCTGAGACCGGGACGGGGCGTCTGGCGCGGCTGCCGGGCATTGAGGCGGCGGCAAAGACGGGGACCGCCCAGGTTTCCCGCGGGACGGCTCACGCCTGGTTCATCGGTTACGCCCCCAAGGACCATCCCAAGGTGACCTTCGCGGTCTTTCTTGAGCACGGCGGAAAGGGAGGAGGGGAGGCGGCCCTCGTGGCGCGCGACCTTCTGGCCTACTTGAAGGAGCTGGAGTACCTGTAGATGTTGACCCGGCGCGAGCTCCGCAGGGTGGATCGCCCCCTGCTGATCGTGACGCTCCTTCTCCTGGGGATCGGGTTGCTGGCCTTGTACAGCGCCTCCCTGCAGAAGACTCAGGCGACCGGGATTCAGTTCCTGATGCGCCAGCTCACCTGGGCCCCGTTGGGGCTTCTGCTGGCGGGGCTCCTGTTGGTGGTGGAGTACCATCGCTGGCTCGAGTGGGCTTATCTTCTCTACGGCGTCAACATGTTGCTTCTTCTCATGGTGCTGGAGATGGGGGTCGTCCGGGGCGGGGCGCAGCGCTGGCTCACCTTCGCGGGGTTGACCGTTCAGCCCTCGGAATTCGCGAAGGTGACCACCGTCCTGGCGCTGGCCCGATACCTCGGTTCCCGGTCGGCGACCCCTTGGGGGAGGGCCGATTCGCAATGGAAGGCGATCGGGGTTTCGGCCCTTTTGGCGCTCATCCCGATGGTTCTCATCCTGAAGGAGCCGAACCTGGGCACCGCCTCCGTCTTCCTGCCGATCCTGCTGGCGATGCTCCTCGTCTGGGGGATCCGGCCTCGGGTCATCGGCCTGATGCTCGCGGCCGGCGCCCTGCTGGCCCCTTTCGCTTGGGGGCGGCTCGCGGATTACCAGCGCTCCAGGCTGCTCGTCTTCCTCAATCCGAGCCTGGATCCTCTCGGGGCGGGGTACACCGTGGTCCAATCCAAGATTGCCATCGGCTCCGGCAGGTTGTGGGGAAAGGGGTGGCTTGCCGGCACCCAGAATCAGCTCAATTTCCTGCCGGAGCGGCATACCGACTTCATCTTCTCCGTGGTGGGAGAGGAGTGGGGATTCCTGGGGACCACCTTCTGCCTGGCCCTCTTCGGCCTTCTCTTTTATCGGGGGATCCTGATCGCCACTCAGACGCGGGATCCGTTCGGGCGCCTCCTGGTGGTGGGGCTTGTGGCGATGCTGGCGACCCATCTCGTGGTGAACACCGGGATGACGCTGGGGCTGATGCCGGTGGTGGGGCTTCCTCTGCCGTTCTTCAGCTACGGGGGATCCTGGCTGCTGACCTCTCTGACCACCGTGGGGATCATCCTCTCCATCGGCATCCGTAACGGGGTCTGACCCCGCGGGGTCAGACCCCTATTTCAGGGGGAACTGGATCGTGACCTGCGTTCCCTCCCTGACCTTGCTGGTCAGGGTGATGTGTCCCCGGTGGCGCCGGATGATTCCGTAGGAGACGGAAAGCCCCAGCCCCGTCCCGGCCCCGACCTCCTTCGTGGTGAAGAAGGGGTCGAACACCTTTCTCAGGTTCTCCTCGGGGATCCCGATCCCGGTGTCTTCAACCTTCACGTTAAAGAAGGAGTCTGTGGATCCGGTCTTCAGGGTGAGATTCCCCCCATCAGGCATGGCCTGGACGGCGTTGAGGATGATGTTGATGAGGACCTGCTTGATCTGGCCCGGGTCCACCTTGACGGTGGGCAGCCCCTTTCCGTACTGCTTTTCGACGTGGATCGATTGCATCGAGACCTGATGCTCCACCAGCTTCAGGCTGTCGTCCAGCAGGAGATGCAGGTCGGTCGGTGTCTCGACGGTCGGCTTGACCCTGGAGAAATCGAGCAGGTTGGAGACGATTCCCTTGGAGCGGTGCGCCTCATCCTCGACGATCTTGAGCAGATCCTTCAGGTCGGCGGCCAGGGTGGGGGGAGGGGCTTGGGGATCCTTCAGCATCCGCAGGCCCAGCTGGGTGTTCCCCATGATGACCATGAGGGGGTTGTTCAGCTCGTGGGCGACACCGGCGGCAAGCTCTCCGAGGGAGGCGAGCTTCTCCGCCTGGAGCAGTTGCGCCTGGGCGTCCTCCAACTGTCGGGTCCGTTCCCGGACCCGGTCCTGCAGGGTTCTGTTCAGGTTCCCCAGATCCTTGTACGATTTCTCCAGGCGCTCCACCATCTGGTTGAATGAGGCGGCGAGATCTGCGATCTCATCCCGTCCATGGACGTCGGTCCGGTGGGAGAGATCCCCGCCGCCGATCCGCTGGGTGTCGGCCACGAGAACCTTGACCGGGCGGGTGATGGAGCGGACGGCCCACGTTAAGAGGAGGGCGCCGATCCCCATGGTGAGGAAGGCGATCCAGCCGATCACCCGGCTTGTCCGCACGATCACCGATTCGTCCAGCCGGCTTCCCAGGAGCGCGATCGGTCCGGCGGCGATGGGAGGATGCCCGCCGGTGACCGAGCGGGCCAGCCAGAGGTATCTGCCCTCCGGGTGGACCGCCTCTTGAGGTTGCTCCCCGAAGCCCTTCACGGTGTCAGAGGCGATCATCGTCCGGACCGCCTCGGGCCACCCCGGGGACCAGAGCCGGTTTTCCCCCCAGATGAAGCCGACCCGGGTTCCCATCAGCTCCGCCAGGCGTGACATGTAGGCCTCTCCCACCAGGAGGGCCAGGGTGACCGTCCCAAGCCTCCTGCTCTTCGCGGTCTCACCCTCGCCCGGGGAGGCCCCCTCCAGAACCGGGAGGGAAAGGACCAGCCACCATTGGCCTCCAAAGAGATCGAATCCCAGGGTTTGCTGGCCGTTCAATGCCGCCAGGATGAGGGGATCCTTGGAGAGATTCTCTCCCACCGGCGGGTATTCCCCCGTGCAGCCGACGACGTTTCCCTCGGCGTCGGTCGCCCAGAGGAGATTGGCCGCCCGGATCGCCTTGACTTCCTGGAGGAGCGGCTCGAGCTGTCCCCGCTCTTTGGAGAGGGCGGCCCGGAGGCTGGGCAGCTCCGCGAGAACCCGGGCCCTGTCCTGGAGTTGAGCGCCGGAGCGCCCGAGGATGGAGATCAGCACCTGCGAGCCGGCCCGCAGCTCCCGTTCCGCCTGGCGGCGGAGCTGCTGGCCGAACTCCTGGCGGACGGTGAGCAGGGCCCCCGCCGTTAGGACGGCGAGCAGCCCCAAGATGACGACCAGCAATTTGGTTCCCAGGCCGATCCGCATGATGTTGGCGTTCTCAGATTGTACCATACCGTTTCCGGCGGTTCGCGTGATAGAATACGGCCAATGCGATCTCTCCCGGCCGCATTGGCTGCAGCTCTCCTCTTATGCCCGACCTCCCTGCGGGCGGAACAGGCGGCCTCTCTCCAGCAGCGGATCGATGCGATTGAGAAGTCAGACCTGGAGCTGGAGAAGTTGACCCGTGAGCTCCGATCGGCTAAGGGCCCCTCGGAGCGGCGGCGGCTGGAGGCCCGGATCCAGAAGCTGAAGCTTGAGCAGGAGGAGATGCTTCGGGCTCTCGAGAAGATCCTCGGTCCCCAGCCGCCCGCGGTTCCCTCAGAGCAGCCGGTGCCGCTGGAGGATCAGCTCAAGCTGCGAGAGCGGCGCCGCGACACCACCCTGGACAACAATGCGGAACGCCGCCTCTCGAAGTAACCGCGGGTCACTCCTTTTGTGTCTCTGTGTAATCTCTGCGCCCCTCTCGTGGCCGGCTGTCGCGCGGGCCGCCGAGCCGGCCTCGCAGGTAAAATCGGACGAAGCGGCGGACCGGGCCAAGCTGTTCATCACGCTCCTCAAGCGCCGCGCGGAGCGGGTTCTGGAAGCCCACCGGGCCCCGCCCCCGCCGGTGGCCACGGTCTCAGGCGGCGTTTCGACCGGTTACGAAAGCAACCCGAACCTGGACGGCGCCCGGAAAGGGGACGCCTTCGCCGAGGAGAGCTTCAGCGTCGCCTTCCGCCCGCCGATCACCCATTGGCTGAAGGGGGAGTTCGTCGCCGACTTCTCCAACACCAATTACCTGGAGTTCACCGATCTGAACCTCCGGATGACCAACCTCGCCGGGGCGTTCCAGATCCAGCCCCGCCCGCCCCTCCGGCTGGACCTGGGGGTCGAGTACGGGATCCTCAATTTCCCGCTGGACGCGGACAGCAGCTTCTTTGACAAAAGGGCAAAGGCGCATCTCTCCCTGGCCCAGACCCCCTGGCTCACCCACAAGGTCGGCTGGACCTATCAGCTCCGTGAGTACGACACCCTGAAGGCCCACGATTCCGCTCAGAACCGGCTGGAGGGGCTCAATCGGCAGGACCAGCGGCACGTGGCCCTCTACGAGCTGCAGCTTCGTTTCCCCAAGACCTTCGCCAGGGCAGGGGTGGAGTGGTACCGGAACTTCTCCAACGATCAGTATCAGGAGTTCTACGACTGGGAGGATATTCTATGGCGCGGCATCCTGATCCGTTCCCTGAATCCGCGCCTGCTGGCGGTCCTGGTGGGGAGCCAAGAGCGGAAGAACTACGAGGCCCGGTCGGTCCCCGCCATCAACGTGGCGGAGCGGGATGATCTCTGGACGGCGACCGGCTCCCTGATCTATCAGCTCAGGCCGCACACCTCTCTCACCTGTTCGACAACCTACCGGTACCAGGATTCCAACGACCCCCGGCTGGACTTCACCGACTGGATTTATCAGGTGGGGCTGGAAGTCGAGTTTTGAGGGTTGCTTCTTCTTCTACCGGGGGGGCCTGCCGCCGCCGGCGTTGCCGCTGTTGCCGCTGTTTCCGCTGTTGCCGGGGGCGCTGCCGCTGAAACCGACGGTCCCGCTGCCGCCCGGTGTGGTGACGGTGGTCGAGCTCCCTGGATCGACGGTGACGCTCGCTCCATTGGTCGTCTGCACGCTCACCGATACGGAGGGGGTCACGCTTAAGCTGACGCCAGGAGTGTTCACGGTCAGGGTGAAGTTGGCGGCCCGGTTGAGCCGGTCATTGAACCGATCCCGGAAGCGATCCGCCCGATCCAGCGCCGCTTCTCTCTTGGCGAGGGCCTGGTCCATCTTCTCCATCTGCCCTTCCATCATATGCTCATGCGCCTTCAGGGCCGCCTCCGAGACGTGGCTGGCCGCCCTGTCGTTGAAATCGGCCAGGTTGGCGATAGCGGTCCGAAGGCCGTACTCGTAGCCGGTTCCAGGGCCTGAGAAGACGTCCAGCGCCAGCGCCACCCCCGGCTCCTCCATCGCCCTGGCGATCTTGAACTGTTCCTGGACGAAGGCGGCATCCACCGTGTCCAGAGCGATCGTTCCGTCCCGGGTGACCAGATACTCCTGGAGCAGCTCCGGCAGGGCCTGCTGCATCGCCTCGGCCAATTCAACGTGGCCGTTTCCTTTCTCCTGGGCGATCGCCAGCTCCGCCTGGAAGCGAAGCTGCAGGGCCTCTGTGGCGCCGTCCGGATCGGCCACCGCTTCGCTGTGGGATAAACCGATCATAAGGAAGGGTGCCAGCAGGAGGATCCACAGATAGAATAAACCGCTCTTCGGAGGGCGCTCCATCTTCCTTCCGCCGAACGGCTCCATCTTTTCCTCCTTCTTCTCTGGCACCTGGCTACCCCGCTCTTCGCGCGGGGCCCTCTAGTTTTGCGTCCCTACCTTGCGGTAGGTTTGCCCTGATTCTGAAGGCCCTACATCCTGCTTCTAAATGGAAGATTACCTGCTCCGCTCAGGAAAAACAAGGGGCTGCTGAGAGTTAGGGGATTATGGTGAAAGTCGTTGAAGGGGAGCGAAAAGGACTGAAGCTTGCTTAATCCCGCTTAAGAGTACGGAACGGTGCAGGGTTACTTCGGGGGATTCTGCTCTTTGGAGAGGGCGACGGAGACGATCCGTTCCAGATAGTCCAGGTCGACCGGCTTGACGATGAAGTCGAGCACCCCCCATTTCTTCACCGCCTGGTCGGCCTCCCCGTAGAAGGGGTATCCGGTGAGGATCGCGATCTTGACTTGAGGCTGGATCGCCTTGATCTCTTCCAGCGCCTTGAGGCCGTCTTTGACAGGCATCTTCAAGTCCATCAGGATCAGCTTGATGTGGGGGGCCTCCCGGACCTTGTCCACGGCCTCCTGGCCGTTGGAGGCCTCAAGGATCTCCTGGGCCCCCAGGGATTTCAGGAACTTGATCAGGGTGGCCCGGATCGGGGCTTCGTCATCTACGACCAGGATCGCGCATTTTTCCATTGGTTGTCGGCTTCCTGTACAAGAATATACCATAAAACTCCCCACTCTTTCGCCCCCTTTTTTCTTCCGATGGGTCATTTGCGCAAGTGACCCATTGCCACGATTGGCCAAGGCCTTGAATGAGTGAGCAGGAATAAGCCATACTTGCAACGGATAACAGATGGGTGCAACGGATAACAGATGGGTGCCTCAAGATGGATCAATTGATGACCATTGATGAACTCGCGGCCTACATGAGGGTGAGCCGGTTCACCGTCTATCGGCTGGCCAAGGATCGCCTGATCCCGGCGACCAAGATCGGACGGCAGTGGCGATTCCAGAAAGAGGAGATCGACCAATGGGTCAAAGAGCAGTTCCGAAGAGAGAGCCGGTGAAGCGGAAGGAAAGCGGGTCGCTTCTGCCTAAGGGGTTGCGGGAGAGGCTGATGGTCTCTTTCTCTCTGATGTCGGTGGTCCCTCTCCTCGTGCTGGGCTACGTGACGGCGAACTACGTCTTCCCTCATATGGGGGTGGCCCCGGACCTTTCACTGGTGGTCTGCCTGGCCATCGGCATCGCCTGTCTGGGATTCCTCGTGGCCAGGAGCCTGGTCCTTCCGGTGGTCCGGTTGGCCTCGCAGGTCAAGGCGGCCGCCGAGGGGGAGCTCAAGGGGGAATTTGAGGTCAAGGGCTCCGATGAGATCGGGACCCTGTCCGCCGCTTTGAATCAGCTCACCGACAAGGTTCGGGAGAACATGGGGCAGCTTCGGGTCTACGGAGAGCAGACGAAGCACCTGAACCTGGAGATCAACCGCCGGATGCTGACCCTCTCGCATCTTCTCCAGGTGAGCAACCTGATCACCCAGTCGGCCAAGGTGGAGGAGATCATCTCCTTCATCCTGGAGAAGCTGACCCAGATCGAGGGGGCGGAGCTGAACTGCTTCCTGGAGGTGACGGGAGATCCGAATCTCTTCCTCGTCCGGGCGATCCGCGGGGTCGATGGCTTGGAGGCGGAGGCCCTCCTGAACAATGCCAAGCTCGCGGCCCCCTGGTTTCAGAAGGCCCTTCAGAAGGGCCAGGCCCTGGTCATCGATGAGAAGAACCCTCTGCCCCAGGCGGACCCGTTCGTCCGGGAGCGGATGGGAATGACCAACGCCGTCTGCCAGCCGCTCCTCTCGATGGGGCACGGGATCGGCTGGCTGATCTGCGCCAACCGGAAGCCGGACTTCACCTTCACCGAGGACTCCCTGGAGCTGTTGAGGATATTCGCCAAGCAGTTGGCGATCGCCATCGAGAACGACCTCCTGACCAGGCGGACGGAGGAGTTGAAGCTGGTCGATGAGCTGACCGGCCTGTACAACGCCGGCTACATGAGGAGCCGCTTGGAGGAGGAGGTCCGCCGGGCCGTTCGGTACCACAGGCCCTGTTCCCTGGTGGTCTTCAGCCTGGATGACTTCCAGCAGTTTGAGGACCTGTACGGCGGGCTGGCGGGGGAGGAGATCCTTCGGCAGGTGGCGGATCTCCTCAAGGGGGCGGTGAGCGAGGTGGACCGGGTGGGCCGGCTCGGGGCCGAGGAGTTCGCGCTGATCCTGCCGGAGCGAAACAAGCGGGAGGCGATCGAGCTGGGGGAGGAGATCCGGGCAAGGATCGAGAAGAGGCAGTTCACCCATGGCCCTCAACGGCTCTCCCATTCCATGACCGCCTCGGTGGGCCTGAGCGAGAACCCGCTCGACGGCTCCACCGGGGAGGAGCTTCTGGGGAAGGCGATGGAGGCGGTCCGGTCGGCGAAACATAAAACTATACAGGAGAAGAAACCATGAAGACGGGGCTGCAGGAGATGCACGTTCAGTTGCAGGATCTGCTGAAGCTGATGGTGGAGCGCAAGGCCTCAGACCTCCATATCACCGCAGGCACCCCTCCGGCGCTCCGTGTGGATGAGGACCTGGAGCCGTTGCCGATGCCGCCGCTGGCCGAGGCCGACGCCAAGGCGCTGGTCTTCAGCCTGCTCACGCCGGAGGAGATCGCCACCTTCGAGCGGGAGAAGGAGCTTGACATGTCTTTCGGCCTGGAGGAGCTGGGGCGTTTCCGGGTCAACGTCTTCTGCCAGCGGGGTTCGATCGCCGCCGCCATCCGGCTGCTTCCCTTTTACATCCGAAACTTCGATGAGTGCGGGCTGCCGGCCAAGATCATGGAGGACCTCTGCAACCGGAAGAAGGGGCTCGTCCTGATCACGGGGGCCACCGGATCCGGGAAGTCGACCACGCTGGCCTCGATGGTGGGATGGATCAACCAGCACCGGCAGTGCCACATCATCACCATCGAGGATCCGATCGAGTACGTTCACGTGGATCAGAAGGCGATCATCGCCCAGCGGGAGATCGGCAGCGACACCTTCTCCTTCCGGAACGCCTTGAAGTACATCCTCCGGGAGGATCCCAACGTCATCCTGATCGGCGAGATGAGGGATCTGGAGACGATCGAGTCGGCCCTGAACATCGCGGAGACGGGGCATCTCGTGCTGGCGACCCTCCACACCTCCGACGCGGTTCAGACGGTGAACCGGATCGTGGACGTTTTCCCCGCGCACCAGCAGCAGCAGGTGAGGGTGCAGCTCTCCTTCGTTCTGCTCTCGGTGGTGAGCCAGCAGCTGATCCCCAAGGCCTCGGGGACGGGGCGGGCCCTGGCGGTGGAGATACTCACGGCGACGCCGGCGGTCCGGGCGCTGGTCCGGGAAGCGAAGGCCCATCAGCTCTACTCGACCATCCAGACGAGTCAGAAGGACGGGATGCGGACGATGAACCAGTCGCTGGCGGAGCTGCACACGACGAAGGCGATCTCCTATGAAGAGGCCATCGGCCGTTCTTCCGATCCGGAAGAGTTCCTGCGGTTGATCAAGCGGTAGGAGCTTGGAGTGATGCCCAGGCGACTTATTGTAAAGAAGATCGGCGAGCTCCTCATTGAGCGGAAGGTCATCACCCCGGCTCAGCTTCAGGAGGGGCTGAGGGTCCAGCAGCAGAAGGGGGGGCTGTTGGGCCAGATCCTGGTGAATCTGGGCCATGTCACCGAGGAGGCCCTCGCCCAGGCCCTGACCACCCAGTACGGTTTCCCGTACCTGCCTCTGAAGAATTACTCCATTGAGGAGGATCTGATCCGCCTCATCCCGGAGAACGTCGCCCGGCAGTACTGCCTGGTTCCGGTGGACCGGGTGGGGGATACCCTGACCGTCGCCATGGCCGATCCATTGAACGCCAAGGCGGTGGAGGACATCGAGATGCTCAGCCAATGTTCCGTCCAGATCTTTGTGGCCACGATCAGCGACGTGACGGAGGCGATCAAGCGGCATTACGGAGCCGACCATGCCGGATGAGGTCCGATCCCCCCGGTCCTCGAAGGGGATGAAGGAGCGGCTGGTGGATGCCTTGATCGGGCAGCGCCTCCTCAAGGAGGGGGATCTCCAGAGGGCCGTCTCCATCCAGAGAGAGCGGGGGGGCTCTTTGAGCCAGGTTCTCGTGGAGCTGGGGCTGGTCGACTCGAAGGCCCTCGCCGCCGTGCTGAGCCGGGCCTTGGGGTTGCCCACCGTCAGCCTGTCGAAGATGGAGCTGGATCCGGGGCTGGGGAAGCTGGTCTCCAGGAAGATCGCTTTCCATTACCAGATGGTGCCGGTCTCCCGCCTGGGGAATCAGCTCACCGTCGCGATGGCCGATCCGCTGAACCTGCTGGCCCTGGACCACCTCTCTCAGGCGACCGGGCTCTCCCTGTCCCCCTTCATCGCCACCCCGGAGGATGTTCAGGAGGCCCTCCGGCGGCTCTACGGCGGGGCGATGGCCGATACCCTGCAGGAGCTGGGGGCGGGCCGTCCCGCCGGGAAGATAGAGCTCTTTCAGGAGTCGAAGGCGTCCCGCCCGGAGCGGATCGAGGATCTGGTGCAGCTCACCGAGGAGGGGCCGGTGGTGAGGGTGACGAACGCCATCCTCAGCCAGGCGGTCCAGTTGAAGGCGAGCGACATCCTGGTGGAGCCGTTTGAGAAGCGGCTCCGGATCCGGTACCGGGTGGATGGGACCTTCCGGGAGGGGGAATCTCCCCCCTCGACGATGCACGCCGGGATCGTCTCCCGGATCAAGGTGATGTCGAGCCTCAACATCGCGGAGCATCGGCTCCCCCAGGACGGGCGGATCAAGTTCTCCGTGACGGACAGCAAGGAGGTGGACTTCCGGGTCTCCGTGATCCCCACCTATTACGGGGAGAAGGTCTGCATGCGGGTCCTGGACCGGACCCAAGTGATGCTCGACATCCATCGGTTGGGATTCGAGGCGGCGCCGCTGGCCGCTCTGAAGGAGGCGGTCTCGCGCCCCCACGGGATGGCGTTGATCACCGGCCCCACCGGGTCGGGCAAGACCACGACGATGTACGGGCTGTTGAAGCTGGTGGATCGCCCCGATAGGAATCTGGTCACGGTGGAGGACCCGGTCGAATACGATCTTCCCGGCATCAATCAGGTGGCGGTCCGGCCGGAGATCGGGTTGACCTTCGCGGCGGCCCTGCGCTCCATCCTGAGGCAGGATCCCAACGTGATCATGGTGGGGGAGATCCGGGATGAGGAGACCGCCGACATCGCGGTCAAGGCGGCCTTGACCGGGCACCTCGTCCTCTCCACCCTTCACACCAACGACGCCATCGGGGCGGTGGCCCGTTTGGCCAACATGGGGGTCGAGCCGTATCTGATCGCTTCCTCGGTCCTTCTGGTGGGGGCCCAGCGGCTTCCCCGGAAGGTCTGTCCAGGTTGCAGGGAGCGGTTTCGTCCATCGAAGGAGCTGATCGAGCGGCTTGGGCTTCCCCCCGAGGGGACCTACATGAAGGGAAAGGGCTGTTCCCCCTGTCGGGGGACAGGCCTGGCTGGGCGGGTGGGCCTCTTGGAGGCGGTGCCTCTGGTGCCGGAGCTGCGGAGGTTGATCGCCGAGGGGGCCAGCGCGGTGAAGCTGCAGGAGGCGGCCCACGCCGCCGGCTTTCCTTCCTTGCGGGAGCACGCCATCGCCAAGGCGACGGCCGGCGTCATCCCCCTGGAGGAGGTCGCCCGCACCACAGTGGGCTATCAGGAGTAGGGGTGCCATGATCGATACCTTGTGGCAGCGGATCGTGGACCTCCTGGTCAAGAGCTATGGGGTGGATCGGCTGAAGCTCGACGTGGCCCTGAGATCCCGCCGGGCCCGGGGCCGCACCCTCGAGCAGATTCTCGAGGAGGAGGGGATCATCAAGTTGGGGCAGATCCTGGTCGAGGAGGGATGGGTGAAGAGGGAGGATCTCCTGGAGATCTTCTCGAAGAGCTTCCAGATCCCGCCGATCAATCTGGCCCGGTACGGATGACCTGGCGATGCTGACCTCCTTTGAGATCTCTCCGGTCCTGGCGGCGGAGGGGGACATCGACGAGGCGATCCGGCAGCTTTACCGGGACTCCTCCGATCGGATCCAGACGGCCCTGGCGGGCGGTGAGGCCTCCGAGGCGGTTCCGGCGGCCGAGCAGTCATCGGAGGAGGTCGTGGATCTTGGATTCTTCGGGATGGCGGGGAAGCGGGCCCCCATCGTCAACGTGGTGAACCTGATGATCGAAGAGGCCCTGAAGGCCGGCGCCAGCGACATCCATCTGGAACCGTATGAGCGGGAGGTCCGGGTCCGGTACCGGATCGACGGCGGCCTCCTGGAGGCCTTCATGCTGCCGAAGCGTTATCAGAGCGCCTTTCTCACCCGGCTGAAGATCATGGCGCAGCTCGACATCACCGAGAATCGGCTTCCCCAGGACGGCCGCTTCAAGGTCCGGCTCGGGAACCGGGAGGTCGATTTCCGGGTCTCCGTCCTGCCGGTCAGCTTCGGGAACAAGGTGGTGATGCGGGCGCTGGAGAAGAGCAACCTCTCCATCGGGTTGGATCAGCTTGGATTTCTCCCGGAGTCCCTCCGGGCCTTCCAGAAGGCCGTCGCCCGCCCCTACGGGATGATCCTGGTGACCGGCCCGACGGGGAGCGGCAAGTCCACGACCCTCTACTCGATCCTGAATCAGATGAATGATCCGGGCCGGAACATCCTGACGGTGGAGGACCCGGTGGAATACCAGCTGGACGGCGTCACCCAGGTCCAGGTGAATCCGGAGATCAAGCTCACCTTCGTCAACGCCCTTCGGGCCTTCCTCCGGCAGGCCCCGGATGTGGTCCTCGTGGGGGAGATCCGGGACGCCGAGACGGCGGACATCGCCATCAAGGCCTCCTTGACGGGGCAGATCGTCCTCTCCACGCTGCATACCAACGACGCCCCGTCCGCCGTCACCCGGTTGATCGACATGGGGGTGGACCCGTTTCTGCTGGCCTCGAGCCTGATCTTTGTGGCGGCCCAGCGGCTCTGCCGGCAGATCTGCGCCCGCTGCCGGGTGCCCGATGAGGCGAAGGATCAGGATCTTCTGGGGCTCGGGCTCGAGCTGCCGCTGGCCAAGGGAAAGGTGATTTACCGGGCGGCGGGCTGCCCCGCCTGCAGGAACACCGGTTACCGGGGCCGCTTCGCCATCCTGGAGGCGATGCTCATCGACGACCCGGTCCGGGAGATGATCATTGCCAGGCGGCCGCCGGATGAGATCAAGGCCTATGCCCGGGCGCACGGGATGCGGTCTCTCCGGCAGGAGGGGTTGGTCCATCTGGTCAACGGGCGGACCGGAATCGAAGAGATCATGAGGGTGACAAGCGAGGAGTAACGGGATGCCTGCTTTTTCTTATACCGCGAAACGGTCGGACGGGGAGACGATCATCGGTTCCTTGGATGCCGCCTCGGAGAAGATAGTCCTGGAGTCGCTCCATCGGCAGGGGCTGGTGATCCTGAAGATCAGGGAAGCGAAGCCTTACACGGGGCGAAGGGGCGGCGTCCGGATGGACGACCTGGCGATCTTCGCCCGGCAGATGGCCACCCTGGTGGACGCCGGGATTCCGCTGGTGAGCGGCCTCGAGGCGGTTTCAGAGCAGATCGAGAACCGGGCGCTTCGAGAGACTGTGGTGAAGGTCCGGACGTCGGTGGAAGGGGGAACGAACTTCACCGCGGCCCTGGCGAAGAACAGCAAGGTCTTCTCTCCCCTGTTTGTCAACATGGTGAAGGCTGGAGAGGCGAGCGGCCATCTGGCGGAGGTCATGGCCCGCCTGGCGACCTATCTGGAGAAATCGGCGGCCCTCCAGCGGAAGATCCGCTCCGCCATGATCTATCCGGCCATCGTGATCCTGATGGCGGTGACGATCACGAGCCTTCTGGTTCTCAAGGTGATCCCGGCCTTCGAAACGATCTTCTCCTCTTTCGGAGCGGCCCTCCCGCTGCCGACCCGGATCCTGATGGCGGTGAGCCGGTTCGCGCAGGCCTGGTTCCTTCCCCTCCTGGCCCTCCAGGTGGGGGAGGTCTTCCTCTTCAAATGGGCCCTCGGCCGGCCCCGGTTCCGCCGGGTCTTTGACCGGTGGATGCTCAAGCTGATCATCGTCGGACCCCTCGTCCGGAAGGTGGCGATCGCCAAGTTCGCCCGGACCCTCTCCACCCTGGTGAGGAGCGGCGTCCAGATCTTGGGCGCGCTGGAGATCGTCTCGGAGACGGCCGGCAACCGGGTGATCGCCGAGGCCATTCTTCAGGTGCGGACCTCGGTCCGGGAGGGGGAGAACATCTCCGGCCCCCTGGCGGCCAGCGGCGTCTTTCCTCCGATGGTGGTCCGGATGATCGCCGTCGGCGAGCAGACCGGCCGGCTCGATGAGATGCTCACCAAGGTCGCCGAGTTCTACGAGGACCAGGTGGATACGGCGGTGGCCGGCCTGACCAGCGCCATCGAGCCGCTGATCATCGCCGTGATGGGGGTGGTGATCGGCTCGATCGTGCTAGCGATATTTTTACCCATTTTCAAAATGTCACAATTGGTCAGTCACTAAAAAAAGGGGATTGCCCCTTGAATTTGAGACGGGCGAGTGAGTATATTTGGGTATAGGGGAAGAGAGGCTTCCACACGACATCCATGTCCGGCCTCCTTGGCGATGGGTAAAGGCACAAAGAGAAACAAAGGAGGATAAGACCATGCGAGCGATTTATTCGTCTTCTCGCGCGAAGGGCTTCACGCTCGTGGAGATCATGATCGTTGTTGCGATCATCGCTTTGATTGCTGCTATTGCGATTCCGAACCTTCTCAGGGCGCGGCACAACGCCAACGAGACGGCGGCGATTGGCAACCTGAGGACATTGGTGGATGGGCTGGAGGAGTTCCGTTCCAACATGGCGCCGACCAGCTATCCCGGGGCCGGCGTGACCGTGGGCCTGGGAGGGCCGGCGGCGACCAGCCTTGCCGATCTGGCGGTTCTGAACCCGCCTTATTTCGACACGGTGTTGGGCTCCGGAACGCGGCAGGGGTACACCTTCACCTATGTCCCGAACGGGCAGCGGAACGTGGTGATCGCCGGGAACAACTTCACCGTGTACGACGGCTATACGATCCTGGCGAGGCCCATCACCCTGAACATCACGGGCACCCGCCGGTTCTTCGTGGATCAGAGCGGCGTGATCCGGGCCAACGCGACGGCGGACGCCACCGCGAACGACGTCCCTCTGGAATAACGACGTCGGTTTCTTGAAAACGCCCAGGGCGGAGGCCGGTTACAGCTTCCGCCCTGGTCTTTTATGGAGAGGGAAGGATCGAGCGATGATGCGAATGGGAAGGGAAGGGTTCACCCTGGTCGAGGTGATGGCGGCGATGATGGTCTTCGCCGTCGTGATGGTGGGGCTGGCCGGCGTCTTCCTGGGGGTGGCCCGCCTGGGGGAGTCGAGCCGGCACCTGAACCGGGCGATGGCTGATGCCAGGACGGTGCTGGACGCCATCCGGGACGGTTCCGCCAGCGGGTTGGCCGGCGTGACGGGGACGAATTGGACGACCTGGTCCCAGGTGAACGGGCTCACCTCCCTTCCCAGCGAGGCGGTGACGGTGACCTACGTCAACCAGGCGGCCGATCCTCTCTCGGTGACGATCCAGGTGAGCTGGCTGGAGCGGGGGCGGACCAAGAGGGCCGCCGTGGATACGGTGGTGACCCGGAGGTAAGCATGCCGACCTTGAGAGCGAAAGGGATGACGATCGTGGAGCTGCTCATCGTCTGCGCCGTGGCGGGCGGGATGTCGCTGGTCTTCATGGCCGCCTTGAGGATGGGGCAGCGGTCGTGGCAGATCGGCTCGGCCCAGATGTCGGTCTCCAGCGAGCTGCGCAGGGGGGTCGTCCAGATGAGGCGGGAGCTGGCGGAGAGCCGGATGGATCTCTTGAGCATACCGGCCGATGGGCTCTGGTATCCCGCGCTCAGCTTTCAAGTTCCGACCGACCTGAACGGGGACGGCACGGTGCTGGACGCGAACGGCGTTCTGGAATGGTCGAATCCTGTGAGCTACTCATTGGGAGGGTCGGACGGCGACCAGGCCCTGCGGGTTCAGGGGGCCCAGTCACGGGTGCTGGCGAATGGAGTGACCCTGCTTCAGTTTCGCAGGCAGGCGGCCACTCCGATGGTGGTGGAGATGAACCTGACGGTGCGCCGGGGGGCGACGACCGGATTTGTCAACCAGGACAGCCTGACGGAGCGGGTCCGGCTGCGGAATTAGGCGAGAGGAGTCTGATCCTCGCTTTCGCGAGGATGACATTGGGGAGGGTCCGATGAAAGGGGAGAGGGGATTCCTGTTGATTTCGCTGTACATGGTGGTGGTGATCCTCGTCATCCTGGGAGGGACCCTGGTGGCCCAGGCCCTGACCGAGGTCCGGGCGGCGCAGCGGTCCCAGGCCTCGACCCAGGCCCTGTACCTGGCGGAGGCCGGGATCGACCAGGCGATCGGTCAGCTCAGGCAGGACTTCAACTGGGCCACCGGCTATAACTCCGTTCCGCTGGGCACCACGGGGGCTTACACGGTGAGCCTCCAGGCGGTCGGGGCGGATAAGCGGATCACCTCGTCGGGGGAGAGTCGGCTTTTCGCCACCCCGGTGAACCGCTCCCTGGAGGTGTTCGTCAGGAAATCGATCCCGCCCAACTTCTACGACAACGCGATCTGGGCCTCGCGGGACCTCGACTTCCGCGGGAACACCTATTCGGTGGTGGGGGACGTCCGGCACGGCGACACGATCCCCACAGGGAACATGAACAATGTGAGCGGCACGATCACCTATGACGCCGCCACGAATCCGTTGCCTCGCTTGAGCTTTCAGCAGCTCTTCAACATCGCGCAGGCCCAGGGCAACGTCTACGACGCGGAGCGCCTGGCCAACGGGCACAATGTCTTCCCGGCCTCCTTCTGGTACACCCCGCCGACCGATCCGAACGATCCGCTTACCGGGGTGCCCAACGTGAATTACGTCACGACCGACCTCGTTTTAAACGGGGACATCGGGACGATCGGCGGCTTCTTCGTGGTGGTGGGCAACGTCCTGACCGACCCGTCGACCACGGAGAACTCGACGATCAACGGGAACGGCCTCATCGAAGGCGCGATCTACACCACCGGAAACTTCGAGGTCAACGGCGGCGGCAACGGCCTGAACGTGAACGGCGGCGTCTGGGCCGGGTCTGAGGCGAGGCTGCAGGGGGCGACCACGATCCAGTACAACTTTGACTACATGAACGCCATCAGGGCGTTGGGGATCAACGCAGACGTCCAGGTGGTCTCCTGGACAGAGCTGGATTAAGCGAGGTCTCACATGCAAACCACCGTCACCGATCGAGGGCAGACCTCCATCCCCGCGGCCATCCGCCGCAGGCACAAGCTGAAGCCGCAGTCGAAGCTGATCTGGCTTGATTTCGGAACCACCATTTCCGTGATCCCTGTCTCTGGGGATCCGATGAAGCTGATCCGGGGAATGTTCAAGCGCAGGGGCTTGACCAAGCTCCTGCTGGAGCAGAGGCGGCAGGAGCGGGAACGCGTGAGGCCATGACCCCGAGATACACCGGGACCTACCTTCTGGACGCCTCCGCGCTTCTCGCCTATGCCGGCGAGGAGCCGGGTTTTGAGACGGTCCAAGCGCTCCTGGAATCGGCCAAAGAGGGGCGGTGCCGGCTCCTGATTCCCCCCATCGCCGTGATGGAGGCCTCTGTGGAGGTCTGGCTGGAGGAGGGGGAGGAGGCGGTGGGCCTTCTCTACGGCCGTCTCGCCGGGCTTCCGATCCAACAGGCCCAGGTGGATGAACAGGTGATCTGGCTGGCCGGACAGATGAAGGCCCTGCATTCCCTCTCCACGGCGGAGGCCTGGCTGTTCGCCGCGGCCAAACGGCATCAGGCCACTGTGGTCCACAAGGATCCCGCCTTCGACAAGCTCCACGAGCTGGCCCCCCTCCTATCGCTCTGCGGCAACTCATAACTCGGCTGGACAACTGGGGGCCAATTCCAGAGGAAGCGCAGGTCATCGCAGGGATGCGGGAGAGGTGGGTGCCGGGGTCCCCGCGATGGGGTGGCCCGGCAGCGCACACTCAGGAGGCCGAACGGGCAGGGTTCGCCGGCGTTCCCGATCCCAGGCGAGAGTGAGGCCGGATGACGTGAGTGAGCGACGCCTCGCTGGGGCGTCGCTCACGGTGCGTCGCCGGGCACCCCGGAGCGGGGGTGGCACACACCCAGCCGATTGGATTGACAGGGAGTGGGGGCGTTCGATAAGCTATTCCCTCAGCATGCCCACCCCTGACCGGAATATCTCAGCCCTCATCAAGCTCCTGGCGGAGGACAATCCCCAGATCGTCGAGGTGGCCCGCGCCAAGCTGGTTGAGATGGGAGACAAGGCGGTTCCTGCCCTGGAGCGGACCGCGGCGGAGCATGAAGATTCCAAGGTCAGGGTCGAGGCCAAGGGGGTCTTGGAGAGGATCCGTTTGGCGGCGGTGAGTGGTCGGTGGAAGGAGCCAGCGCGGCACCGGACCTACAAGTTGGGCCTTACTTCCCGACGTGCCCGCCGTGGATCGGCACTTCCTGGCCCTGCGCCAAAATCTGCAAAACTTTT
>JACPXU010000088.1 GCA_016196375.1 Candidatus Omnitrophota bacterium | reverse complement strand
TACTGATCCAACGCCTTGCGAATCGAGGTCTTGGTCCCGAAGACAGGCTCCACCTCGCCGTGGGAGATAAAACGAAGGCGATCGATCACCCGGATGTTCATCGGATCCGCCATGGCCACGGTGTAGGTGGTCTCTATCTTGAACAGGGGGATCACGAACTGCTCCCGAAGGAACTCCGCCGGGAAGGCCGAGAGGAGCGTGGGGTCGATCTCGTAGGTGGAAACATCCACAAAGGGGATGTCCACCTGCTCACTCAGGGCCTCGGTGACCTGGTCCTCGGTGGCGTATCCCAACTCGATCAGGACGTCACCCAGCAGGCGGCCGCTCAAGCGCTGCTTCTCGACCGCCTCCTTCAATTGGGTCTGGGTGAGCACCTTCTTCCTGACCAGCTGTTCCCCAATCAGCCTGGTCGTCTCATAGACCGTCGGCATCGGTGAAAAGCTCCCCTAATGTTTGAACAACGCCATCAGATTCCAAAGAGGCAGATAGATCGCCAGGGCGAGCCCCAAGACCACCGTCCCCAAGACCGCCGTCAGGATCGGCTCAATCAAGGTGGTCAGGTTCTTGATGGCGTTCTTCACCTCCATCTCGTAATAGGTCACCACGTTGTCCAGCACCTCCTGCAGGGATCCGGTGACCTCCCCCACGGCGACCATGTGGCGGATCAGGGGGGTGAAATAGGAGGCCCGCTCAAGCCCGCCCGAGAGGCCCTTCCCCTCCTTGACGCTCTTCGCCACCGCCCCGATCTGCCGCCCGATGGCCACGTTCCCGACGGCCCGCGAGACCACCTCCAGGGCCCTCAGGACGGGGACCCCGTTGCCGTACAGGAGGGCCAGCATCGAGCCGAACCGGTTCATGGCGATCTTCAGGAAGAGGGACCCGAAGATCGGCAGCCGCAGCTTCAGATGGTCCCATTGAAACCGGCCCAGCCGGGTCCTCAGGAACGAACGGATCCCGAAGGCCAGCCCGATCGTCCCGGGGACCACGAACATCCACCCTTTGAGGAGGATGTTGCTTCCCAGAATCATGATCTTTGTGGGAAGGGGAAGGTCGGTCTGAAACCGGGCATAGATCGAGGCGAAGCGGGGGATCACGAACACCATCAGGACGATCACCGCCACTAGGATAGCCACCACGACCAGCACCGGGTAGCGGAGGGCCGCCTGGACGTCGGAGGCGATCTCCTGATCCCTCTCCATCATCTCCGCCAGGCGGATCAGCACCTTATCCAGCACCCCGCCCACCTCCGCGGCCGCCACGGAGCTGACGTAAAGCTCCGAGAAGGCGTTGGGATAATGGCTCAGGGCCTCCGAGAAGTTGGACCCCCCTTCGATGTCCCGCTGGACCCCGCTCAGGACCTGTTTGAAACCGGCATGCTCGGTCTGATCAGCCAGGATCTTGATGCTTTGAACCAGCGGGATCCCGGTCTTCACCAGAACGGACAGCTGCCGGGCGGAGGTCACGATATACCGTGTGGGGATGGCCATCCGGCGAGCCGCCTTGCGGCGGTTCACCGCGGCCGCGGCATTGAGGACCGGCTTGGAAGCCGCCGGCTGGGGCTGGGGTGGGGGCGTCATGGCGAACGCTTGGAGATCCATGAGGCGATCTTGCGCTGATAATCGGCCAGATCCTTGCTTCCCGCCGGTTTCTCGGGAGCGGAGGCCGGCTTCCCCCCGGAGGAAGGAGGCGATTCCGGAGCCGGGGCTTCCGACTCCTCCCACTGCTCGGTGACGCGGGAAACCTCTTCGATCGTGGTGACGCCGGTGAGGATCTTGTCCACCCCATCCTCCCAGAGGGATCGCATCCCCTTCTTTCTCGCCGCTTCACGGAGGACCGCGACCGACGCCTTGGAAAGGATCATCTCCCTGATCTCATCGTCCAAGACCATCATCTCGAAGATCGCCGTCCGGCCGCTGTAGCCGCCCTGATTGCAGCGGGGGCACCCCGCCCCCCTGGCCACCTTCAAAGGCCCCTTCCCCTGCGGCAGAAGCTTCGGATCCAGCCGCTTCAGGAAGGCCTCCGGCGCCTCCGTCCAGCCCTTGCAGGAGTTGCAGACGTTGCGCACCAGCCGCTGGGAGATGACGCAGATCAGGGAGGCCGACACCAGGAACGGCTCAATCCCCATGTTGAGGAGGCGCGTCACCGAGCTGGGGGCGTCGTTGGTGTGCAGCGTCGAGAAAACCAGGTGGCCCGTGAGCGCGGCCTGGATGGCGATCTCCGCCGTCTCCCGGTCCCGGATCTCCCCCACCATGATCACATCCGGGTCCTGGCGAAGGATGGCGCGCAGGCCGTTGGCGAAGGTGATCCCCGCCTTGGGGTTGACCTGCACCTGGCGGATCAGGCCCAGCCGGTACTCCACCGGATCCTCGATGGTGACGATGTTCCGGTCGATGGTGCTGATCCGCATCAGGGCCGAATAGAGGGTGGTGGTCTTGCCGCTGCCGGTGGGCCCGACGCTGAGGATGATCCCGTACGGCCTGCGGATGACCGAGTCGAACTGCCGCATCGCCTCGGAGGTGAAGCCGAGCTGCTTCAGGCCCAGCGCCACCGCCGAGGCGTCCAGGATCCTCAAGACCACGTTCTCCCCGTTGATCGTCGGCAGCGTCGACATCCGGACATCCACGCGGCGCTCATCCACCGCCAACTGGAAATGGCCGTCCTGGGGGACCCGGTTCTCCGCGATGTCCAGGTTCCCCATCACCTTGAGCCGGGAGATGATGGCATCCTCAAAATCCTTCGGAGGAGAGGGGATCTCCCGCAGGACCCCATCCACCCGGAAACGGATCCGCAACAGATTCTCCTCCGGCTCCACATGGATGTCGCTGGCCTTCTCCCGGACCGCCTGGGTCATGAGAAGGCCCACGAGCTGGGCGATCGGGGCCTCCCCCTCTTCCACCGCCGGGGCCTCGACCGCCCCAGGGTGGCCGGCCAGCTTCTCCAGGAACCGGGCCACCTCCCCCTGGGTCCCGTAGCCCCGGTCAATGGCCCTGCTGATCTCCGTCTCCGAGGAGAGATACGCCTCAACGGTGTAGCCGGTGGCGGCCCGGATGGCATCCATGGCGACGAGGTCGGTCGGATCCGCCATCGCCACGATCAGGGATTTCTGGATCCGGAACAGAGGATAGGCCCGGTGCTGCCTGGAGAGGGACTCCGAAACGATCTCCCGCGCCGCCGGGTCCGGCTGGTACTCCTCCAGCTCCAGGTAGGGAACCCGTAGCTGATCCGCGATGGCCCCATAGAGGGCCACCTTCGAGAGAAGCTGCAGCTCCAGAACGGCGCTCTCGAAAGAGCAGAGCTTCTGCTTCATCACCCCCTCGACCCGCTTGACCTGATCAGGGGTGAGGATGCCGCTGGAACTCAACAGGTCCCCAATGAGCGTCCCGGCCATTCCCGATCCTTCTCCCTCGCTACTTCCCGCCGCCCGCGAGCCAGCCCCGGACCCATTGCATCACCGGCCCGAGATCCTCCTGCTTCTCCACGTAGCCGTCCGCCTTCACCGCGTTGGCCAGACGGCGGTGCTCCTCATCGGTCACCATCCCCATCAGGAGAACCGGCACCTGCTGCTGCCTCTTGTGAAACTTGATCAGCCGGCAGAGGCGAAACCCGTCTATCCAGGGGGCCGTCTGATCGACGACGATCAGCTTCGGCAGAAAATTCCTCAGCCACCGCAGCGCCTCGAGACCATCCAAGACCAGATGGACCTCCTCCCCAAGCTGATGGATGGAATCCCGCAGCCGCTGCCCGTAGCTTAGGTCCCCTTCCACGATCAGGATCATTCAGCGCCAGCGGTGCCAGGATTAATCCTGGCATCGTTCCGTACAACGGTCATTCAGCCTCCAGCCCCTTCACCCATTCCCGCACATCAGCGGCGGCGGGATCCTCCGGAGCCAGGCTGAGGAAGATCCGGTAATGCCGCAGCGCCGCCTGGGGCTGGTGGAGATAATCCTCCGCCAGGATCCCCCGGTTGTAATGCAGCGCCGGATCGGCCGGATTCCAGGAGAGGGCCCGATCAAAGGCCCGGGCCGCCTCCGAACCGCTGCCCAGCCGCAGATACTCAAAACCCAAATCCTCCCAGGCCTCAGAGAGGGCCCTGAAACGCCGGGCGCGGTCCGCCTTCACCGGAGCCGGTTGAGGCTGAGGCCTCGACGCCGCCTCCAGGAAGTCCCCCAACGAGAGGACCCGCCGCTCGAGCTGCTCAACCGTGTCGTCCAGGTCGGAGAGACGACCCTTCAGCACCCGCCGCTCATTCAGCGCGGCCCGGAAGCTGCGCGCGAGCATCTGATGCCTCAGGGCCAGATCGCGGGTCTCCAGGTCCCGCCTCTTTCCCGCGCCGCGCTCGTCGAAACGGAACCTCCTCACCGGAGCAGCGGGCGCGACCGCCGGCGGAACCGGAACCTCCTGAACCTGAACCGGCCCGGGGGCCGTGGTGAGGCTTCCTCTAGCCGAAGCCACCGGCCGGGGATGAACCACCTGTCGGGCCTGCACGAAGCCGACGATCAGACTCACCGCAGTCAGCGGCACCACATAGAGCCAGTTACGGCCCATTCGCATCATCCTCCTTCCTCGGAGCCGCGGCCTGTAGGCCGTGGGTTCGCGTCTTGAATGGCTTCCGGGACGACGATTCCAACGCCTTTGCCGAGTCCAGACCGAACAGCTCAGGACGTCCCGCCTGTCTCACCGCCTTGGCGGTCTTCGCCGCGATCTGCTCATTCGTCAAGATGTGCGCCGTCATGAAGATCAAGAGGTCGGTCCGGCTCTTCGTCGTCTCGTTGAACCTAAAGAGCCGGCCCACGAACGGGATCTTCCCCAGGTACGGGACCGACCGCTTGTTGGTGACGTCCCGCTCTTCAATGAGGCCGCCGATCACCGCGGTGTCGCCGCTCCTTAAATCCACCATCGTTTCCGCTTCCCGGGTGGCGGTCACGGGAACCTGAGCCCGCGGGTCCCCCACAAACCGCTCGATGCTGCTGATCTGGGGATGGATCTCCAGGAGAACCCGCTGATCCTTGGTCACGTGGGGGGTCACCTTCAGCACCACGCCGGTCTTCTTATCCACGTATCCGGTGATCTCAAACTCCCCCGTGTTCTTGTTCCGGGCGAAGGTGGGGACCGGCACGTTGGTCCCGACCACGATCTGGGCCTCCTCGTTGTCCAGGGTGGTGATCGAGGGAACGGCCAGGGCCTTGGTCTCGCCGCGGCTTTCCAGCGCCTGTATGATGATCTGAAGCTGGTTGAAGCTCAACGTCCCGAAGGTGAAGAGCCCCTTGTCCACGAACGGGAAGGTGAGCCCTTGCTCGGCGCCGGGGAAATCGGTCTGGGTGGCGGTGGCGGTCGCCCCGGTGGCCGTCGTGGTCGTCGTCGACTCCGACGAGGTCTGACCCTGGGGACGGAACTTCTTGAAGTACAAACTTCCCTTCTGGGGGATCGGGAACGTGGTGGGCTGGGCCGACCCCTGGAGGCTGGCCGTCAGGTTCCAGTTCACGCCGAGCCGCTCCTCATTGCTCAGGACCGTCTCGATGATCTTGGTCTCGATCAGCACCTGGGGGGTGGGGACATCCAGCTCCTGGAGCACCTGCATCACCGTCTGCAGCGCGGAGGGGACGTCCCGGACCACGAGCGCGTTGGAACGATCATCCGGCTCAATCGTGCCGTTGGCGGAGAGGACCGCCTTGAGCGGAGCCGCCAGCCGCTTGGCGGTGGCATGCTTGACCTGCAGCACCTGCGTGACCGGCGCCTCCTGCTCCGCCGCCCCCGGCGGGATCACGCGGATCACCCGGCCGCGGCGCAGGTAGGCGAAGCCGTTCACGGTGACGATGGCGTCCAGGGCCTCATCAACGGTGACGCCGGACAACCGGACCGAGATCGGGCCCTTGACCCCCTCGGCGACGATGATGTTGAGGTTGTACTGCTTGGCCAGGAGCCTCAAGATATCCCCGATCTCCGTCTCCCTGAAGTCCACGGAGACCAGCGGCTCCGCCGAGCTCTCCGCCGCTGCCGGCCCCTCCGGCTGCGCCCCCTGACCGGCCTGCGCCGCCCCGACGGCGGAGACGGCCGCGGAAAACCAGAGAAAGAACCCAGAGAGAATAATGACGAATGAAGAGTGTCTCACTTCTTTTTCTCCTCCTCCTCTTCCAGCTTCAGGATCAGCTCCTGCTCCCCTCGCTGAAGGACCACCTGGGTCGGTTCGATCCGCTTCACGATATGATCATCCAACCGGTCCCCCTCTTGGACGATCGATTCATTGATCACCGCCATGGCCGGCTTCCCCTGTGCAATCGAAACCCCCTTGAGCTTGAACACGGATGGGGCGGCCACCGTCTTGGCAAGGCCTTCATCCCGGAAGGGATCCTTTCCCCACGGCTCCTTGAGCACCGCGATCTGCTGCTGAATCCGGGCCTCATCGGCCGGGCCGGTGACGGGGAGCTCCGGCTCCGGGGCCGACGGGACCGCAGGCGCCGTCGCCTGGACCTCCTGCGCCAGCTTGGCCTTCCATGCAGCCTGCTTCTTGCGGGCCGTCAGGCTGTTCAACACAAAGGTGATTCCCAGCAGGGCAACCCCCACGCCGATCACGCCGAGTTGAACCTTTTCCTTAGGTGAGGCCATACGTGCTCACCAGCAGGTTGACCTGAACCACCTCCCCCGAATCCGGAACGAGGTACATCCACAATCGATCCACGGTGAAAGGGGTGGGGAGTCCCTCGAGGCGGCTGATGAAATCCCCCAGGGCCTGATAGGGGCAGCGCAGGCGGACCTCGATGAGCCGCTTCCCAACCCCCTTCGGCAGCACGGCGGAGGAGAGCAGCCGAGGATCATCCCGCGGGTTGATCGCCTCCAGGGTAATCCCGTTGGCGGCGGCGACCTGGGCCAACTGCTGGATCGCCCGTGGGGCGGTCTGGGGGCTGAGGGTCTGCTCCTTCAGCCGGCCTCGCCTCTCCTCCAGCTGCGCCAATCCCTTCTGCGGATCAGGGAGCCAGGAGAGCATCTCTGCGTACACCTCCATCTGCTTATTCAAGGGAGCCAGAGAGGTCAGGACCTGCTTGAATTGGCGCAACTGACCCTGATAGCCGAACAGATACAGGGCGATCCATGCCCCCCACAACAGGGCCAGCGTCAGGACCTGCCGGTTCAACCGACGCGGAATGAGCCTCATCTAAAAAGATCCTAGTAGACCAGGCGGCACGTCAGCTCAAACGTGGCCCGCGGAACGGGAGAGTACATGTCTTTCTTCATCGCCAACTGAATCTCCGATAAAAAGGGTGACTTCTCCAGGATCAGCTGATACTGGGAGTACAGCACCTCCACGGAGGTGTAGGTGGGGATGATCTCCCCGCTGATCCGAATCTTCAAGGGAAACGCCCCCTCCATCGTCTCGATGGAGGTCAGGCGAATCCCCTGCGGAGTGATCCGGCTCAACTCCTTCAGGATGCCGGTCCAGAGGGGCCGGCGCTTCAGGGCCTGGGAGATGAGATCCTCCTGTTTCTCGATCTCCACCTTCAACCGCTGGTAATCCCGGATCTGCCGGACCTGGGGCTCCAACTGTCCCAATCGGGTTTGCGTTTCCCGGACAAGCTTCCGGTACCGGTTGGCCTGCATCAGGAGGGTCCAGGATAACGCCAAGGTCACCACCAACCCGATGGAGGCGACCCACCGCCCCGCAAGCTGCACCCAGGCCAGGCGGTAGTTGGCCCGCCGAAAAGGGAGAAGGACCGGGCGCCCTCCCTGCTCGGAAACGGCGATCCCCAGGGCGGCAGCCATGAGGGGCGCCGTCGCCCCCACCCTTCCCTGGACCTCCTCGGAGGAGCTCCCCCACTTCTCCAAGAGGGCCAGCGGGTCAAAGCCCTCAACGGTGGTGGCGTCCATGTTGGCGTTCAAAAACTCCACCAGGGAGGGAACGCAGGCCCCTCCCCCCGCGACGAGGAGCCGGGTGGGAAGCGGCCGGTGAAGGGTCTGGCTGTAGTAATGCAGGGTGCGCTGGACCTCCAGGAAGAGATACTCCAGGCTCGAGCGGAGCATCGAGTAGACCTTGGCCGCCTCCAGGCCGGCAATGGGGGCGGCCGGCTCCTCCATCCCGATCCCGTAGACCTTCAAGATCTCCTCCGCCTCGGAGGCGGTGATCGCATGCTGCCCCTCGGGAGTCGCCACCGTCCGCATCAATCCCTTGATCAGATGGTCGCAACCCAGGGGCAAGGTCCGGACGAACTCCAGCGTCCCTTTTTTCGAAAGCAGCAGCGCGGAGGAAGCGAAACCGATCTCCAGGACGGCGGCTTCGGCTGAAGGAGGCCTCACCACCGGCTGCAGGCCGGCGGGGCCGGCTTCCTTATCCGCCGGCCCCTGCTCTTCCAGCATCCCGGCCTCCCGCACCATATGATGGGTCGCTACCGGCGACGCGGTCATCACCACAGGGACAAGCTGAAAGGAGCGGCACAGGGCGTTCAGCTCCTCGACGGTCCTGGCCGGAGCCGCGGCGACCACCACCGGAAGCCGCTGCCCCTCCTCTTCAGGAGAGTGGGGGCCGACGGCATAGGTCCAGACCGCGTCCTTGAGAGGGGTGCTGAGGATCTTCCCCAGCTCCGCCTCCGCCATCTCCCGGATCTTCCCTTTCTCCTCCCCGGAAACCAGAACGGTGGCGGTGGTGACCTCCGGCCCGCTCAGACTCAAGGCGATCTCAGAGAGAAACGGAACCTCCGACCTGCCCAGGTATTCCCGCAGGGTCCGCTCATAGAAGGCCAGGCGCTGCGCCGGGTTGGCCCGGACCTCCGGAGGAATCGCCACCGCCGTCGCGTCCATCAGGGTCCGCTTGCCCCCCTGCCTGGAGAGCAGGACCAGCTTGATGTGACTCGTCCCTAAATCGATACCGACGCAGACCCGGGTACGGGAGACAAGCGACCGGAGTGCGCGCCACTGCATGGTAAATTGGAGGGAAAATCCCCTGGAGGAGGCCGGCTGGGGAGCTGGCTGCGGCTCTATTATAGAGGAAGTGGAGTCGGTCTGAACCTGATCGTCCGCTTGATCCTCGTTCACGCTAGGAGACATTGTAGGACAATGCGTTATGTCTGTCAACCAAACCGATTGACACCAAACCGATCAGACCCGCATCCGGATCCGGTCCAGCTCCTCCAGGATCTGCCGCTGGTTCTGGAGCACCTTGTCCAGCTTATCGCTCAGCTCCTTCTGCCGGCCGGCCATCTGATCCACCTTCAGCGAGAGCTCTCGCACCTGAGCCTCGAGGCCGCCTGAAGAGTCCGATTCCCTGACCGGCGGCCGCTGCGCGGCTGCCGCTGGCGGAAGCGGCACCGCTCGGCCCTCCTGCCTCGCCGGGGCGCGTGGCGGTGGCTCCGCCAGCGCCGGAGAAACAAGCCATCCCAACGCCAGAACCGCGAGCAACGTCCGCAGACCTCTCATCCTTTTCATGGACACTCCATAAGAGTTTTCATCCTCCCTTTCGCTGTGAAACAGCCTCTACGCAGGAGGGTGTATCTTCAGCCCAATCGCTTGAGCAATCCGTTCAAAATGCCGATCGGCATGCAACAATCCGCAGCCATAGATGACTGCACAACAGGCAATGACGGCGTCCGGAACCGGCACCAGGTGACCCGACCGCCTCAACTCGAACCGCAAGCGCTCTGCCCGCTTCCAGACAGGATCCGTCACATCAAGCGCATGAAGCCCTTCAAAGGCATCCTCCAACTGAGCGTACTGTCTCTCATCCTTCGCGCCGGTGAGCAGCTCAACGCGAATCACAGGGTTAATGGCCACGCGATGATCCGCGAGCAGCTTCCCGATGGAATGCGCATGGGCCGAACCCCGATCGGAGAGATAACGGATCCACGCAGAGGAATCAACCAGGACGAGCCGCTCACTCATCCGAACGACGGCGCAAGAACGTCCGCAAGCTCATGCCGTAGCCGGTCCCGCTCATCGCAATGAGCTGGCGGCGCTTCTCCGCCTTGATCAGTTCGCGCAAGCCCCGCTCAATCGTCTCCGTCTTTGTATGGGCATGGGCCCGAGCCATTGCCTCTTTAAGCAATCGCCCATCCAGATCCAATGTGGTTCGCATCGCCGTTACCTCCCGATGCATATAATACCATGTATTTCTATGCATTCCCAGTTGTTCCCCTCTACGGAACGGTGTCAGGATTAATCCTGGCACCGATGACGAATCCGATTCACTCAGTGATCTCCTCCCGCCACTGGGTGAACTTGTATTTGGGCGGGCCGCCGCCCAGGGTCGCCAGCAGCCAGGGGGCGTCGCTCCAGTCGGTGGGAATCTTCCTGGTGCTATCGGTTTCCTGATAGCTCATGTCAATGGGCCGCGGGGGGGGAATTAAACATGGAAAAATCGCTTTCCACTGAACCCCATGAAAGCCACATTCCTTTCACGATGGTTTGCAAGCTGTTGTCGTTAGCACTCAAGCTGATTCCACCCCTACCAGGTATAACTTTCCCACCGAAGCAGGCCAACCCGTGGGTTTCTATCTTACTGATCGGCCAGCTCGTGACCGCGCAACCGCCGCCGACCACCAGAGAGGGCAGCCACTCCAGCGCCGCGTCCCCGTCGATGTTCCTCTGGCTCGGCCACGCGACCAGCCTTCCGGGGCTATTGCTCATCAGGATCCATAGATTCCCCGTTATCACAGTCGTTCCAGTGAGGACAGCATCGCCGCTGCCGCTATTATAGACATAGACGTCGCCATCGATGTACCAGATCCCATTCGGGGTCCCGTAGGACCCGAAAATGAGGTCCAACCCATCGACTGGTGCAACGGTGTAGGAGGTCTTTCGATCGAAGAACCACTGGAAGTCCACACCGGCGTAGGGATGCGTGGCCAGATTCTGGCTCACCGTGCCGGTGACCGTCACCTTCTTCGACCCGTAGTAAGGCCCCTCGGCCCGAACGTCACCGGTGATCGTCCCTTTCAGAGCTCTCGCATCCACAGAGCCATCATCATACGGGGGACTCCCGGGCGGAATCTCCGCGGCGTAGATGACATCGGTTGCGGAGAAGATCGGCCCGGTGCCGGGAGAGCCGCTCCCGCCGCCGGCCGTGCGGGCCAGGTGGGCCTGGACCACCCGGACCGCGTTGCCAACCTTCGCCGTCACCTTGAGATCAATGTCGCTCGAGGTGGCGTTCGCGTACTCCACCCAGAATTGGCCCTCCCCCATGGTGACCGGTGTGCCGCCGAAGGGTGCACCCGTCGGGGAGGCGTTGTTGGTGAAGTCGGTGTCCCCGTCGAACTGGTTCTGGAAGATCCAGCGCATCCCTCCATCCGCCAGCGCGAAGGCCTTCGCCGAGTCCAGGGCCTCCAAGGCCCCCTTCGACTGCCCGACGTAAAGCTGCGCCATCACCGCCGCCATCGTGGAGAGGATCACCAGGATGAAGATGGCCGCCAGCAGGGCGAAACCGTTTCCCCGTCGCGCATTTGCCATTTTTAGCCTATAGCCGCAATCCGGTGCCAGGATTAATCCTGGCACCGTTCCGTAGTAGAACTGCGTCTTCGGCATTTC
>JACPXU010000087.1 GCA_016196375.1 Candidatus Omnitrophota bacterium | reverse complement strand
GTCCGGTTGAGACGGTAATTCATGGAAAGCCGCTTCATCCCACTGAGGATCTCCTCCCTTTCTCGCTCCTTCTTTGCCTCCAGGGCAGCCTGAACCATCTGCCCGATGGCGAGCTGATGGGCGTGGGTCTGTCGAGAGGGTCTCTCGGCGATCTCGGCCTTCAGGCGCTTGATCTCCTCGTTTTCGTCAACGATCTCCCGAAAGATGAGGCCCATGTCCCTCCAGGGGGCCTTGACCCCCAGCTCGACCTTGCCGTCCATGTCCCGCAGGAGGTGCTTCAGTTCCCGGTGCCGCCGCTCCAGGAGGCGTCGGATCTCCTCAGCATTGGCGGCCACCGTACAAAATCTCACCGGCAGCACGGTGAACTCCTTCATGGCCTGCTCGACGGCCCGCTCGTGGGCAAGGAGGTTCTCCTTGGAGACGACGTACTTCCCGAGGGGAGCATTGCTGACCACTGCGCTGAGATCCAGGTAGGCGATGGTCTCCACCTCCTGGCCGCCAATGCCGATGGGGCCAAAGTTCCGCTCCCCATTCGTTCCGATGATCCCATAGAGGTACTTCCCCTCCTCACGCACCGGAGGGCTCCGGAGACCGCTGGAGGAGCCTCACCGCCACTGCCTCCCGCACGTCGCGTGCGCGAAAGGACGAGCCCACCCGGCGGTACTCCCCTAAGAGCCGGTAGGCCTCGGTCACAGCCTCAAACGGGCCGGCGGCATCCCCGACGGCCTTGCCTGCCTGCCGGGAGACATGGTCCGGGTGGCACTGCTGGACCAGCCGCCGATACGCGTCCCTGATCTCAGCCAGCCCGGCGTCCTCCTGGAGTCCCAGCAGGCACCGCGCCCGGTCGATGGTCTCAAACTTGAACGTCTTGATCTCCACGGTGGCGAAGCTGTAGGGGGGAAGCGGCCCCACACATCGGAAATCGACGGAATCGGTGTACGGTCCGTTCAGACGCTCCAGGGTTTCGCTGAACTCTTTTTCCTTAGCCCTGTCCACGAGGAAGGCCGTGTTGAGGATCATCCGGTCGTCCAGGAGGGCGTGAGGGCAGATATCCCGGACCAGGGGGTTGAGGGCCTCGACGATCTCTGCCGCCCGTTCTCCCCGCATCTGGTCTAGCCGCGCCTTGACCATCCGGCCAATCCTGATCCGCTCTTCGGTGGTCTCCTGCACCGGCCGGACCGCGATGGCGGCCTTTTGCCTTTGGATTTCTGCCTCCTCCCCGATCTGCCGGAACATCGAGTTGAGATCCTTCCACTGGGCGACCAGGTCCAGCTCGATCTCGCCTTCGATGGCCTCCAGGGTTGCCTTGAGCTGGGAGTAGCCCCTCTCCAAGATCCTCCGGACTTCCGCCTCATCACGGGCCGTGGTCCCGAACTTCACCGGGACCACCGTGTGATCCTCCATGACCTTTTCGACGACGGCCTGGTGGGCAGCGAGATACCGGAAGACTTCCTCCCGTCTCATCGAGCGGTAGGCTCGGACAGGGGCACGGCTCACGAGGGCGGCCATGGCGCCATGGCGAATCGTCGCGACCCGCCCGCCATCGAAGCCGAGGAGGTGGGGGTCTGGCGCCTTCCCGTCGCTGACCACACAGTAGAGGTGCAGAGTGTTCATCAGTACCTCAGGGCGAACGCTTTCCATTTTTTCTTCGGGAAGCCGCTCGGCTCCGCTCCTTTCTTCACCCCGTTATTCTGGCGGTCCGCCTGAGCCAACCGCTCCACAACCTCCATCTCCTTCCGGATGTCCGAAAGGCGTTTCCCGATCCCCTTGCGCCGTTTCTCCAGAAGGGCCAATTCCTTCTCCAGCCGATCCCGCTCCTTCCCGAGCATGTAGAGCTCCAGGTAGGCAGAGCTCTGCAATCTTGGGATCGAGCGCCGACCGATGCTGCGATGGCTTCGGATATCCCGGAGCCCGGCAATGTCCGTGACCCCTCTCATCGTCCCCTCCCGGTCAGCGAGATGCTCTTCCGTGTGGAGAGCAGAAGCCGCTTCTTCCCGCTACCCCCCACCACCTTCAGCTCCACCAGGTGGCCGGCCCTGAGCCCAAGCCGCCGGCGGATGTTGTCGGGGATGGAGAGCCCCCCG
>JACPXU010000102.1 GCA_016196375.1 Candidatus Omnitrophota bacterium | reverse complement strand
AGGGAGAGACCTCCTCGAACTGCACCACCCGGGCGGCCTGGGGCTCGATGAGGATCCTCGTGGTGGCCTTGTAGATATCGGGCTGCTGGGCCATGTAGAAGGCCATGAAGCCGCCCAAGAGGAGCGTGATCAGGCCGATCCGCCATTTATAGAGCCGGAAGATCCGGAGGTAATCTTCCAGTTGCCATTCCAGCGGATCAGCAATGGCCACGGTTTAACGGCCTCCAGCCGAAGAACCGCTTCCGTGCGGAAGCTCCCAGGCGCCGGCCAGGGTGATTCCCACCGATTTGAGGAGGATCTTCAAATCCAGCCACAGCGAGCATCGGTCCAGATAGGCCAGGTCCCATTGAAGGCGCTCGGCCAAACCGGCGCTCTTCGTCCCGTGAAGCTGGGCCAGGCCGGCCAGCCCCGGCCGGACCAAAAGCCGGCGCCCCCCCTCCTGGATCCCGGGAAGCTCCGTGAGCTCCTCCGGGATGAGGGGGCGCGGCCCCACGAAGCTCATCTCCCCCTTGAGGATGTTGACCAGCTGCGGCAGCTCATCCATCGCCGTGGCCCTCAAGGCGCGGCCCGAAGGGATCACGCGGCCCTCGGGAGTCATGGTGCGGAACTTCAACAGGACAAAATGCCTCCCTCCCTTTCCCACCCTGACCTGGAGAAAGAGGATCGGCCGCCCCGTCTCTCTCCAAATCCAGAGGGCGATCAGGGCCATCGGCACGGCAAACAGGAACAGGCCCGCCGCCGCCAACCCCAGATCGAAGATCCTCTTTCCCCCATGCCGGTAGAGCCATCTCACTCCGCCGACTCCACGCTGACCCAGGCATAGCCCTCCTTCAGCTCACACCGTTTCACCTTGAGCGGCCATTGAAGGCGGTCGACGGCCTGGTTCACGCGCGCCTCCAAGACCCCCCGGATCTCCTCGGGGACGGAGAGCCCCGCCGCCTTCAGCTCCTGCACCACGACGTGAGGCCTCTCCTCGACCACCTGGACCCCCACCTTCCAGGACAGGGGGAACGCGGCCATCCCCAGGCTCACCGTCAAAGAGACGGTCATGCCATCGGGACGGATCTTCGCGCTGATCTCTGAAACCTGGCCCGGAAACCGCTCGTTGAGCCGGCGGGAGAGCATCTTCCGGAATTCTTCCTCGGTCAGTTTCTGGGTAACCTCCCGCTGGGCCATGGAGGCCATGTATCTGATCGCTCGGCCGGCGAACAGCTCGACGAAGACCGGGAGGGAGTCCTCCAGCCAGTTCATCAGGGGAGATCCCAGGGCGAGGGATCCCACCACCGACGGCAGGGAGGTGAATCTGGCGGGCGCCACCTTGGCCCCTTGCGATTCCTCAAGCTGCTTTCCGACGGTGCTGAAGATGCTGGCCGGAAAGCGGGCGGCCGTCTCTTGGAAGTACGACTCGGCCTTTCTTCGATCCTTCAAGTCGTAGAGACTCGTGGCCCCCGCCTGCGCCAAGGCGGCCGCAACGAGCACCTCCTCTTTCGACTCCGCAACCACCTGCTCGTAGATCCGGATGCTGCCGGCGTAATCTCCCTCCGCCTTGTACAGATCGGCCAGCTGAAGATTCGAGGCGGTCCCCCAGGGACCGGCCGGGTCCTTGCGAACAACCTGCTCAAACAGTGAAAGCGCCTCCTCGAACCGCCCCATCCTCTTCAGGCACCAAGCCTCCTTGAACAAACAGGGGAGCTCCAGCTCTCCCCGCGGATCGGCCATCGCCCCCTCGCGAAAGATCTGCGCCGCTTTGTCCATCTGATACAGCTGGATCAAGAAAGAGGCGTACTCAAACGCCACCTGCTGGCGCTCCGGCCCGGGGCCCACGGTCAGCAGGAGCTTCTCCAATTTCACGGCGCGGGCCTCTTTCCACCGCAGCCGATCGAGCCATTGCAGCATCTGGCGGGTGACCTCGACCAGCCTGAGGTCTTGGGCGTCTCGAAGCGCTTGGACGTAAAAAGAGCCGGCCCGATCGAGGGCCCGGGTCCGATGAAAGAGAAACCCAAGCCGCAGTCTCAGTATACTTCGCCCCGGATCGTTTGGATAGACCTTCAGGAGCTGCTCGTAGAGGTCCGCCGCCTCGGCAAGCAAGCCTTGCCGCTCCAGCTGAGCGGCCTGCCTGAATCTGGCGCTTCCCACAACCCTGGAAGGGTCCTGCCTGAGGAGCTGGCGCGGCAGGAGGACCATCCCCCGGAAGCCACTCTCCGCCGCCACGACGATGCTGTCAAAGGTGGCAAGGAGCCGCGGACGGAAAGCCGCCCGCTCCCCCACAAGGGCATCCAGCATCACCTGGGCGTCCGCCACCGACCGCTCCCCCTGACCGGCCGCCAACACCCCTTGAACGTACTGAAGAGAGGAGACAGCCCTCGGGTCGATCTCCTGCCGGCCCATCGCCTCCACCAGGAGCTGATCCGCGAGCGAGAGGGCCGACTCTGCTTCCTTCACCTCGGTGGCGGCATCCAGGATCAAAGCCACCGTCTTCAGGCCATGAAGATAGGGGTCGAGGAGGATCCGCTCGTAAAGGTGGATGGCCAGCCCCACCCCGATCAAGGCAAGGGCTGCGCGCCCAGCCCCGCCCCTGAAGAAACCGAGTGGATCCATCTAAAAGATGCGTCGCCTCACGTAGACCGTGTCGTGAGGCATGATATCCACATTCGGCTCGCTCCCCTTGATGATCGCGTCCACATTGGTCCGGATCGTCACCTTCTCCTCTTCTTCTCCACGGATGACATCGACCCGGCTGGATCCAAATTTGGTGATCCCGCCCGCCAGGCTGATCGCGGTCAGCACGTCCATCGCCCCCTCGATCAGATAGGAACCGGGCCGCGACACCTCTCCCAAGACGGAGAACTTCGCGTTGGTGGGTCGAATGCTCACCTGCGGGTTGACGAGGTACTCCCGATTCAGCCGGTCCTGAATCTCCTGCTGAATCTCCTGTAACGAATGGCCGGCGGCATGGACAGGTCCGATCAAAGGAAACTCAAAGCTCCCGTCCTCCGCCACCTGGACCTTCTTGTTCAGGTCCGTGTTGCTGGCCAAAGCCAGCTTCCGTTCGAGGGCTGCTTTCTCTTTGTTCAGCCGGGCCTCGGCTTCCTTCTTCGCCAACGCGGCGTTGCGCTGCGCCTCCTGCTTCTCCTTGGCCAGCCGGGCCTCAGCCTCCGCCTGGCGCTGGGTCTCCTCATGCCTCCGGTGCTGTGCTTCCTCGGCCTTGGCCAGCCGGGCCTCAGCCTCCGCCTGGCGCTTGGCCTCCTGCACCTTGCGTTCGGCCTCCCGCTGCTCCTCCCTGTTCCTTCGAGCCAGCTCCTCCTGCTGACGCCGATGTTCCTCCTCGGCCTCCTTCTTCGCCAACGCGGCGTTGCGCTGCGCCTCCTGCTTCTCCTTGGCCAGCCGGGCCTCAGCCTCCGCCTGGCGCTGGGTCTCCTCATGCCTCCGGTGCTGTGCTT
>JACPXU010000090.1 GCA_016196375.1 Candidatus Omnitrophota bacterium | reverse complement strand
GGAGGCCTCGCAGTGGACCCTTCAGGCGATGTACGAGTACCAGAGTCTCCTCTGCGACCTGACCGGCATGGAGGTGGCCAACGCCTCTTTGTACGACGGGGCCAGCGCTTTGGCGGAGGCCTGCCTCCTGGCCCTGCGGGAGACGGAGCGCCCGAGGCTGGTGGTGGCCCAGTCGCTCCATCCGGAGTACCGGCAGACCCTCGCCACCTATCTGGGGCGGACCCGGACCGAGATCCGGGAGATCCCGCACCGCCAGGGGGTGAGCGATCTGAATCAGGCCGAGGCCGCGGTGGACGCGAACACCGCCGCCGTCGTGGTCCAGATGCCGAACGCCCTCGGCTGCCTGGAGCCGGTCGAGGGGCTGGAGAGGTTGGCCCACCGCCACGGGGCCTTGCTGATCGTCCTGGTCAACCCGATCTCCTTGGGGGTCCTGAAGCCGCCCGGCTCCTACGGGGCCGATGTCGTGGTGGGAGAAGGCCAGCCGCTGGGGACCGACCTCCAGTACGGCGGCCCCTACCTGGGCCTCTTCGCCTGCCGGCAGAAGCTCCTGCGCAAGGTCCCCGGCCGGATCGTCGGGCTGACCCGGGACGCCCACGGCCGCCGGGGATTCGTCCTGACGCTCCAGACCCGGGAGCAGCATATCCGTCGGGCGAAGGCCACCTCCAACATCTGCACCAACGAGGCGATGATGGCGATGGGGGCGGCGGTCTTCCTGGCCTCGCTGGGCAAGGAAGGTTTCCGGGAGCTGGCCCTTCAGAACCTGCTCAAGTCCCATTATGGGTTCGATCAATTGACCCGGATCCCCGGTGTCGCCCCCCTTTTCCCGGCCCCCTTCTTCAACGAGTTCGCCCTCAAGATACCGGTGGATCCGGAGCGGCTCAACCAGCAGCTCTTGAAAGAGGGCTTCCTGGGTGGATTTCCCCTGAAGCGGTGGGATCCTGAGCTGGAAAAGGGGTGGCTCCTCTGCGTCACCGAGACCCGCTCCAAAGATCAGATGGACCGGTTCGTCGCCGCGGTCGGAAAGGCGGTCCGATGACGATAGAGGCCGCTTCCTACACCCCGCATCCCGCTCCGATGGCCTCGACGCCTCCTCATTCCCCGGGCCGGCTCCTGGAGCCGCTTCTCTCGGAGCTGAGCCGCCCCGGCCGGCGCGGCTTCTTCCTCCCGGCGCTGGATGTCCCTCATCGTCCGCCGGAGGAGCTTCTCCCGGCCGAGATGCTCCGCCGCGATCCGGCCCCGCTGCCGGAGGTGAGCGAGCGGGATCTGGTCAAGCACTTCATGCGCCTGGCCCATCTGAATTTCTCGGCGGAGACCAACTTCTATCCGCTCGGCTCCTGCACGATGAAATACAATCCGAAGGTCCACGAAGAGATCGCCGCCCTCCCCGGCTTCGCGAGGGCCCATCCCTACACGCCGGAGGAAGGGGTCCAGGGGATCCTGCGGCTCCTCCATGAGCTGGAGCAGCTGTTCAAGGAGATCCTCGGGATGGATGCGGTCACCCTGCAGCCGGCCGCCGGCGCCCACGGGGAGCTGACCGCCCTCCTCATGGCCAAGGCCTTCCACGAGTCCAACGGCCAGGGCCAGGGCCGGCGCCGCCGCAAGGTGGTGGTGCCCGATTCCGCCCACGGGACCAACCCGGCCAGCGCCGCCCTCTGCGGCTTCGAGGTGGTGGAGGTCGCCTCCACCGCGCGGGGCCGGACCTCCCTCAAGAACCTGGCCTCGGCGATCGACGACGACCTCGCCGTCTTCATGATGACCAATCCCAACACGCTCGGCCTGTTCGAGGAAGAAGTCCTGGAGATCTCCCGGCTCGTCCACGAGAAGGGGGGCCTCATGTACCTGGACGGCGCCAACCTGAACGCCCTGCTGGGCCTGTTCCGGCCCGGAGACATCGGATTCGACATGGTCCATGTCAACATCCACAAGACCTTCTCCATCCCGCACGGCAGCGGCGGCCCCGGCGGCGGGCCGGTCGGCGTCAAGGCGGCCTTGAGGCCGTTCCTCCCCGGCCCGTCGGTGGTCGAGGAGCGGGGGACCTATCGTCTGGCCTCTCCCGGCCCAAGTTCCATCGGCCGGGTCCGCTCCTTTTATGGAAACGTCGGCGCCCTGGTCCGGGCCTACGCCTACGTGAAGGCGCTGGGGAAGGAGGGCCTGCTCCGCGTCTCCGAGGGGGCGATCCTCAACGCCAACTACCTGAAGGCCCTCTTGAAGGGGACCTACCCGATCCCGGTGGATGAGCCCTGCATGCATGAGTTCGTCGCCTCCGCCAAGGAGCTGAAGGCCGCCTTCGGCGTCAAGGCGATGGACGTGGCGAAGCGGCTCCTCGACTACGGATTCTACGCCCCGACGATCTGCTTCCCCCTGATCGTCGAGGAGGCCCTGATGATCGAGCCCTCCGAGACCGAGTCGCGCGAGACCCTCGCCGCCTTCGCCAAGGCCCTCATCACGATCGCCGAGGAGGCGAAGGGGAACCCCGGCAGGGTCAAGGCGGCTCCCCACCGGATGCCGGTGACCCGCCTGGACGAGGTGCAGGCGGCCCGCGACCCGAACCTCCGGTGGTCCACCGGCCCCTCGTAATCCTCGATCCGCCCGGCGATCCCGCGGCCAACATGGCGGCGGATGAGGCGCTGGCCGCCTGCGTCCGGCGGGGGGCCGACCCGCCGACCCTGATCCTGCGGATCTATCGCTGGAATCAGCCGGCGATCTCCCTCGGCCGCCGCCAGCGCCTCGAGGATCTGCCGGCCGAGCTGATCCGCCGCGGCCTGCCGATCGTCCGCCGTCCCACCGGCGGCGGCGCCGTGGTCCACTCCCCGTCGGGTGAGCTCACCTACGCCGTCGCGATCCCGCGCCCCCTCTTTCCCCGCGGGCTGCCGCTTCATCAGGTGGCCGGCCTCCTCCATCGCGGCCTGCGGGAGGAGCTGATCCGCCGGGGATCGATTCCCGCCGACGATCTCGATCTGGCCTGCGCCGGCGGTTCCCCCTCTCCCTCCCCCGCGGCCCTCTGCTTCGCCGCTTCCGCCTGCGGGGATCTCCTCTATCGCGGCGGGAAGGTGGCCGGCTCCGCCCTGCGGGTCTGGCGGGACGGCCTCCTCCTCCAGGGCTCCATCCAGGGCCTGCCCCTCCCCCTCGAATTCCTGGCGGAGGCCCTCTCTCAGGCGGCCCTCCTCCCGGGCGATCGGACAATTTTATTGACAAAGTAAAAATATCCGGATAAAATTACATTGTGAGAAAAATTGTCCGGAGGCTCCTCGACATCAAACTGCCCCCGCGCCGCTCCGCCTTTCTCTGGGGGCCCCGCAAGGTCGGCAAGAGCTACTGGATCGCCCATCATCTCGCCGGGGCGACGGTCATCGACCTGCTCAAGACGGACCTGTTCGCCCAATACGTCTCACGGCCGTCTCTCCTGCGGGAGCGCTATCAGGGCCACAAGGGATTGATCGTCATTGACGAGGTCCAGAAGGTGCCGGCGATCCTGGACGAGGTCCACTGGCTGATCGAGAACCGGGGGATCTCCTTCCTCCTCACCGGATCCAGCGCCCGGAAGCTGCGGCGCGGCCACGCCAACCTGTTGGGCGGGCGGGCATGGCGCAGGACCATGGCGCCGCTTTCCTACATGGAGGTGGAAGGGTTCGATCTGGAAAAGGCGGTCCTCTCGGGGCTCCTGCCGCTCCATTTCTTGTCGCCGGATCCGGCGGAGGACCTGCGGGCCTACATCGCGGACTACCTCAAGGAGGAAATCGCGGCGGAGGCGCTTGTCCGGCAGATCCCCTCCTTCTCCGAGTTCCTGCGGGTGGCGGCGATCACCAGCAGCGAGCTGATCAACTACACCAACATCGCCCGCGAGGCCGGCGTTTCCCAGAAGATCGTCCGCTCCTACTTCGACATTCTGGAGGACACCTATCTCGGTTTTCGGATCCCTCCCTGGAGGAAATCCAGAAACCGGAGGATGATCACCGCGGAGAAGTTCTACCTCTTCGATGTGGGGGTGGCCAATCATCTGGCCCGCCGCCAGCCGCGGCTGGGCAGCGCCGAGTTCGGAAAGGCGTTCGAGCATTACATCCTGATGGAGCTCAGGGCCTATCAAGCCTATCGGGAGCCGGAGCTGCCCATTGCTTTCTGGCGGACCAGCGCGGGCCAGGAGGTGGACTTTATCGTGGGGGACAAGGAGCTGGCCATCGAGATCAAGGGCTCTTCCAGGGTCCATGAGGGAGACATCCGCCATCTCTCAGCCCTGCTGGAGGATGGCCCGGTCAAACGGTCCGTCGTCGTCTGTCTCGAGAAAGAGCCCCGCCGGACCGGCAGGGGGATCCAGGTCCTTCCCTGGGAGGATTTCCTCCAACGGCTCTGGGCCGGCCGGTTCCACGCTTAGCTCCTTAAGCTCCGCAACTTGCAGGGAACCCCTGAAGGGAACCCTTGAAGGGGTCTGACCCCGCGGGGTCAGACCCCACTAGGTCTCAGGTCCGCTCTTTGACCGACTTCTAACCCCATGTGTTCTTGCACGTTGCGTTAGTTCCATTTTCCACTCTTGACAAATGAGCAGAGATAAAGTATATTTGCTCTAACGATTTAAAAACGGATCGCTCCCCGATCATGATGCGAAAAACCCGAAGAACCAGATTAACATTCGCCGGTAGACTCCTTGCAGCCTCCTTGGCTCTGAGTTTTGCCTTCGGCTCCGTCCCCGCCTACGCCCTCCGGGACCAGCAGCGGGCGGAAGGCACCAAATCCGGCCTCGAGGAGATCGTCAACGCCTTCCTGACGGCCGACCCCCGCACGGTCGGAAAAGCCGGCACCCGTCTCGCCAGCGCCGTGGGTTTTGCACCTGCGGCTCCATCCTCATCTGCTCCACTCTCTATCTCACCCGCCGCTTCCGGTTTGGAGGAGGAGTATTGGCGGGTGGAAGGAAAGCCGTGGGAGTTTGACAGCAGCCAGCTTCCCGCTTCCATTCCAGTCGGTGAGAATCGCTTCTTTCTCGTAACTTTCGGTTCGAGTCTCAGCAGCGGACGGCGTCCTTATCTGGTAAAGGTGCAGGACGATCACCTCGTTGTTTTAGGAAGCGGGCATTTTACCTGGTTTACGCGACATGGGTCTTTAGACAGGGATACCGTTGTTTTGCAGCCAAACAGGTCCTGGGAATCTCCCCTCGCGGAAGGGCAGTGGGTCTCCCTGACCGGGCAGGGGGATGCCGGACAACTGACGCTTCAGAAGAACCCGGAGGCCGCCGATGGCCTCTTCTCCCATTTCGAAATCTACCCGTATCGTCTTGAGAGGGGTGTTGACGAAGCGGGGATGCTCCGGATCCTTCACCGCTGGGCGGAGGAAAGCCGCCAGGCGGATAGAAAAGGCTCCACGGCTTACTTGTATAGCCCAGTGGTCGTGAGAGAGGTCTACGGCGAGCTCGCCCTGCTGGGCCGGATCCTTCAGCAGCGAGGGGACGAAGGCGTCTCGGAGATGTTTAAGGAGAACCTTTTCTTCATTGTCCCGGAACCGGAAAAGCACCTTATCCCCGGTTCCAAGTTCGGCTCTTCTTCCGAGGCAAAGAGGGCGATGGATCAAAGCAAGGTCCCGTATATTTATCACGCCAACGACACCACCGACTTTGATCCCGGCCTCTTTTACTCCCATTCCTCCGCATTCTTCTCTTCGGACTGGACGAGCCGGCTGGACAAGGTTCAGTCGATTCTTCTTGGGGTCGCAGACTATGCGACCGGTCTTCCCTCCGGGCACAATGCGGCTTTTCTGAAACTCAGAGATGAGGCCCGGCGAATCGCCCTGTTCCTCTCGAGGGAATCCGCCTCCCGTTCCCCCGCGCCCGCCGTGGCCGCAGGAGCGGAAGAGCGACAACTGATTACGCAGGAGACGGATTTCTCCACTCTGAAAGTCGGCGGGGTCATCATTCATCCAGATGGGACAGAGTGGGAGATTCAGGCTGTCAGTGTGCAAGGTGGCCCTGATCGGGTTCTCTTGAAAATAGGCAAAGTGGTTGAAAGGTTTTATAAGTACGAGCTGGTTGGTCGTTATTCCTATCGCCCTCCAGCTAGCCAGGCTGGTTTAGAGGAGCTTGGGAATCGGATCAACCTCTTGCCTGAGGCTCAGGCGGAGCAGGCCAGCGTGGGGGTGATCGCGGGGCCGGAGGATCCTCGGGGATGGGCCTACGGGGT
>JACPXU010000081.1 GCA_016196375.1 Candidatus Omnitrophota bacterium | reverse complement strand
TGGAAGAATGCGTAAAATAAAAATCGCGGGACGACAACACCTCAACCCCTATAACCTTAAGAACCCTCAAAACCTGTCCAAAGACCAGGGAGCACCCCAGGTTCAGTTGCAGGATTTTCTGAAGAAAACCGTTCTCCCTACAATCAAGCGTTGGAAGAAAACCCCTCCCTTCCATCCTAAGCATGGAGGGGAAAGCGTCCAGCTACCCGAATCTCATTGGTTGCTTAACCTGCTTGAGCACTTAAATAGCTGGGGGATGATACGGTTAAATTAGCGTCATCGTTGGAAACTTGGTTTTGTAAGTTCTCGTACCACACGGGGCGTGGCGTAGCTTGGTAGCGCGCTTGCATGGGGTGCAGGCGGGTTGGGTTTAAGATAACGGTTTCGAATTGTCGAACGCGCCTAAAAAGTTCTGGAGGCTGGGGATCCTGGGATGGCCGCTGGGCTATTCCCTCTCTCCGCTCGTGCACGAGCAGGCCCTCAAGACCGCAGGCCTTCGAGGGGAGTATCGGGAGTACCCGGTCAAGCCGGAGGATCTGTGGGATTGGCTGGGGCAGGTTCCGGCCCTGCGGCTCTGCGGATTCAACGTGACGATGCCTTACAAGAAGTCGGTCTTCGCCTGGCTGGTGGGCGAGGGGGAGGGGCGGCTGGGCCTGGCGGAGGTGCCGGAGGGAGCGATCGGCGCGATCAACACCGTCGTGATGGATAATAAGGAGCGGCCGGTCGGCTACAACACCGACGGAGAAGGGTTCCTTCGGCCGCTCCTGGACCCGCCGAGGTCGCTGGACTTAAAGGGCTGGCACGTTCTCCTCTTGGGAGCGGGAGGGGCGGCGGAGGCGATCTCCGTCTCTCTCTCCGTCCGGACCAAGGTGGAGCGCCTGACGATCTGGAACCGGAACCTGGATCGGGCCAGGGCATTGGCGGAGACGGCGAACCGGTGGCGAGGGGGGCGAGGGGCGGCCCATTTCGCGCAGGTGGGGGAGCGGCTGGAATCCCTCCCCGTGGGGGAGTGCCAGCTTCTGGTCAACGCCACCCCGGTCGGGATGGACGGCCCGGGGGAGAGGCTGGTCGATTCGGGCAAGCTCCATCAGGGCCAGTGGGTGTACGACCTGGTGTATGGGCCGCGGGAGACGGCCCTGATCCGGGCCGCCCGACGGCAGGGATGCCGGGTGATCACCGGCGACGAGATGCTGGCGGGCCAAGGGGCGGCCTCTTTTGAGCTTTGGACCGGGGTCAAGGGGATGCTGCCGGTGATGCGGGAGGCGCTGGATGAACATTTCCGGTCTCATTGAGCCGCTGGTTTTTGTTTTTGGGCTCATGGTCGGGTCGTTCCTCAACGTCTGCATCTGGCGGCTGCCGGCGCAGGAGCAGGTGGTCCGGGGGCGATCCCGCTGCCGGGCCTGTCAGGCGGTCATCGCCTGGCACGACAACATTCCGCTCCTCAGCTTCGCCCGGCTCAGGGGCCGCTGCCGTCGCTGCGGGGCGAGGATCTCCTGGCTCTATCCGGCGGTGGAGCTGGCGGCCGGCCTGCTGTTCTTGGGGTGCCTCCGGCGTTTCGGGCCGACGATGTCGGCGATGATCTACGGGTCGCTGGGAGCGAGTCTCCTCCTGGTGTCGGTGGTGGATGCCAGGGAGATGATCATCCCGGACGAGGTCACCCTTCCCGGGATCCGGCTGGGCCTGATTGTCTCCAGCTTCTTCCCGGCCCTGCACGGGGCCTCCCGCTGGTGGGAGGGGCTGGGGAGGAGCCTTCTGGGATTGGCCGCCGGCGGCGGCCTGATCCTCGGGATGGGCCTCCTGGGCAGATGGATGTTCCGGCGCAAGCTCAAGGCGATCGGCGAGGAGGAGGCGGTGGGGGGAGGGGACGTGAAGCTGATGGCGATGGTGGGGTCGGTCATCGGTGCCCCGAAGACCCTGTTGATCGTCCTGTTCCTCGCCCCTTTCCTGGGGTCGGTGGTGGGGATCGGGATGAAGCTGCGGTCCGGGCGGGAGCTGATCCCGTACGGCCCGTTCCTCGCCTTGGGCACGGTGGCGGCGATCTTCTGGGGGGACTCGATCGTGGCCTGGTACCGGTCCCTGGTGGTGGGGTGGTAAAAAGGAGCTGTCATGCTGCGGTACTTGACTGCGGGTGAGTCGCACGGCGAGTGTCTGATCGCGGTGCTCGAGGGGATGCCGGCGGGCCTGGCGCTCGCCCCCTCGTTCATCAATGGAGAGCTCCGGCGCCGCCAGCTTGGGTACGGCCGGGGGGCCCGGATGACCTCGATCGAGGCCGACGAGGCGCAGATCCTCTCGGGGGTCCGGTTCGGCAAGACGATCGGCTCTCCCATCGCGCTGAAGGTCGACAACAAGGATTCCTCGATCGATCGGTTGCCTGTGGTGACCCGCCCGCGCCCCGGCCACGCCGATCTGGGCGGCGCGCTGAAATACAACACCGGCGACATCCGGAACATCCTGGAGCGGGCCTCCGCCCGGGAGACGGCGGCCCGCGTCGCCGTGGGGGCGGTCGCCAAGCGGCTCCTCCAGGAGTTCGGCATCGAGGTGTTCAGCCATGTGGTGCGCCTCGGCGGCGTCGATGCCGAGGTCGGCGGGGCCGGCTTCGAGCGGATTCGGTCGATGGCCGAGCTCTCTCCGCTTCGCTGCGCGGACCGCCGGGCCGAGGAGCGGATGATCCGCCTCATCGACAGGGCCAAGGCGAGCGGGGATACCGTCGGCGGGACGGTGGAGGTGGTGGCGCTGGGGGTTCCGGTGGGGTTGGGCTCCCACGTCCATTACGACCGGAAGCTGGACGGCAGGCTCGCCGGCGCCTTGATGTCGATCCAGGCGATCAAGGCGGTGGAGGTGGGGGCGGGGACCCGGGTCTCGCAGGTTTTCGGGTCGCAGCTTCATGATCAGATCTATTACTCGAAAGGGAAGGGGTTCTACCGGAAGAGCTTTCGGGCCGGCGGGATTGAGGGGGGGATCTCGATCGGCGGCCCGGTGATCGTGCGGGTCCACATGAAGCCGCTGTCCACCCTGCGCAGGCCGCTGATGAGCGTCGACATCAAGGCGAAGAAGCCGTTTCAGGCGACGGTGGAGCGCTCCGACGTGAGCGCCGTCCCCGCGGCCGGCGTGGTGGCGGAGGCGGTGATGGCCTTCGAGCTGGGCCGGGCGTTCCTGGAGAAGTTCGGCGGGGACAGCCTTGGGGAGGTCCGGCGCAACTTCCGGGGCTACTTGAGACAGGTAAAACAATTCTCACGGGGTCTGACCCCGCGGGGTCTGACCCCACTTGGATGAAGAATATCGTGTTGGTGGGATTCATGGGGACCGGCAAGTCGGCGGTGGGGCGGTTGTTGAGCCGCCGGTTGAAGCGGCCTTTTGTGGATCTGGATGACCGGATCGCGCGCCAGGCCGGCCGCTCCATCCCTGAGATCTTCGCCGCCGAGGGAGAGGCCGGCTTCAGGAAGCGGGAGGCCGAGGCGGTGGAGTGGGCGGCCGCGTTGAAGGGCCGCGTGATCGCCGCCGGCGGCGGCGTGATGCTGGAGCAGGCCAACGTGGAGCGGATGAGATCGGCCGGCCTCTTGGTCTGTTTAAGCGCCCGGCCCGATGTGATCGTCCGGCGGGTGCTGGCTTCCCTCTCCTCGAGGCCTCTCTTGAACGGGCCGGATCCGGGGGCGAGGGTGGAGGAGCTGCTGAAGCTGCGGGCCCCTTTTTACGCGAAGGCCGACGTGACCATTGACACCTCGGACCGGACGATCGAGGGGGTGGTCGGGGAGATCCAGAAGGAATTGCGAAGCAGGAATGCCGAATGATGAATGACCGTGAAGCTCTGATCGCTCTCAACGCGGTTTCGGGGTTGGGCGCCGGGATGATCCATCGGTTCCTGTCGGCGCTCCCGTCGGTGGAGGAGGCGTTCGGCTTGAGCCCCGCCGCCGTCAGGGAGATCCTCGACCGCTGGGCCACTCCCGCCGTGGTGGAGGGGATGCGGCGGGCGGCGGATGGAAAGGGGCTGGCGGGGGAGCTGGCCGAGGCCGGCCGGCTGGGGGTGAGGATCGTCACCCTGTTCGATCCCGATTATCCGGCGATCTTGAAGCAGATCACGGATCCGCCGCCGGTCCT
>JACPXU010000080.1 GCA_016196375.1 Candidatus Omnitrophota bacterium | reverse complement strand
TCTTTCACCTGACAATCCCGCTTGATGACGGACTCCGACAGATCCCCCAGCTGCCCGACGAAAGCCAGCAAAACCCCAAGAGTCAGCAGGTGCCCCACCGGCACATGATTAAAAATTCCTTTGAGCGACACCGCCGCCGCAACGCTCACCAGAAGTCCCCCCACCATCCCCTCCCAGGTCTTGGAGGGGCTGATCCGCCGGATCAGGGCGTGCCTGCCGAAGGCGGACCCGACCGCGTAGGCGCCGACATCGGCTCCCTTCGTCGCCAGCAACAGAAGCGCCACCAGCCACCGGCCGTCGGGGGCCGTCCCGCCGCTTAAGAAACGGAGCTTGATGAGAAAGCTGAAGCACCAGGAGACGTAGAAGATCCCGAAGAGGGCGGTCGAGATCCCCACAATCGCCTGAGAGCTGTCCCGGCGCCTAAGCTGCAGGATGAAAAGGGAGAGGAAGGCCACCATCATGAAGAAGAGCTCCCATCCCTTCGTCGGCTCGAACCCCCAGAAGATGGAGAGGGGGATCAACAAGCCGATCCCCAAGCCGATCCAGCGCTCGATGACGATCCCTTTGATCTCGACGAGGGAGAAGAATTCATTGAGGGCGAGGAGGATGAAGCCGGTGGTCACCAGGGCGAAGACCCACACCGGAGCGAAGAAGAGGACCCAGACCACGAGCCCGATCAGGACCGAGCCGGTGATCAATCTCAAGAGGAGATTGCTCATCGCCTCAGGCGCCGAAGCGCCTTTCCCGCCGCTGGTACTCCAGGAGGGCCGCGAGGAAATCGGGCTTTCCGAAATCCGGCCAGAGGGTGGGGGTCAGGTACAGCTCGGTGTAGGAGATCTGCCAGAGGAGGAAATTGGAGATCCGCTGCTCGCCGCTGGTCCGGATCAGGAGATCCGGGTCCGGCTGGCCGTCGGTATAGAGGAAGCGGCTGAAGGCGGCCTCGTCCAGCTCGGCCTCCTTGAGGTTGCCGGCCTGCATCTGGGCGGAGATCCTTCTCACCGCCTGGAGGATCTCACAGCGGCCGCTGTAGTTCAAGGCGAGGTTGAGCACCATCTTCCCGTTCCCCCCGGTCCCGGCCATCACCTCTTTCAGGTGCTCCTGAACCCTCTCCGGCAGCGCCGTCATATCCCCCAGGACGTTCAGCCGGATCTCATTCTTCATCAGGGTGGGCAGCTCCCGGCGAAGGTACTCGTCCAGCAGGCGCATCAGGGTGGCCACCTCCTGGGGATGCCTCTTCCAGTTCTCGACGGAGAAGGCGTACAGGGTCAGCACCCCGACCCCCAGCTCCCGGGCCAGCTCCGCCACCACCCGCACCGACTTGATGCCGGCCCGATGGCCCATCACCCGCGGAAGGCCCCGGGCGCGGGCCCACCGGCCGTTGCCATCCATGATGATGGCCACATGCCGGGGCAGCCGGGTCCGGTCCACCATCGCGCCGTTGGTTCCTTCGGCCTGATTAACGATAGCGGTATTCATCGAGGAAGGGGAAAAGATTGTCCTGGGCTTCAAGGTCGGCGAGCCAGGCCTCGTCGAGGCGCCGGTGCTGAATCCGGCCGATCAATCGGTTGAAGCGGGCCAGATGGCGGCTCAGCCGGCTCTGGGCGTAGCCGACGGAGGTTCCCTGCGCCAGGATGAAAGCCCAGTCGCTGGCCTGAGCCAGCAACAGCTCCCGCAACGCCTGGGTGAAGGCCCGCCGCCTTAAGCCGGTCGCCCCCGGTTCGGCCGCCGCGAGCCGGCCCGCGGCCCAAGCCGCCTGATGGAGATGCCGGTAGATCCACGCGTTCGCCCCCTGAAGCCACATCTCATTATACCCTTTCCATCCCCAGGTGGATAGGTGGGGCGAGACCGGCTGGATCCGGGGGAGCAGGCTCAGCACCTCCGGAGGGGTCGCGAGCCGGAGGCCGCCGCCGTAGTCGTGGAACCTCCGGATCACCGCCTCCAACCAGAGGGGCCCCTCGAACCACCAGTGGCCGAACAGCTCGGCGTCGTACATCGCCGTCACCACCGGCGGCTGGCCCATCAGCCCAGAGAGATGCTCCACCTGGCGCTGGCGGTTGAACAGGAAATTCCCCGCATGCTCCTGGGCCTTGGCCTGGGCCTGATCGGGCCGGTAAGGCTCCTTGTCCCCGGTCCGGCCGGTGATCCGGTGATACTTGATCCCGGTCTGGACCCTCAAGCCCCCGTGATTCCGAAAGGGCCTGAGGTATTCCTCCGGGAGGTCGAAGCCGATGTCCCGGTAGAAATCCCGGTACACCGGATCCCCCGGATATCCCTCGACGGCGGACCAGACCTGATGGGCCGTCTCCGGGTCCCTGCCGAACAGGAACAGCCCCTGCGGGGAACGGACCGGCGCGTAGACGCCGAACCTCGGCCTGGGGACGGCGTGGAGGATCCCGTGGGTCTCGAGGAAGGTGTATCGGATCCCGGCCTGCCGCAGCACCTCGCCCACCAGCGGGGTGTATCCGCATTCCGGAAGCCAGAAGCCGGACGGCGCGCTCCCGAAGAAGCGCCTGAAGCTCTCGATCCCCACCTCCACCTGAGCCCGGAGGGCGGCGGGGCAAACCTCCATGAGCGGGAGGAAACCGTGGGTGGCCGCCGTCGTCAACAGCTCCACCTGCCCGGACTCCTTCAGCGCCCGGAAGGCCCCGATCAGATCCCGCCGGAACCGGTTCCCCCAGAGGTCCCTCACCCAGAGGAGCCGGTCCCGGCACATCCCGGCCAGCGGGGCGAAGTCGGCAGAGCCGGCGGTCCTGGCGCACTCCGACTCGGCGAGGCGGATCAGATTCTCCAGGTGGGCCTCGTACCGGCGGGTCATGAGGGGATCGGCGAACATCGCGGTCAGCGTGGGAGAGAGGTTGAAGCTGATCCGGAAGCGGATCCCCTCCCTTTGAAGGCGGCTGAACATGTCGAGGAGGGGAAGGTACACCTCCGTGACCGCCTCAAAGAACCAGTCCTCCTCCAGGCACTCCGGAACCTCGGAATTCCGGACGAACGGGAGGTGCCCGTGAAGAACCAGACAGAGATACCCTTCAGGAGAACTCATCGGATGAAGAGGGGGACCGGTTCTATCCCCGGGGCCACATCAGGGAGGAATAGGTCCCTGACCGACCCTGCGGCAGGCCCTCCAGCAGGCCCCAATCCTCGACGATCCGGTCGGAAGGATGGTCCGGAGGAGTCCTCACCGTGTTGGAGCGGGCCAGCGCCAGGAATCGGCCGGAGGGGGCCCTCAGGCCGATCTCCACCGTCCAGCCCCGGTCGGGCGGCTCCACGGCGATCGTCCAATCCCGCGCGTCCACCTTGAGGTCGATGTCGAACCAGCGGCCGGACTCCTCCTCGCAGACCCTCAGGATCATCCGGGAGGCGGCCCCTTCTTTCCCCAGCTCGGCCCATCCATGGGAGACGGTTTCCGGCAGGAGCTCCCAATAGGCATGGATCCATCGGGGATCCCGCGGCTGGAGGACGATCTGGTCGACCCGGTAGGCGGCGGGGAAGGGCTCGGCGGTCAGCAGACGTTCAGGGGCTCGGCCACCCATCGGGGGTGGGGATTCTCCCAACCGGTGGGTGCCACCCCCGCTCCGGGGTGCCCGGCGACGCACCGTTCGCGCCGCCCCGGCGAGGCGTCGCTCACTCACGTCATCCGGCCTCACTCTCGCCTGGGATAGGGAACGCCGGCGAACCCTGCCCGTTCGGCCTCCTGAGTGTGCGCTGCCGGGCCACCCCATCGCGGGGACCCCGGCACCCGCCGGCCGGCGTTTCCTACCGGGCCGTGATGTTGCTCTTGGCTTGCTTGGCCTCCGGACGAGACGTCGCCTCCGGGGCTTGCTGCTCTTCGAGTTGTTCGGCAAGGGTCTTATTTCTCATCTGCTCCTGAGCGAGAGCTTCCTTCAGCTCCTGGGCGGCCTCTTTCTCCCGATCGGTCCGCTGTGCCACCTCTTTCAGCTTGGCCTCGAGGGCCTTGTGGGTCTGGCTGATCCTTCTCACCTCTCCCCGAAGCGCCGCGACCTGCTGCGCCTTCCGCCTGGCCTGGCCGGCGGCGACAAACGACACCCCGATCGCCGCCAGAGATACCAGCGCCAAGGCAACGGTCACCCCTCGGAATTGATCGTCCAAACCAAACCCCCGATGGGGTCTGACCCCGCGGGGTCAGACCCCTTTAGGTTTCGATGGCTGTTACTTGTACGCCTCGAGGTCTCTCGCCTTGCGCGCGACCTCCGGCTCCGGCGAAGAGACGGCCCTGCGAACCACCTCCTGCTCCACCTTGGTCAGCTTCTTGGGCAGGATCACGATCTCCACCCGCCGGTTCTGCTGGCGCCCCTGCGAGCTGTCGTTGGAGGCGACCGGCCGGTACTCGCCGTACCCCGTGGCCACGAGCCGCCTGGGACTCACCCCGTACTGCTCCAGGGCATGGAGGACGCTCGTCGAGCGGGCGGTGGAGAGCTCCCAGTTCGATTTCCAGTTCGACACCTTGATTTGCTCATTGTCGGTGTGGCCCTCGACGCCGATGTCCCGATCCGAGACCTTCTCCCGAATCACCGAGGCCACCCTCGAGAGGGCATCCTTGGCCTCGGAGCGGAGGGCGGCCTTCCCGGAATCGAACAGCACCTCCGAGACGAAGGTCAGCACCAACCCCCGCTCGGCCATCTCCAGCTTCACCTGCTTGTCCGAGATCTCCTTCTTCAGCCGCTGCTCCAAGAGGGCCTGGGCCTCCTTGAGCTGCTGGGCCTCGGCCGACTTCTGCCGATTGATCCGGTCGATCTCGCCCGACAGCTCCTGGATCCGGCGGACGTCGCTGGGCCGTCCCGCGTAGAAGTTGACCCCGCAGCCGGCCGCCGCCAGGCCCGTTAAACCGACGATCAGAAAAAGAGGTATTCCGCGCATCTTGTCTTGGCTCTCCTTCATCGTTAATCGCTTGAACTCTGCGTCTTCCCCTTCGCATTCACGTACGGTTCCAACTTGCTCCAAGTCCTCGGGCCCACCTTCCCGTCCGGCTCCAGGCCGTTGGCCCTCTGGAAATCGGCCACCGCGACCTTGGTCTTGTTCCCCAGTTGGCCGTCGATCGCGCCCGGATCGAACCCGGCCGCCTTCAACGCGAGCTGGATCTCCTTCACCCGCGCCGACTCCTCCAGAGGGGCGGTGGCCGGCGAGGCCGTCGCCGTGAAAGCCAACTGCTTCGTTGAGGGTGAGGAGCTCGGCTGGTTTTCCTTCGCGGCGGGAGCCGTCGAAGAAGCCTGCGTCCCGGTGATCGCGGCAAGCTCCTCGTGGGGCTGGATCGGCTCGATCTGAACCGCGGGAAGCGGAGCCCCGGCAGGCGTCAACGCCTGGGAGGAATTGGCCGCCGCCCTGCCCCGCTGGCCCATTCCATATCCGATAGACAACAGGATAACCGCCGCGCAAATCCCGGTAATCCACCATCCTGTCTTACCTTGCATGGCCGTTGATCTCCTTACGTTTGAAGTGAGTGGTTGGTGAGTCTCAATAGAGGGAAATCTCCTTGCAACCACCCGATTCTAGCACCGCCCTCAAAACCCTGTCAAGCACCGCTGACGCCGCCTACGCTTACGCCGCCTCGAGAAGCGCCTGCAGCCGTTCCAGCGCCTCTCCTGAAACAAACTGCAATCCGCCCTCTCTGAAGAACGCCTCCAACTCCAAGGCCAGCCGGCCGGTCATGCTCACGAACGGCCTGAGGATTCCCGCGGTCTGCAGCCCTGCTATCGAACGGAATCCGAAGTGGGAAGCGAGCTGTTTTAACGCCTCCCCGTAGGCCTCGTCATAGGGGGTGGTGGTCCCGTCAAAGGGGACGATCCGAGGCGAAAGATAATGGTCCGCCGCCTCCGGATTGACCACTCTCAACTGCCTGATCAGCTCAGGGACGTACTCCTTCTGGATGATCAGGCGGAACTCCAGCTCGTACAGCTTGTCCTTGGACATCATCACGCTCAAGGCCTGAGCCAGGCGGCCGAGGCGCGGATCCTCCGCCGCATCCACCAGGATCGCCCGGGAGGCCCCCAGCCGATCCGCCGGAGCAACCAGGTAATGACCCAGCTCGTTCAGACTGAACAACATCTGTTGGGCCGCCATCTCCCGCGGCACCGGCGCAGGCTCGTTGGCCACCAGCATCGGCCCGGAATCGGAACCCACCGGCGGCTTGGGCCTCTCCTCCAACCCGGCAGCGGGCTCCGGGAACTCAAGCCCGGTGATCTCGAGGTGTTCTCTGCCCCTGCTCCATGGCCTTGACGTCACCTTGACACCCGGCCGCGGCCCTTCCACGACCCTCAGCTCGCTGAACGTCACCCACCGGCGGGTCGGGGGATCGTAAACCTCGGCCACCTGACCGCCGGCAATCTTGTCAGGCCGTACCCCGTCGAGGAGAACGGCGTTCTGCCCATCCGTGACGAACAAAAACGGCCCGGCCGTTCCCTGAGCAGGGTCCACCCTCCGGCGGACGGCCGACAGATATCTTCCTTCGGCTAGTTTCAGCGCGCGCGCCAGCGCTTCCGTAACGTCGTTTCCCTGGGCATTGAGAACCACCCCTTCGAACTGCCCGTCTCTCGTCACCCAACTCTGTCCCACGGGAACGAAATGCTGTTCCTCCAGCCCGGCGGCCACCCCGGCAATCCCCTGGGCCGCCTGGCGTTGAAGATCCGCCATGATCGCGTGCGGCAGGAAGGCCTGCAGGGCCTGGCGAGCTCCCTGCTGGATGTCCGTATCTTTATCCTCCACGGAAAGCGCATGCAAAAGGTTGACTACCCTGTATTGCTCGCTCAGCTGAGCCGTCATGACTTCTAGGCCTCGATCAGGTTGGGTGATGCGCACAATCCGCGCTCCGGTGGCCGTAAACTGGAGCGTATCCTCAGAGACCGTCCCGTCGGCTTGGTGGACGCCGCGCACATCCACCACCCAATCGTAGAGAGGATTGCCTTTGATATCTTTCATGGGTGGGGTCATGTAGGTCAGGAAGATGTCCCCCGCCGCCGGAGCCAACTGCTCGATGTCAAACTCCAGAGAACGGTCCTGGATCTGCTGAATCTGCTCCTCCGTATATCCGGCTTCCCGCAAAGCGCGGATGTCTCTTAGGCTCAACTTGTCGCCGTTGTCCAGATTTCCGGCAGGGATTTTTTCGCCTTGTTCATCCTTTTTAGGTTCGTAATAGACTGTTCCGTCGTCGGGATCGACCTTCTGCTCCACCTCAAAGCCGGAGTTCTCCGAGATGATCCGGGCCCGTATCCAGACCCGGCCCCCATCCGCATACTGAACGTTCCTTAAGGGCGCCGGAATCAGTTTGGCTTCAGTGGCGCCAACGCGGCCCGCCAGGATAATATGCCGTTGGGGGAACGCTGCCATGTAGAGAGGCGGCTGAACGGATCCGTCCTGGTAGGGGCGGATCTTCTCCTCCCGGATGCCGGCACTCTTGGCCGCTTCAATGATGCCCCGATGGTGCGGCCGGTTGAGCGGCCACATCTCATAATCACGGGGAGAGCGGCCGTTGGCCGCGGCGATCTTCCGAAAGATCACCTCGTAGGGGTCGCGCTTGAGACTGAAGTTCGCCTTGCGGCCGGTGTAGACGACATACTCCACCCTTAATTCGTCCGGGATCGGAAACCCTACGTTCGGCGTCACCATGAAGATGTTCACACCCCCATCCTTCCCCTTGGAGGTGAGGGTGGTGCCGTCCACCGGGTCGTTCGCCGTCTCCGCGGTGGGCCAACCCTGATGGAAGATGACCGGCTTGTCCATGGGCGGGATCTGCTGGTCTAGAGCCAGATCATCCCGTTTCCCCTCCCCCAACTTATTCCACCAGTTCCAGCCGGCGATTTGAAATGCCTGTCGGGCCGTCGGCGCCATCTGCCGGGCGGCTGTCTCGTCCACCAGCTTCTTGTCTCCGGACCCGAACGCCTTACCCAAAACAACCCCCAGAGCACCGTTAGCGGTGACGGGGGTCAAGTCCGGCAGAAGACGCCTCTTCTCCTTACCGAAAGAAACAATGGGAAATGTCTCGACACGGGTCTCGGAGAAGAAAATCCCCAGTGCCGCAATGGCGGCGAGCCGATCTTCCTTCTTCATCCCTGGCCGGGCCGCCTTGAGCAATTCGTCCAAGTTTCGCTCCTCCAGGCCTGCCCTGAGCGGAGCCGAAGGGGCGGCGGCTGGCGGCCGGGGGGCCACCACTGCGCCGGCCAGGCGGGCCAGGGCCGGGCCGACGTCGGCCGGGTTGCCGGAGGCGAGGGAGAGCTCCAGCTCCTCCAGGCCGGTCTGCGCCTTCTGCTCCTGCCGCAGGGCCAGGGCCGGAGCGGACCAGGTGAAGAGAGAAGTGAGGATAAGAGCCAACGACACCAAAGATTTCATTCCGCCTGAACGCATCATAGAATCTCCTATCATTGTGGACTTCACCACCCCTGCTTGAAAAGGGGTGCCTCTTAAGGTACACTTAAAAACGGAGCCGATCGAGTGATCAAATGGAATGGCTATTAGGAGTCTATGCCGCAGCCGGAATCCTAGTCGCGATTGGACTGTTTCTTGGCTGGGCCGACTGGCGCACCCGAAAACGGGAACGGCACGCTCATTGATTTCCACCGGGATCTGATCCACTCGATTAAGCCGCACGGAGGGCCTCGAGGGACTCGACGATCCTCCGGGCCTGATCGAGGGAAAGGATCGACTCCGGAATGTTGTACCGCTCCAGGATGCCGCCCAGCCAAGCCGGCAGATTCCCCCGCTCGCTCGCCCGATAAATCCGAGGCGAGAAGGATTTGAGCTCGGGATAAATCCGCAGCACCGCCTCCCGATCCACCCTCACCTCAGGGTACAGATCCAGACGGACGATGTAGCGGCCCGGCCCGCTGAAGCCATACCTCAGCAGAAGCTCCTCCTGCTTGGCATCCTCGGCGATGATCACCACCGGGTCCTTGACCAGCGCCGCCACCACCCGCCCCACATCGGCGTTCTCGGGATCGAAG
>JACPXU010000083.1 GCA_016196375.1 Candidatus Omnitrophota bacterium | reverse complement strand
GGGGAGCTGGAGGACGCGCTGCGGCATTATCGCGGCGCCCTGCATCTTGCCAGGGATCTGTTTGACGAGTCCACCGTCCGGAACAACCTGGGCAACCTTTATCTCCTGGTGAAGCAGCCGGAGGAGGCGATGGCCCAGTTCCGGCGGTGCCTGGAGATCCTTCCGTGGGGGCCGGCCGATTTCTACAACAACATAGGGCTGGCCTATCTGGATCTGGGAGACCTCCGGAAGGCGGAGGAGTCGTACGTCCGATCTCTCGACGCCAATCGCCTCTACGTCCCCGCCTACATGAACCTCGGCGTGTTGAGGTTCAGGCAGGCCCGGTGGGAAGAGGGGGGCCGTCTCTTTGAGCAGGCGGTCCGCCTCGATCCGGACGACGCCCTCGCCATGCTCGGGCTGGGGAAGTTTTACCTCTCCATGGGCGAGTTTGATAAGGCGTCGGAGACGTTCCGGCGGCTGGTCCGGCTCAGGCCCAATGAGCCGACCGGGTACCTTTACCTGGCGGTCTGCGCCATGCGGACTGCCCCGCCGCAACTCGAGGCGGCCCATCGGTATCTGGCGCGCGCCACCGCGCTGGGGTGGGAACCGGATGCGGCCTTCCTGGCCGAGCTCAAGAAGATCGGGAAGTAGCCCATTTTGCTCTTTGCGCATTTGGGCAGCCGCCTCCACTTCGAGGTGGCCGTCGGGTATACTTGAAAGTGAAGAGGTGTATCTAAAGATGATGGAGTGGTTGAGACCGACAAGAAACCATCGGCGGAGCTGCTTGCCGCGTCTGCGGTTTAGCCGGGCAGGCTGGACCCTGATCGAGGTGACCATGGTCATGGTCATGACCTCGGTGCTGGCGGTCAGCCTGCAGCCCCGCATTCAGGGCTTCTCCGTCTACAAGACGGTGGGCGCGGGCCGGAAGCTGTTGTCGGATATCCGGTATACCCAGCAGCTCGCCATGTCCCGCGGGGTTTCTTATGGGATGGAGTTCGATACCGCCGGAGAGAGGTACCGCGTCTTTGACGTCGCCACGGGAATCAATATCCCCGATCCGTATACCGCGGTTACCGGCGTGCTGGGCGAGAACTGGAGCTCGGGGTTCGTGGTGGATTACACGACTGATCCGGAGCTCCAGGGTGTGGACCTGGTCAGCACGAACTTCGGCGCCGAGATCCGGTTCGACTCCCACGGCCGTCCCAAGGATTCCACCAACACCCTCTTCACGAACCCGGGCAGCGTGGCGGTGGCCTACCCGGGAAGCAGCGAGACCCTCTCCATCGATCCTAGAACTGGCAGAACAACCCTTTCCTAGGTAAGATGGTCTCTCCCCTTGACCCGGCTGGGAACGTTGGGTGACAATTATCACTTCAGGAGGTGGACCGTGAGAAACGGTTTCGCGTTGATGGTGGCGGTGGTGATCCTGGTGGTCTTATCGATCTTAGGGGCGGCGCTGGTCGGGCTTTTTACCTCGGGCAGCAAGGGGGCGGTGGAGGGGTTCGAGTCGGCGAAGGCGTTCGCGCTGGCCGATGGCGGGATGCGGTGGATCTACGAGTACCAGCTTGTCTGGGACAGGGATTTCACCGAAAACGTCTCCCCGACCGGAGACTATGGGGTCCTTGGAAGCACCCCGGTGACTTTAGGAGACGGGCAGTTCTGGGTGCATTACGGCCCCACGCAGACCACGAACGACATCGACATCGCCGTGACGGCCAAGGTGGCGGATGCCGTCCGGACCATCCAGGCCCACCTGACCCACCGGATCGTCAACGGCCCCAGCCCGGGGCCGTTCCTGACCGGCGTCGTCGTCTACGCGGCCAGGTCGGCGGGAGGGTCGCCGGCGCTGATCGACTTGACCGGGGCCACGGGAACCATCACGGGAGGGATTCAGTCCGAAGGGACGATCACGCTCTCTGGTACCATCGTTCTTGCCAGCGCAACGCCGGACCCGCCGTTTGGCGAGTCGTATGCCTATGCGGCGGGGGTACCTCTTGAGAACGCCAAAGAGCACCCCTATCAGGACATCGACTTCGACTGGTTCAGGAACAGGCCCGAGACCACGCTCACCACCGGCGACGTGACCTTCCAGCCGGGAGATTCCACAGGGACCTCCGCCACGGGGATCCGGATGATTGATGGAAACGTCACGTTCGGAGGGCCTGCCGGAACCGTCACGCTCGCCGGGACGATGGTCGTCACGGGAACGGTCACCGTGCAGGACGGCATCCAGCTCATCACGAATCCTTCCCAGATCGATTTCGGCCAGGGCCCGGCGAACATGCCCTCCCTGGTGGCGGGGAACAGCATCGACCTCACTCAGAGCAGCCAGATTGAGACCCACGGGATGGTCGCCGCCAGGGACAGCGGCAGCGGCATGGGAGGAGTCCGGCTGGCTGACGGCAGCAGCTCCGCCAGCACCGTGGTGAGAGGGACATGGCTGGTCTGGCCGAGCGTGAACGGCAAGGCGGTGAACGCGACCCGGCGGCCCATCGACTTCGCATACGACGGCAGCGGCCTGCCCGGGGATGGGCGCCACGCCCCGTGGCTGCGGGCCAACATCTACCAGTTCAGCCAGTGGCGCGAGGAGATCAGCTCGTAGAAAGGCTAAAGGGGTCTGACCCCGCGGGGTCGGACCCCGTCAGGGTTTGGTGAGAGTGGAGGGCGAACGATGAAGGATAGACGGGGACTGACGCTGGTGGAGCTGGTGGTGGCCATCACGATCATGGGGCTGTCGGTGCCGGTCCTCCTGACCCTGTTCGCCTTCGTGGCGAAACCGAGCGCCCAGACGGACAGCATCATCCGCTGCACCGAGCTGGCGCATGCCCTCATGGATCAGGTGACTTCCAAGTGGTACGACGAGCTGACGGCCAAGGATGTCAACGGGGACTGGTCGGTGATCGGGCCGGACACGGGGGAGACGGGCAGCTCCCTGTACGACGACGTGGATGACTACAACGGCTTCAGCGAGGCCTTGACCGGGAACCTGGCCGGCTTCACCCGCACCGTGGTGGTCCAGTACGCCGCCGTGTCCGGCATGGTCGTCGTCGCAGATACGAGCCGGACGAACAACTACAAGCTGATCACGGTCACGGTGACCGGCCCCGGCGGGGGGAGCGCCCAGGTGGTGAACCTGGCCACCACCGCGAACAACCAGCAGGCGACCTAGCCATGAACCTGATTGAGCTGATTACGGTGATCGCCATCGTCGGGATCATGTCCGGTGTCGTCTTCGGCCCGATCGTGTCCGGCGTCAATCTCTGGAACGCCATCCAGTTCCGGGACGACGCCACCTCCCAGGGCCGGCTGGCGCTGGAGCGGATGGTCCGTGAGATGAGCTGGGTGAAGGATGACAAGAGCGTCGTCACCGCCAACTCCACCACCTTCACCTTTGTGAGCGCCCTCTCCGGCAACGAGACGGTGACCTTCCAATACGACGCGGCCAACAGCCGGATCCTGCGCGGCGCCGACCTCCTGGTGGGGGGGGTGACCGCCTGCAGCATCACCTATTACAACGCCGCCAACGGCGCCATCTCGGTCCCGCTTGTCGGCAACCAGAGGACCGACATCGTGAGGATGCAGTTGACGGTCACCCTGGCCTCAGGCACCCAGTCGGTGACGGTTCAGGAGATGATCTACCCCCGCAACTTCTTCCGAAAGGACCGCCCGTAGGCGGAGGCGAAATGCCGAAGACGCAGTTCTACTACGGAACGGTGCCAGGATTAATCCTGGCACCGGATTGCGGCTATAGGCTAAAAATGGCAAATGCGCGACGGGGAAACGGTTTCGCCCTGCTGGCGACCATCTTCATCCTGGTGATCCTCTCCACGATGGCGGCGGTGATGGCGCAGCTCTACGTCGGGCAGTCGAAGGGGGCTTTGGAGGTGCTGGACTCGGCGAAGGCCTTCGCGGTGGCGGATGGAGGGATGCGCTGGATCTTCCAGAACCAGTTCGACGGGGACACCGACTTCACCAACAACGCCTCTCCGACGGGTGCACCCTTCGGCGGAACACCGGTCACCATGGGGGAGGGCCAGTTCTGGGTGGAGTACGCGAACGCCACCTCGAGCGACATTGATCTCAAGGTCACGGCCAGGGTCGGCAACGCGGTCCGGGTGGTCCAGGCCCACCTGAACCGCACGGCCGGCGGTGGGAGCGGTTCCCCCGGCACCGGGCCGATTCCTTACGGCAACGCCGTGGGCCATGCTTGCGATACAGCAAGTGAGGGATATATACAGCTCACCGGAGCCCAGGGAACGGTCAGCAGCGATCTCGACTCTGAGGGGACGATCGCATTGCCCGCCAAGAAGTTCACCTTCACCGGCACGGCCGAATCGAATTTAAGCAGTCACCCCTTCGCCGGAGTCGACTACAACTGGTTCTTCAACCGGAAAACCGCCTACTATCCGAGCGGCCTGACGATCACGCCGGCCGGCCCCTTCCCGACCTCCACCGACATCTGGTACGTCCAGGGAAACCTCATCTTTCGGAAGAACGGCTTGGCAGGAGCGATCACGATGAACGGAACGGTAGTTGTGACGGGAGTAGTCGTTACGGATGAATATCCTTTAAACGATGCTGTCCCGCAGATCTACTGGTGGCCTTCGCACATCAACATTGACGCGGATCCCGCCCTCGAGTGGCTGCCGGCTTTGGTGGCCGGCGTGAATTTCGAGGTAGACGACTCCACTTCCCTTGAGCTTCATGGGATGGCCTGTTCGGGGAGTTTTGGGGACCCTGGGGGGTACTAGGTAGAACCGATCTTCTCTCCGCCCCGGCCTGTGGACATGGCGTACGATGGCTCACAGCTTCCCCAGGACTGGAGCGACGCCCCGTGGCTGCTGGCGACCCTGGGCGGCGGCCCGCCCACCTACAAGCTCACCAACTGGCGGGAGGAGATCAGCCAGTGATCGGAGTTGCCAGCGGTGGCCGGTGGCCTCCGGTTTCCCCCATCGGGCAAAAGCGAATGGTGCGGTTCGAAACTCGAGACTATCCTTTGGGATAAGCGAAGGGTGTGGAGTAGCTTTAACGGTAGAGGTCGTGGGAGCCGATGTCGTGGTAAAGAACGTCGTTGCTGTCGAGGAATTCAAGGAGAATCCGGTGGCGATAGTCGATCGAGTAAGACCACAGACCCTTCAATTTCCCTTTCAGGGGGTGAGTTTTTAAACGCAGATCGTGCGGATTGGCTCTGAAGAGCAAATCCTTTTGAATGGCGAGATGTTGGAGGGCGGGAGGCAGTTTGCGGAATGCCCGTTCGAAATGAGGTGTGACATGGACTCGCGTGACCTGGGTAGGAATGTTGCTCAGGAAGCCAGTTCCTTTAATGACCTGACAGGACGGGTTTTGCCAAGTCGATGTGCCAGGCGGCCGGCTTCCACAAGTTCGAGCACGTCTTGCACGGTCAGCCGTCGCTTCGAACCCGGCATCTCGGGACGTCGGATGCTCACAGCGTCCCACGGGATCCGAATGATCAGCGCTTCACTCGTTACGGAAACACTCGCTTCTCGCAAAGCCATCCTCGCTTCTCCTTCGTGGGATCCATATTGAGTATATCACAAGTGGCTCCCCGAAATACAAGTTCGCCCAGTGGCGGGAGGAGATCAGCCAGTGAAGGAATGGGGAAGGATGAATTGGGAGGATGTGGTAAAATAAATTTCGTGAGTCGCCGAAGCGTTCCCTCTATACAGCAGAAGATTCAATGGCTCCTGGAGGATCTTAAAGGGTATCAGCCTGAGAAGATAATCCTCTTTGGCTCGGCGGCTCGCCGAGAGGCGGATTCTTTCAGTGATTTAGATGTCTTGATTATCAAACATACACGAACCCTGTTTGTCCAGCGGGCCGTGGAGGCCGTGAAGTTCCTGCGTCCCGAGATTGCGCCCGTTGATTTTTTCGTCTATACGCCCGATGAGTTCAACCGAATGGTCGAGGAGGAAAGTCCGTTTATTGAACGGATTCTCGCAGAGGGAAAGGTCTTGTATGAGAAGGCCGCGTGAGACGGCCACCCGTTGGTTCCGACAAGCAGAACATGATCTGGCGATGGAGCACTCCGTTGCCCTTCTGGCCCGGTATTGCAGTGAGAAGGATCCCACCTTCACTCCCTTTATCAAGACAGGAACCGCTATGGACCAGTATTACATTCCCACCCGTTATCCTGACGCCTTGGCCGACCCGGCAGTTCCATTTGAGAGCTACAGTGTGACACAGGCGGCAGAGGCTGTTCGTCTTGCCTCTGAGATCGTGCGGGCAGTGAAGTCCGGATTGCAACGGGAATGATGTGAAGGGAATGAGTGCTTGACAGATCTTGCGAAGTTGTATAGACTTTAAGCCAGCGTGGATGAAAACTCCTGCCACGATCCAATCCGTCTGATGAGTCGTCCGTCATCTTCCATTCCCGGGGTGAGCAGTGCGGTTGTCCTCCTTTTGGGATTCCTCTCGATGGGGGCCCAGATGAAGCCGGGCCAGCTCCTGATGGAGGAGTCGGTTTTGTACCAGCTCGAGGGCCGGGAGTTCCAGGAGGGGGGCGACTTGAGGAGCGCTTTATCCTCCTACCAGAGGGCGATCGCGACAAATCCCGGATTCGCGGACGCTTATAACGACTTGGGTGTGGTCCTGGAGAGCTTGGGGGATTTTCAACGGGCGGAGGCCGCCTATACGGCGGCCCTGCAACTGGACCCGGATTTGGCCGAGGCCCATTCCAACTTGGCCCTTCTCTACGAGCAGATGGGAAGGCTGAAGGAGGCGGCGGCCCACTGGAGGGCGAGGGTTCAGCGGGGGCCCGCGGATGATCCGTGGGCCGTCAAGGCGGAGCAGAAGCTCGTGCAGCATCGCCTCTCTCTTCCGGCGGAGGTTCGGCCGGCGCTAAAGGAGGCGCCGCCACGCGCCTCAGCGCAGCGGCCGGCGCTAAAGGAGGCGCCGCCACGCGCCCCGGCGAGGCAGGAGGGCCGAGTGGTGCCGCGACCGCAGGGAGTCCCTGTGGGACTTCCGCCAGCGGCAGCCGCGCAGCGGGCGGCTGAGCAGAGGGCCTTCGAAGCTGAGAAGCTGGAGGCGGCCCGAAAGGCGGCGGAGATCCGGAAGCTGGAAGAAGCTCGGAGGGCGGAAGAGGCCCGGAAGGTTCGTCAGGCCCGCGAGGCCGAAGAGGCGGCGAGACGGCTCGCTCAGAAACGGGCGCAGGAGGAGGCCCGCCAGGCCGAGGAGGCCAAGAGGAGGCTCGTCCAGCAGCAGGCCGCCAGGCGGGTTCAGGTCGAGCGGCCGGTGGCGACCCCTGTTCCTCCGGAGCCGAGCCAGGCGCAGCGGCCGGCGCTGGAGGAAGCGCCGCCACGCGCCTCAGCGCAGCGGATTGCCGACGAGTTTGCGCGGGAGAAGGTGAAGGCCCTGGGGCCGGCGGTTCAGGTTCATAGTTCGCGAGAGCTCGCCGGTCGGTTGGCCAGGGAGAAGCAGCAGATACGGCTCCAGGCGGTGAAAGAGATCTGCCGGCGGGGCCTTGCCGCGATGCGTCAGGGACGGTACGAGGAGGCGGCGACTGATTATCAGCAGGCCCTGTTGTTGGCCCCCGATCATCCGGAGGCCGTTCAGGGCCTGAAGCGGGCGCGGACCGCATTGGCCAAATCGAAGAAGCCCCGCCCGACGGCGGGACTTCTCTGGATGAAAACGTAGAAGAAGGGATACTGATCGCTTCAATCATCCCTTCTCAAACCTCATTCTCATTCCCCATTTGAAAGAGCGTCTGTTTCTCATTGACGGGTCTTCCTTCTGCTATCGGGCCTTCTACGCGATCAGGCGTCTGAGCACCTCGAAGGGGCAGCCCACCAACGCCGTCTACGGGGTCGTCACCATGCTCAAGAAGCTGATCGAGGAGGAGCGGCCCGACTACCTGGGGGTCGCCTTCGATCTGCCGGAGCCGACCTTCCGGCATCGCAGGTACGAGGCCTACAAGGAGCATCGGGCCCCGATGCCGGAGGATCTGGTGGCTCAGCTCCCCTGGATCAAGGAGCTCCTGAAGGCCTTCGGGATCCCGATCTTCGAGGAGCCGGGGTACGAGGCGGACGACATCCTGGGGACGATCACCCTCCGGGCGACGAAGGAGGGGCTGGAGGTCGTCCTGGTGACCGGGGACAAGGATCTGTTTCAGCTCCTCGGGCCCGAGGTGAAGGTCTACCGTCCGACCCGGGACGGGCATGAGATCATCGATGAAAAGGGGCTGAAGGAGCTCTTGCAGGTCCGCCCCGATCAGGTGGTGGATCTGATCGCTCTGATGGGAGACAAGGTGGATGCGATTCCGGGGGTTCCGGGGATTGGAGAGAAGACAGCGGTGGAATTGATCCGGCGGTTCGGCTCCGTCGAGGGGCTGTTGAAGGATCTGAAGAAGGTTCCGGGAGCGGCCCGGAGGGAGGCGATCGAGCGGAACCTCGAGCAGCTCCGCCTGAGCCGGGAGCTGGCCTCGCTCGATACCGCGGTTCACCTCAAGCTGGACCTGAAGCAGTTGAGGAGATCGGAGCCGGACCGGGGGGCATTGATCGAGCTTTTCAAGAAGCTGGAGTTCCGTTCCCTCCTGAAGGACCTGGTCCCGGCGGCTCATGCCTCGGCTCCCGCGGTCATCAAGCCGATCGGGCTTAAGGACCTTCATGTCGTCCTGTCCGATATCCGTCAGGCGGGCCGCGTCGCCATCTCCCTCGTGATGGATGAATCGCCCTCCTGGGAGGCGGAGGCGCTGGGGATCGGGTTGTCCTGGAAGGAGGGTTCCGCCGCGACGGTGTCGGGTGATTGCTTCGCTCAGCTGTGCGAGATCCTCTCCAATGAGGCCGGAGTGACCAAGATCTGCCCCGGCTTGAAGGAGATGTTTGTGCTTCTGGGAAGCGGCTGGGGCTCTCTTCCGGCCCTCTCGGACGTGGGCCGCTCCTGGACCGATCCGGGTTTGGCCTCGTACCTGCTGGACCCGAGCCGTCCCTCCCACCGGATGAGCGGCCTCGCCCTGGAGCTGCTCGGGGAATCGGCCGACGAGGATCGGGATCCTGCGGAGCGGGCTGCCTGGGAGGCGCAGGTGGCCTTCAGGCTGATGCCGGGCATGGAGGAGGAGATCGAGAAGCGGGAGCAGGGGGTCCTGCTGAGGGAGGTGGAGATTCCCCTCTCCCTGGTCCTGGCCCGGATGGAGCTGGCCGGGATCGTCGTGGATCGGGGGGAGCTTGAGGCCCTCTCGAAGGAGATGAACCGGACGCTGGAGCGGTTGAGGGAGGGGATCCATCGGCACACCGGCGCAGAGGTGAATCTGAACTCTCCGAGGCAGCTCGCGGAGGTCCTCTTTGAGCGGCTGAAGCTGCCGGTGGTCAAGCGGACCAAGACCGGCCCCTCCACCGACGAGGGGGTGCTCCGGCGGCTGAGCGCCCTCCATGAATTGCCGGCGAAGATCCTGGAGTACCGTGAGATGTTCAAGCTCAGCTCCACCTACGTCGAGGCGCTGCCGCGGCTCGTCCATCCCCGGACCGGCCGGATCCACACCTCCTTCAACCAGACCATCGCCGCCACCGGCCGGCTCTCCTCCTCCGGGCCGAACCTGCAGAACATCCCGATCCGGACCGAGGTGGGGCGGCAGATCCGCCGGGCCTTTGTCCCATCGGACGCCGGCAGCGTGCTGCTGGCCGCCGATTACTCCCAGATCGAGCTGAGGATCCTGGCCCACCTGTCGCAGGACCAGGAGCTGATGGAGTCGTTCCGGCGCGGGCAGGATGTCCACCGGGTGACGGCGGCCGAGATCTTCTCCGTCGATCCCGGCTCGGTGGCCGACGAGCAGCGGGCGGTGGCCAAGACCATCAACTTCGGGATCGTCTACGGGATGTCGGCCTTCGGATTGGCCAAGGAGCTGGGCATCGACGAGGGTGAGGCGGGGGCCTTCATCGAGCGCTACTTCGCCCGGTACGACGGGGTCCATCGGTACCTGATCCGTTCCCTCGAGGAGGCCCGCGAGCGGGGCTACTCGGTGACCCTCCTCAACCGGCGCCGTTACATCCCGGAGCTGGCCTCCAAGGAGATCGCCGTCCGGCAGTTCGCCGAGCGGACCGCGATCAACACGCCGATCCAGGGCTCGGCGGCGGACCTGATCAAGGTGGCGATGATCGCCCTGGAGTCGGCCCTGGCGGCGGAGGGGCTCTCCTCCCGGATGCTCCTCCAGGTGCATGACGAGCTGATCTTCGAGGTCCCCCGCAAGGAGCTGGAGCGGATGCGCTCGCTGGTGAAAGAGATCATGGAGTCGCCGGCCCTGCTGGGGCGGCCGATCCGGCTCTCCGTCCCGATCCTGGTGAACCTAAAGGAGGGGAAGAACTGGCTCGATGCCAGCCATTAGCCGATGAAGGTTGCGATGATCGTCTCGGAGATGGAGCCGTTCGCCAAGACCGGCGGGCTGGCCGACGTGGCCGGCGCCCTCCCCCGCGCCCTTGGAAAGCTGGGCATCGAGGTCCACGCCCTGCTGCCCCGCTACTCCTGCGTGAAGGAGAAGGGGGCCCGGATCTCGGCCGGGCCGGGGGTGACGGTCCATTTCATCGAGCATGAGGGGTACTTCAACCGGCGGGCCCTCTACGGGGAGTCCAACGGCGATTACCCGGACAACCTGGAGCGGTTCAGCTTCTTCTGCCGGCAGGCCCTGGAGCGGCTCAAGTCCGATGGGATCCGCCCGGACCTGGTTCACGCCCATGATTGGCAGGCGGCGCTGAGCGTTGTGTATCTCTCCACTCAGCTCAAGGCGGACCCCTTCTTCGCGAAGGCCCGGTCGGTCTTCACCATCCACAACCTGGCGTACCAGGGGCTCTTCCCGAAGGATCAGTATCCGCGGCTCGGGCTTGGGCAGGAGCTGTTCAACATCAACGGCCTTGAGTTTTACGACCAGGTGAATCTCCTGAAGGGGGGCCTGGTGTTCGCCGGGGCGATCACGACGGTCAGCCCCGCCTACGCCCAGGAGATCCAGACCGAGGAGCAGGGGGAGCGGCTGGAGGGGGTCTTGAGGATGCGCTCGAAGGACCTCGTCGGGATCCTGAACGGGATCGACCAGGAGATCTGGAACCCCGCCGGCGATTCCCATCTTCCCCATCGGTACGACCACCGGGACCTTCGGGGGAAGGGGAAGAACAAGGCGGCCCTTCAGAAGGAGGTGGGCCTCCCCGTTGATCCGAAGGCCTTCTTGATCGGAATGGTCAGCCGCCTGGCGGCCCAGAAGGGCCTGGACCTGGTGGTTCAAGCCCTGCCGAGGTTGGCCAAGCTCGGGGCGCAGCTGGTGGTCCTCGGTTCCGGGGATCGGGCCATCGAGGAATCCCTGACGCGGGCCTCTTCTCAATTCCCCACGATCCGCCTGCGGGTGGCCTTTGACAGCGCCCTCGCCCATCGGATCTACGCCGGCGCCGACGCCTTTCTGATGCCCTCCCGGTACGAGCCGTGCGGCCTGGGGCAGATGATCGCCATGCGGTACGGCACCCCGGCGATCGTCCGGTCCACCGGCGGGCTCGCCGACACGGTCGCCGAGGATCCATCCGGCGGCAACGGCTTCTGCTTTCAATCGATCGATGCCGGGGCCATGGTGGAGGCGGTCGAGCGGGCCTTGAGGGCCTGGCGCCGGCCGGCCCAGTGGGGCAAGCTTCGCGAGCGGGGGATGCGAAGCGATTTCTCCTGGGATCGCTCCGCGAAGGAGTATCTGGGCCTCTACGAGAGGCTCGTCGGCTGACGAGTGGTCGTCATCGGGGTTACGGGAGGGGTCGGCACCGGCAAGTCGACGGTGGCCCGGATGTTCAAGGAGCTCGGGGCGGAGGTTCTGGATGCCGACCGGATCGCCCACGAGCTGATGGAGCCGGGGAGGCCGGTCTGGAGCAGAATCCGGGCCTCCTTCGGGGAATCGGTCCTCACCCCCTCGGGGGAGATTGACCGCCGCCGGCTGGGGGCGGTGACCTTCTCCGATCCCAGGCGGCTGAAGGCCCTCTCCGGTATCGTTCATCCGGCGGTCCGCCGTCGGATCCGCGAGAGGCTTGAGGCAATCCGCCGGCGAAACCCCAAGGGAGTGGTGGTCCTGGACGTGCCGCTCCTCATTGAGGCCGGGGCCGCCTATCGGCTGGATTCTCTGGTGGTGGTCTCGGTCCCTCTGAAGGTGGTGGCCCGGCGTCTCAAGGCCCGCTCCGGCTGGGACCTGAGCGAGGTGAAGAGGCGGCAGCGGTTTCAGATGCCCCTTAAAGAGAAGGAGAGGCGGGCGGACTTCGTGGTGAGGAATGATCGGTCGCCGGCGGCCACGCGCCGCCAGGTGGCGCGAGTATGGAAGCGAATCTTCGAGAGGAGAGAATAATGGCTGAAGAGAAAGTGGAAGGAGAGACACGCGTCGCAGCTCAGGGGACGGGACAGAGTCTCGATCTTGCCAAGCTGAAGCTCATGACGATCCTTGAGCTGAACAAGCTGGCTCGGGACCTGAACGTGAACGGCATCTCCGGGCTCAAGAAGCAGGATCTCATCTTCAAAATCCTCCAGGCTCAGGCGGAACGGGAAGGGAACATGTTCGGGGAGGGGGTCCTGGAGATCCTGACGGATGGGTTCGGGTTCTTGAGGAGCCCGAACTACAACTACCTCCCGGGGCCGGACGACATCTACGTCTCCCCGAGCCAGATCCGCCGGTTCGACCTGAGGACCGGGGACACGGTGAGCGGGCAGATCCGCCCTCCGAAGGAGGGGGAGCGGTATTTCGCCCTGCTCAAGGTGGAGGCGGTGAACTTCGAGAACCCGGATCAGGCGAAGGATAAGGTGCTGTTTGACAACCTGACGCCGCTTTACCCCCACCAGCGTTACCGGCTGGAGACGGACCCGCAGGAGGTCTCCACGCGGATCCTGGATCTCCTGGCCCCGATCGGCAAGGGGCAGCGCGGCCTGATCGTCGCCCCGCCGTACAGCGGCAAGACGATCCTCCTGCAGAAGATCGCCAACGCGGTGATGCGCAACTACCCGGAGGCGGTCCTGATCGTCCTGTTGATCGACGAGCGGCCGGAGGAGGTCACCGACATGCAGCGCTCGGTCAAGGGGGAGGTGGTCTCCTCGACCTTCGACGAGCCGGCGGAGCGCCACATCCAGGTGGCGGAGATCGTCATGGAGAAGGCGAAGCGCCTCGTCGAGCACAAGAAGGACGTGGTGGTCCTGCTGGACTCGATCACCCGTCTGGCCCGGGCCTACAACACCGTGGCCCCGCACAGCGGCCGGATCTTAAGCGGCGGCGTGGATGCAACGGCCCTGCAAAAGCCGAAGCGGTTCTTCGGGGCGGCCCGCGGGGTGGAGGAGGGAGGGTCGCTGACGATCATCGCCACCGCCCTGATCGACACCGGCAGCCGGATGGATGAGGTGATCTTCGAGGAGTTCAAGGGGACGGGGAACATGGAGATCACGATGGACCGGAACCTGTTCCAGAAGCGGATCTACCCGGCCCTCGACATCCAGCGGTGCAACACCCGGAAGGAGGAGCTCCTGTTGGAGGCGGACGAGCTCAAGCGGGTCTGGATCCTCCGGAAGGTGCTGAAGGAGCTCAACCCCGACGAGGCGATGGAGCTGCTGATCGACCGTCTCTCCAAAGCGAAATCGAACGCCGAATTCCTCGGCAGCATGAACCAGGGATAAAACCGTCCAGGAGATCAGATGAAGAAAGAGATTCATCCGGAGTACAAGGCGGCGACGATCAGCTGCGCCTGCGGGGAGGTGATCCACACCCGCTCCACCAAGGGGAGCTTCAGGGTGGAGATCTGCTCCAAGTGCCATCCCTTCTTCACCGGGAAGCAGAGGTTCGTGGACACCGCGGGCCGGGTCGAGCGGTTCCAGAAGAAATTCGGCAAGTTGAGCAAGAAGAAGGATGGGTGAGCTCTTTCAGGCGCGGCTCAGGCGTTTCGAGGAGCTGGAGCAGCTCCTCTCCGATCCCAAGGTCCTGACCGACTCCCGCCAGGTCAAGGTGTACGCCAAGGAGATGGCCGCCTTGAAGCCGCTCGCGGACCGGAACCGGGAGTGCCGGCGGCTGAAGGATCAGATCCGGACCACCCAGGAGCTGCTGGACTCGAAAGAGACCCAGCCGGACATGCGCACCCTGGCCCTCTGTGAGATGGAGGAGCTCAAGGCCCGCCTGGAGGCGCTGGAGCGGGAGATGGAGGGGATGCTGTTGGAGGAGGATCCTGAGGAGGCGAGGAACGTCATCGTCGAGATCCGGGCGGGAACAGGGGGCTCGGAGGCGAGCCTCTTCGCGGCGGACCTGTACCGGATGTACAGCCGCTTCGCCGCCCGCAGATCATGGAGGGTGGAGCCGCTGGGATCCAGCCCCAGCGAGGTGGGGGGGGTTAAAGAGGTGATCTTCGCCGTGGAGGGGGAGGATGTCTTCCGGTGGCTCAGGTTCGAGCGGGGGGTCCACCGGGTTCAGCGGGTTCCGGTGACCGAGGCCTCCGGGCGGATCCACACCTCCACCGTCACCGTGGCCGTTCTCCCGCAGGCGGAGGAAGTGGAGGTCCAGTTGGATCCGAAGGACCTGCGGATCGACGTGTTCCGCTCCTCAGGCCCCGGGGGTCAGAGCGTCAACACCGCCGACTCCGCGGTCCGGATCACCCATCTTCCCACCGGTGTCGTGGTGAGCTGCCAGGATGAGCGCTCTCAGCTGAAGAACAAGGCGAAGGGGATGAAGGTATTGCGGGCCCGCCTCCTGGAGCTTAAATCCCAGGAGCAGGCCGCCCAGCGGACCCAGGAGCGCCGCTCTCAGATCGGCACCGGCGACCGCTCGGAGAAGATCCGGACCTACAACTTTCCGGACCGCCGGGTGACGGACCACCGGATCAATTTCACCTCCCACCGCCTGGAGGATCTCCTGAATGGGGAGATGGAGGATCTGCTCAACCCGTTGCTGGAGGCGGACCGCCAGGCCAAATTGGGGGAAAGAAGGTGATGGGGAGTTTTGAAACCGGTTCTTAACACGAGTCGTGCAAAGCTAACGGGGTCTGACCCCGCGGGGTCAGACCCCGTTAGGGTGGAGGTGGGTGCCGGGGTCCCCGCGATGGGCTGGCCCTTTTGCAGGACTCGTGTTCTTAAGTTGCTCCGGGAGTCAACGATGGTGCTTGAGGGGGCGCAGGTCCACCGCCCCCGTTGGACGGCGGAGCAGCTCTTGAGCCGCCATCTCGGCTGCGCCCCGATTGGGCTTCACCTGGAGATCCCGCCGGTCACCGATGAGGAGGCCCTCTCCTTCCAGGCCGGAGTCGCCGCCCGCGCCCAGGGGGTGCCGCTCCAGTATCTGCTGGGGAGCGCGGAATTTTACGGCCGCGAGTTCATTGTCGGGCCGGGAGTTTTCTGCCCGCGGCCCGAGACGGAGGTGCTCGTCGAGGCGGCGCTGAGCATTCTCCAGGACCACCCCTCGGGGGCGGGTCCTGATCAGCGGCTCACTGTGGCGGACATTGGTACCGGGTCGGGGGCGATCGCCATCACGCTGGCCCTCGAGTGTTCCGGAGTCCGCGTGCTGGCTGCCGATCGGTCGTCGCTTGCCCTGGGATTTGCCCGGCGCAATGCCGAGCGGCTTGGCGCAGCCGTTTCGTTTCTTCAGGGAGACCTGTTGGAATC
>JACPXU010000082.1 GCA_016196375.1 Candidatus Omnitrophota bacterium | reverse complement strand
TCGATGCCGGACGCCAACGTCCTCACCATGACCGAGTCGCTCGAGGTGGCCAAGCACATCAACGCCGCCGTCAAGATCCCGGTGATCGCCGACTGCGACAACGGCTACGGCAACGCCATCAACGTGATCCGGACCGCCGCCGAGTTCGCCAGCGCCGGGATCGCCGGCATCTCCATCGAGGACGCCACCTTCCCGAAGCGCTGCTCCCTCTACCCCGGGCGGCACGACCTGGTCACCGTCGAGGAGATGGCCGGCCGGATCCGGGCCGCCAAGAGCGCGGTGCGGGATCCCGATTTCCTCCTGATCGCCCGGACCGAGGCCCTGATCGCCGGGCTGGGGATCGAGGAGGCGATGAAGCGGGCCGCCGCCTACACCCAGGCCGGGGCCGACGCCCTCCTGATCCACTCGAAGTCCAAATCCCCCCAGGAGGTGCTCGCCTTCGCCAACCGCTGGCGGGGCGACGTCCCACTCGTCGTGGTGCCCACCATGTTTCCCACCGCCAGCGTCGAGGAGCTCCACCAGGCCGGGTTCAAGGTGATCATCTTCGCCAACCAGGCGCTCCGGGCGGCGGTGGAGGCGATGCGGGACCAGCTCGCCGTCCTGCGCCGGCAAGGCCGGGCCGAGGCGATCGACGGCTCCATCGCCAGCCTCCAGGAGATCTACGACCTGGTCGGAGTGGACGAGTTCCAGGCCCAGGAGGAGGCCTTCATCCCGACGGCGGAGGAGCCGACGAGGGCGATCATCCTGGCGGCCGGCTTCGAGGAGCAGCTCTTGCCCCTGATCGAGGACCGCCCCAAGACGATGCTGGAGATCAAGGGCCGCTCGATCCTGGAGCGGCAGGTCCATCTCCTGCGCTCGGCCGGCATCTCCGACATCGCCGTGGTCCGCGGCTACCGGGCGGAGGCGGTCAACCTGGCCGGCGTCCGCTTCTTTGAGAATCCCGATTACCGCTCGAAAGGGATCGCCGCCTCCCTGTTCGCCGCCGCGCCGGCCCTGACCGGGCGGGTGCTGATCCTGTACGGCGACATCCTGTTCGACCGGACCGTCCTGGAGCGGCTGCTGGCCAGCCCCGCGCAGGTGAGCCTGGCGGTGGACCGGGCCTGGTTCGACCTGTACCGGACCGAAGGGAAATCCCCGGCGGCGGCCGAGCTGGTGGTCACCAGCGAGCGCCCGGTTCAGAGCCACCGGTTCCTCCCGTCGGAGGAGCCGCTCAACGTCCTGAAGATCGGACAGCGGCTGGACAGGGAGACGGCCACCGGCGAGTTCATCGGCCTGGGCCTCTTCTCCCCTGAAGGGACTCAATGGCTGAAGGATCTGCATCAGGAGCTTCAAGCCGGACCCGGCGATCAGCCGGTCCACGAGGCCCCCAACCTCTCCCAGGCCTCCCTCACGGACCTCCTGCAGGGGATGATCGCCCGGGGCCGCCCGGTCAAGGCGGTGGAGATCTACAAGGGCTGGCTCGAGGTGGACACCTTCGAGGATTACCGCCGCGCTTGGGCGAAGCTGTAGAACAGGGTTAAGGGTTAAGAGTTAAAAGGCGGGGGCGGTTCTTCAAAAGGAACTGAAGCCAGAAGATCTGCGTGCCGATCGCCATCGCGATCAGGAAGGGCGCCCGCCAGTCCAGGATCAGCATCGCCGCCGCGAGGAGCGAGAAGTTCTCGTGGGTCAGGTTGGCCCGGATCCAGCGAGCCGGTCCGGAATCGGAGGCCGCCGCCTGACCCCGGGACGGATCCCCGAAGATTCCAGGCCCGAACCCCCTCGCCTTGGCCCAGGCGGTCACGAGAAAATCGAGGGTCAATCCCCCCGCCGCGACCCATCCCAGCGGCACCACCCAGGAGGGAGCCCCCTGGGCCTTCAGCCCGACGGCCAGCGCCAACCCCAAGGTCACCTGAACGACCGAATCGACCGTCACGTCGAACCACCCCCCCCACCGGGAGGATAAGCCCCTGGCCCGGGCCACCTCCCCGTCCCAGTCGTCGACCAGGTAGAAGGCCTCGAAGAGGAGGGCCCCCGCCAAGCCCCAGCCATAGCCGCCGTGCGCCACGCAGCGGGCGGCCGCCAACCCGATGAGGAGGCTCAACGCCGTCCACTGATTGGGGCTGACGGGAAACTTCACGATCCAGGGGAAGAACCACCTTGCCACGGCCCGGTTCAGGCACAGCGGCGCGGACCAGCCCGGCAGGATCTCTTCCTCGGCCCGCTTCAGATCCTCCGGGGTGTCGATCTCGGCCCAGGGCAGGCCCTGGATCTCCTCGCAGCCGACCTGGACCCTCTGGAACAGCTCCGGGTAGACCTGCTCATGCTCAATGTCGGTCACCCCCTCGCCCACCTTCCGGTCCAGCAGCTCCCCGAGCGTCCCGGCCGCCTCACGGTCCAGCTTGAGGAAACCGATCGACTCCCCGAAGCAGGCCCAGCGGGAGCGAACCTCCTGGGAGGGACGCTTGGTGATGCAAAAGACCCGGCCCGCCGACCCGAAGACCATCTGCTCCTCCCCGGTATCGGCCGCCGAGGGATCCACGAGCAGGCAGTTGGGATGGGCCGAACGGACCAGCCGCTCAAAGGCGGCCTGAGGGCAGAGGACGTCGGCATCCATGATGAGGAGGTCGTCGTCGAGGAGAGCCCGGGCCGTCCAGAGAGAGAGGATGGCCCCCTCCTTGAACCGGGGATTCTCGAGGAAGGTCAGCTTGAGGCTCCCCCCGTGGCGCGTCGCCTCCTCACGGACCTCCCGGCTGCGGTAGCCGACCACCAGAGCCAGATCACCGATCCCCGCCGCCCGGAGCGACTCCAGGGTGATCTGAAGGAGGGACCGCCCGCCGATGGGGAGGAGGCATTTCGGCGGGGCGTCGGGCCCCATCCGCCTGCCGATGCCGGCCGCGAGAAGGATCGCTCTCACTTGCCGACGCAGAGCTCGCCGTCTTGGCAGGTCACGGAATAGACGGGGACGCCGGCCCGGGGCCGGGTCAAACAACGGCCCGTGGCCAGCTCGAAGAGCCACCCATGGATCGGGCAGCGGACCGCCGTGGTGGCGGATCCGGTCTCCGGATCAGGCACCGTCTCGATCCGCCCGCGAAAGAGGGGGCCGCTGCGGTGAGGGCACCGGTTGCCGATCGCGTAGAGGCGGCCCTCGACGTTGAAGAGGGCGACCTCCTGGCCGTCGGCGACCACCAGACCGGATTCCCCCGGCTTCAGGGACTCCACCTCCACCTTCAGACTCGAACCTCGGCCGCCCGCAGGAAGGTGGGCTGCCCTCCCGGCGCGTACCCCCAGCGGCGGACCACCTCCAGCGGATCGGTCTGCCGCCACGCCTGAACCTTGAGCAGGACATCCAACCCATCGCAGGTCCGCTCCAGGTTGGTCTCCATCCCGGGGAAATCGGGCCAGCCCTCCCTGTTCTTGCTGGCGACGATCCAGTCGATTGCCTTCTCCAGCGCCGGCCGGCACCGCTCGTCGGCCCTCAGCATCCGGGAGATGAGCAGCGTCGAGCGGGTGCAGTCCATCGTGTGATCCACGTTCTTCTCGTCCCAAGAGCCGTCGGCATCCTGATGCTCAAGGATCCAGTTCATCCCCTTCTCGCAGGCCGGCCGGACCGGGAGCCCCTCCGGCAGAGCGAGCGAGGCGATCACCGCGTCCTGCACCAGGTGGGCGGTGGTCTCCACCCCTGAGGGCTGAAAGACCGGGTCGTACCAGCCGCCGTCCTCGGATTGGCCCTGCAGGATGAACCGCAATCCCCTGCGCCAAGCGGCCCGGACCGCCTCCTTCATCTTCGGCGTTCCCAGGGCCAGCACCACGTTGAAGAAGCTGACCGGATGGGAGGTGGTGTCCAGATCGCCCCATTCGCTGTCCACCCATCGTCCGTCCGGCTTCTGCCCGGCGAGGAAGTAGTCGATCGACCTCCAGACCGCCTTCTCCACCTCCGGATGCTGAAGGAGGGTCTGCGCCCGGATCAGCATCAGGGCGCAGAAGGCGGAGACCCAGGCGGCCGATTCCTTCTCCGTCGATTCCCTGCCCCAGCCGCCGTCCGGATGCTGGGCCTTGACCAACGCCAGGTACTCGGGGAGCGATTCGGCGGCCTTCCCCATGTGCAGGATCACCCGCATCGCGTGGGCGACCAACTCCATATCCTGGGGGCCTGCGGTCAAGCTCCATTGGGGGTGAACCGTCCAGAGAAACCGAGCCTCAGATTCAATAAGACCCGCTGCCTTATCCAGGTCCATGCGACGCCCTCCTTATAAATAGTCCGGTGCCAGGATTAATCCTAGCACCGTTCCGTGATCAGCTTTTCCAGCCCGTCGGAAAGAGAGCGGCTCGCCAGACGGACCCCCCTCATGAGCCCCAACAGATTTCCCCACAGCGGAACCTCCAGCGGATCGAGGATCACACGGATCGAGGCCCAGGGAAGGCCGGCGGCCGTCGCCGCTTCAGCGACGGCGGCCGTCTCCATGTCGACGGCAACGGCTCCGTATCGAGCCCCCAGCTCCCCCTTTCCCCTCGGGGTGGAAAAGACCCGATCCGCCGTCACGAGGAAGCCTCCGCATGTCATTGCGAGGCCGGAAGGGGCGAAGCCATCCCGCGGCGGACCAGCGGCCGGCTTCCAGCGCCGGCCTGAAGAGGCATCGATCACCTCCTCAGGAACCACCAGATCCCCCACCCGCAAGCCGGGCCGGGTGCCCCCAGCGAATCCGGCGCTCACCACGGCGGCGCATCGCTCCTTGCCAAGCCGCCTCGTCACCGCCTCAAAGGCGCGGCGCCTCCCGATCCCGGTCAAGAGAACCTCCACCCTTCCATCCCCGTTCAACGTCGCCAGGAACGGAGCCAGCTCCTGACGGACCGCCGCGACGAGAAGAATCTTACTTGACGTAGCCATTCGCCCGGAACCAGACCACCGCCTTCTCCAGAGCATCCTCGACCGGCCCCTGATGAAACCCGAGCTCCCGGACCGCCTTGGAGGAGTCATAGAACATCTTCTTGCCGGCCATGCGGACCCCCTCCCAGGGAACCCGTGGAGGGCGCCGCGTGATGAAGCTCAAACCGGTGCTGACCGCGGCAAGGGCCATCGCCGCGCTCCGGGGCAGACGGACCGTCGGGGCCTTGCGGCCGCTCACGCGCCCCAAGATCTCCAGGATCTCCTTGAGGGTGAGGTTGCGATGGCCCAGGATGTAGCGCTCCCCGACCCGGCCCTTCTCCATCGCCAGCAGGTGCCCCTCGGCGACATCCTCCACGTCGACCAGGTTCAGCCCGGTATCCAGATAGGCCGGGATCCGGCCGTTCAAGAAGTCGACGATCATCTGCCCGGTCGGGGTCGGCTTGATGTCCATCGAGCCCACCGGCGTCGAGGGATTGACGATCACGACGGGAAGCCCCCGCCTGGCCGCGGCGGAGGCCTCCGCCTCCGCCAGGAATTTGGAGCGCTTGTAATGGCCGATCATATCCCCCAGGGTCACGGGGCTCTCCTCGCCGGCCGGATGGCCGTTCTTGGAGATCCCCAAGGCGCCGACGGTGGAGGTGTAGACGATCCGCCGCACGCCGGCCGCTCCGGCCGCCTCCAGGACATTGCGGGTCCCCCCGACGTTGGCCCGGTACAGGACGGCCGGGTCCGGCGCCCACAGGCGGTAATCGGCGGCGGCATGGTACACGAAGGCGCAGCCGGTCATCGCCGCCCGGACCGATTCCGGATCGGTGATGTCCCCGGAGGCCATATCCAGCTCAAGCCCCTCAAGATTCTTCAAGACCGATCCGGGCCGAGCGAAGGCCCGGACCTTGAATCCGCGATGAAGGAGCTTCCGGACGAGGTGGCTTCCCACGAAGCCGGTCCCCCCCGTCACCAGCGTCAACCCCTTGTCGGTCACCTCAAAATCCATCATGCTAGTCCGATCAAAAAGGCTCAGATGCAAGGCGTGCGCGAGCGACCGCGGAGGCGTACGTGTGCATGGTACGCCGCACAAGGAAGCGAAGCGCACAACGCCGCAGATGAGCCTTTTTCATCGGACTATGCTCATCTGCGGGAGAACTCCAGCAACCCCAGCCCCACCCACACCAGCTCCCGGGCCCGCCGAACCAGGGCCAGGGCCAGCCCCGGAACCGCCTGGATCCCCAGCCCCATGCAGACCAGAAGCCCCAGGCCTTCGCTCGCCCCGAGGGAGGCCGGGATCAGGAAGGCCCCGCTTTTCAGGAGGACCCACAGCGCCTCCAGGGACCAGGCCGTCGCCAAGGTCACCGGAATCCCGAGAAACCTCAGGATCAGGAACACCTCGAACACGCCGGCCACCCATCCCAGGAAATGGAACCCCAAGGAGAGGAAGAGCTCCCTTTGGGACTCCCTGTAAAAGCGGACCAGCGCCTCGTCCCATTCCCGAACCTTCGGGCCGATCGACGAGCGCATCCATCCAAAGAGGGAGGATCCCTTCTCAAAGGGCCGCAGGAACTGAACCAGGAGGAACAGGGCCAGCAGCCCTCCCAGACCGATCAGCGTGATCCAGACCCATCGAAGCAGCGAGGGGTCGAGCGGCCGGGTGGCCAGGGTGATCCCGATCCCGGTCATCACGAAGAAGAACATGCTGATGGAGAAGGTGGTCTTGGCGATCACCACCGAGGCCATCCCCTCGGACAGCGGAACCCCGTACCGTTTGGACAGCAGGTACGCCTTCACCGGCTCACCGCCGATCCAGGCCGACGGCGTCACGTAATTGAGCGCCTCCCCGGCCAGCCGGGCCCGGAAAAGCCGGTCCCACCGGACCTTGGCCTGGGCCAACGGGCTCAAGGCGAACCGCCAGCCGAAGGTATCCAACCCGAAGATCACCACGTAGAAGAGGAGGACGACGCCGAAGCGCCACTGGAGGTGCCGGATCTGCTGCCAGACGGCGGACAGATCCGCCGTCCGGAGGACCCAGAGGAAGAGTCCCAGACCGAGGAAGAATCCGATCCGCTTCAGCAATCGGCTGGACAACTGCGAACCCATTCTCACTTTGGCTGGTTAAGAGCTGGAAGGAGGCTGCGCCGCTTCAAGGATCCCTTTGAGATCCTTGATGAATCCCTGCAGGTCCCCCTGGAACAGCTGCCCCATGTGAGCCACCCGGAAGATCTTCCCCTTGAGCTCGCTCTGTCCGGCGTAGATGATGTACCCGGCCTTCTTCAGCCGGTCGTGAAGCTGCGGGTAGGTCAATCCCTTCGGGACCCAGAGGGAGGTCAGGGCGTTCGAGAGGAATCTCTCATCCAGCAGGAACTTGAGGCCCAGCTTCTTGAAGCTGGTCCTCAACAAGACGGCCCGCTGACGGTACCGGGCCACCCGCATCCTCAGGCCTTCCTTGTTGAGCTCATCCAGCGCCGTCTGGAAGGCGAGGAACAGGGGAACGGCCGGCGTAAAGGGAGGATCCCCCGCCTCCTGGGTCTTGAAGTGGAGCCCCAGATCGAGATAGAGGGAGCTGGGCTTCAGCTTCAGAATCCGCGCAATCTCCTCCTGGGCCACCAGGACGAAGGAAAGCCCGGGGACGCTGTGAAGGCATTTCCCGGACGACCCGACGCAGAGGCCGATGTTCTGCTTGGCCAGATCCAGGGGATGGGCCCCGAGGCTGCTGATCCCGTCCACGAGGAACTTGCGGCGATACTTCCTCGTCAAGGCCCCCACCTCCTCGACCGGGTTGAGCATGCCGGTCGAGGTCTCGTGGTGGACCATCGCCACGGTCCCGATGTGAGAGTCCCGCTTCAGGGCCGCCGAGATCCGGTTCAGATCCGGCCGTTCCGTCAACGGAGAGCGGATCTCGACGAGCGGCATCTGACGGAGCCGGGCCAGCTGGGCGATCCGGGAACCGTAGACCCCGTTGTTGATGACGAGGAGCTTCCGTCCCGGCTCCAGGCCGGCCAGGACCGCCGACTCGAGGGCCGCCGTCCCGGACCCGTTCAGGATCACCGCCGAGTATCGCCCGTCCAACCCGAGGGCGTGCACCAGCTTCGCCCGGATCGTCTGCAGCAGCTCCGAGAATTCCGGCTCCCGATGACAAAGATCCGGGCCAGCCAGGGCGGCCTTCACCTGGAGGGTGGTGTTGACAGGCCCCGGGCAGAAGAGGATCTGCCGCCTCGGCTTCGGCGCGGGAACGCTCTTCGCGACTACCGCCGGAGCCGGAGCCTGCGCCTTCTGCGGCTTCTTCTCTTCCTGCGGCTTCTTAAAAATCTTCGGCCTCCTCCAGCCTATCGGCCTCTTCCAGTTTCTTGGCTTCCTCGGATGAGTCTTTGATTTTTTCAATGGGCCACCCCCACCGCCTCCCTAAAACGATCGGTGATCGCCTCCGGCGAGAGGCGAACCCGTTCCATCGGCTGACCCGCGTCCGGCCGGCACTTCACCAGGAAAAAGATCGGCCCCGCCTGGGACCGGACCTCCCCCCACCCCCGTTTCAGCTCCTCCGCCGTCTCGGCCCGCTTGAGCACCGAGTAACCGGCCGCCCGGGCGAGGGAGTCCAAAGCAACCGACCTCGAGTAAGTGGGCTGATTCCCGGTCGATGCGAAAACGCCGTTGTCCAGGACAAGGTGGATCAGGTTCCTCGGCTTGAGCGTCCCCACCATCGGGAGGACCCCCAGCCCCATGAGGAGGGCGCCGTCCCCGTCCAACACCAGGACCCGGCGGCCCGGGGAGCTCAGGGCCATCCCCAGCCCGATCGAGGCGGCGCACCCCATCGACCCGATCATGTAGAAATTGGCCGCCCGGTCGGCAGCCGCCTGCATGTCCCGGCAGGTGTAGCCGGTGGTGCAGACGACCAGCTCATCCGTCAGCTCCCTCGCCACGATCCCAATCGCCTCGCGCGTCGTCACCCCAGCACCCCCGGCCGAATCAGGACCGCCGCCGGAATCCGGTCCGACCGCATCCGGCCCTCCGCCTGCGCCACCGCCTGATCCAGCCCGCCGGGGCCCGGGACGAAGACCGGGATCCCGACCTGCTCCAACAGGGCCCGGCAGTGCCGCCCCATCACCAGGTGCTCCGGGGCATCGGCCCCGTCGTGGCCCCGCCATCCGACGATCAACAGGAGCGGAATCCTGTAGATCAGGTTCAGGCTCGTCAAGGGGTTCAGGCAGTAGCCGAGCCCGGAGTTCTGCATCAGGACGCAGGGCCGGCGTCCCGCCAGGTAGGCGCCCGAGGCCATCCCGACGGCCAGATCCTCCCGGGCCGCGGGGATGTACTCCCCCGTGGCGCTCAGCTCCTCGATCAGGGAGGCCACGAGGGAATCGGCCACCCCGGTAAAGAAGTCGAAGCCCTCAAGAGCCGTTCTGGTTTGCACGCCCGATCGGCCTCAACGCGTAGAGCATGTTCTTCAGCGAACTGGTGGCCTCCGTCACGGCGCTCGCCTCGTAGCCGCAGTGGACCATGCAGTCGGCGCAGCGGGGATCCCGCCCGGTGCCGTACCGGTCCCACGGGGTCTCCTCGATCAGCTCCTTGAAGGTCCGGCAATAGCCGTCGCTCATCAGGTAGCAGGGCTTCTGCCAGCCGAAGATGTTCCGCGTCGGGTTCCCCCAGGCGGTGCATTGATAGTCCCGGTGGCCCTGGAGGAACTCCAGGAAGAAGGTGGAGTGGTTGAAGCGCCAGCGTGGATCGGCATGGTCCAGGATCTGCCGGAAGAGGGCCTTGGTCTCTTCCCGCTTGAGGAAATGCTCCTGGTCCGGCGCCTTCTCGTAAGGGTAGCCGGGGGAGATCATCATCCCGTCCACCCCGAGGTCGGTGAGGAAATCGAACATCCGGCGAAACTCGTTCGGATCGGCCCCGAGAAAGATCGTCGTGTTGGTGGAAACCGAGAAGCCGGCCCTCTTCGCCTCCCGGATCCCCTCGACCGCCTGCTTGAAGACCCCCTTGCGGCAGACCGACTTGTCGTGCGTCTCCTCCAGCCCGTCCAGGTGGATGCTGAACCTGAAGTAGGGGGAGGGGGTGTAATCCTTGATCCTCTTCGTGAGAAGGATCGCGTTGGTGCAGAGGTAAACAAACCGTTTCCTTTTCACCAGCCGCTCCACCACCTCCGGCATCTCCGGATGGACGAGCGGCTCCCCTCCGGCGATAGAGACCACCGGGGCGCCGCACTCCAACGCCGCTTCCTCGCACTCCTCCGCGGAGAGCCGTTTCCTCAAGATCTCCTCCGGATACTGGATCTTCCCGCAGCCGGCGCATTCCAGGTTGCAGCGAAACAACGGCTCCAGCATCAGGACCAGAGGGAACTTCTCCACCCCCTTCATCCTCTGCCGGAAAACGTAAGAGGCCACCGAAAATCCCTGCCGCCATGAGATGGACATTGAGTTATCCGCTCCTCTTTAGAGCTGGCTGCGCCTCAATCAACGCCAGCAGGGGAAAGTAGCTCCGGTACAGGTGATACTTCAGATAAAAGACTCGGGGAAATCCGGTTCCGGTGAACCACTCCTCCGCCCAGTTGCCGTCCGCCTGCTGGCTCTGGAGGAGGAACCTCAAGCCCCGCTGGAACGCCGGCTCCGCCGCGCGGTCCAAGCTGATCAGCGTCATCAAGGCCCAGGCGGTCTGCGACGGCGTCGAAGGCCCCTTCCCTTTCGTCGACGGGTCGTCGTAGGAGCCGCAGCTCTCCCCCCATCCGCCGTCCGGATTCTGGCGCTTGACCAGCCACTCCCCCGCCCTCTGATAGCGCCCAGACTCCATCGGCTCCCCCACCGCCTTCAGGCCCCGCAGGGCGAGCCAGCTCCCGTAGATGTGGTTGACGCCCCACCGGCCGAACCAGGTGCCGTCCACCTCCTGGCTCCTCTCCAGGAAGGCGACGGCCCGCCGGACGCTCGGGTGGCCGCGTGGGATCCCGGCCGCGGCCAGAAGCTCCAGGATCCGTCCCGTGATGTCAGCGGCGGATGGATCCAGCATCGCGTTGTGATCGGCGAACGGGAAATGGGTGAGCGGCCGGCAATCGTTGTTCTTGTCGAAGGAGCTCCACCCGCCGTCCCGGTTCTGCATGCTGAGGACCCAATCCAGCCCCCGCCGGAACGGGCCCGCAATCCTCCTGGGGTCAGACCCCGCGGGGTCAGACCCCGTCAGGGTGGACACCGCTTGCAACGCGAGCAGAACCTGCGCGGTGTCATCCACATCCGGGTAGACCGGATTGCGGAACTCAAAGGCCCATCCTCCCGGGCGGCCGCGGGGATTCTTGACCGCCCAGTCCCCCCAGCGACGAATCTCCTGGGCGAGCAGCCACTCCATCCCTTTCTGAACGGCATCCGAATCAGGATGGCTGCCGCTAGCGGAAGCGGCACCACTAGGCCCTCCTGCCGCGCGGCTGCTCCTGGCCAGCACATACAGCGCGATCGCGGTGTCCCAGACCGGAGCAAAACAGGGCTGGACCTTGAGGCAATCTCCATCGGAAAGCTCCAGCCGTTCCATCTCCCTAACCTGCTGCTCGAAAAGCGGATCCCCATCCTGGTACCCCAATCCCCGGAGCGCGAAGACGGCGTTCACCATCGCCGGGAAGATCGCCCCCAAGCCGTCCGTCTCGATCAGGCGGTCGGTGATCCAGCGGTCCGCCTCCCTGAGGGCCCTGGCCCGCCACGGCTTGACCGGCGAGGATTCGTGGAGCTTCAGGAGCCGATTCGCGACGAGGAAGAACCCTCTCCAGAACAGGCCGCCCGGCTTAAGGTTGGTGATCCGTGCCCGCTTCCGGTCGGGGTTGACCCACAGCTCCTCCAGGTTCAATCCGGCGGCGCTGGCCGTGGGCCGGGTCGCGTAGACCACGGCCAGGGGGACGAGGATCGTCCGGGACCAATAGGAGATCTCGTACAGGTTGAAGGGAAACCACCGTGGAAACAGGACCAGCTCCGGAGGAAGGGCCGGAACCTGATCCCAGGGGTAGCAGCCGAACAGGGCGAGGTACACCTTCTCGAAGCTGTTCACCCGCTCTAAGCCCCCCAGTTGGAGGATCCGCTGCCCGGCCCGTTTCAGAACAGGATCGAGCGGGGAATGGCCGGCCAGCTTCAGGGCGACGTAGGCCTTCACGGTGGCGTTCAGCTCCGCCGGGCCCCCGGCGTAAATCGGCCAGCCCCCGTCGGGAAGCTGCTGCCTCAGGATCGCCCGGACCAGCCGCTCCTCCCGCTCCCGATCCACCCGGCCCAGCCAGCGCCACAGCTTGATCGAATCCGACTCCAGGGTGGTGTCGGCCTCCAGCTCCCCGACCCAGTAGCCCTGCGGCGACTGCCGGCTCAGGAGATACCGGCCGGCCCCCTCGATGGCCTTCCGGATCTCATCGGAAACGGTCCGCGGGGCGTCGAACAGGACGGCGGTGGGATTAGCGAGCATAAACCGAGCTGCGCTCCAGAAGCTCCAGGGCCGCCTCCACCATCCCCTCAGGGGTCAGTCCCGCCTGCTGAAGAAGAATCTCCCGCTTGCCGTGCTCGAAGAACCGATCCGGGATCCCCAACACCCGGGCCCGCAGGCCGTTTCGAAGCCCCTCCATCTGCTCCAGAAGGGAGGCCCCGAACCCGCCGCGGATCACCCCTTCCTCGACGGTGACGACGGCCCGATGCTCCTTCGCCAGAGCGGCGAACAGCTCCAGGTCCAGCGGCTTGGCGAACCGGGCGTTCACCACCGTCGCCGAGACCCCCTTCCCCTCCAGCAGGCCCCGCGCCTCCAAGGCCGGAACCACCATGCTCCCCAGCGCGATGATCGCCAGATCGGTCCCGCGGGCCAGGACCTCCGCCTTGCCCAGCTGGATGGGGGCGGACTCGACCGGCAGCGAAAGCCCCGCTTCGCGGGGCATCTCCGGATGGAACCGGAGCACCCCGCCGCGGGGATAGCGGACCCCGATCGGGCCCGGATAAGCCAGGGCGAACTCCAGCATCGCCTCGAACTCCTCCAGATCCTTCGGGGCCATCAGGACGAACCGGGGAAGGGCCGACAGGTACGCGATGTCGAAGACCCCGTGGTGTGTGATCCCGTCGTCTCCGACCAGGCCGGCCCGATCCATCGCGAAGACCACCGGCAGGTTCTGGATGCAGACGTCGTGGATCACCTGATCATAGGCCCTCTGCAGGAAGGTGGAATAGATCGCCGCCACCGGCTTGAACCCGCCGCGGGCCAGGCCGGCCGCGAAGGCCACCGCGTGCTGCTCGCACATCCCGACGTCGTAGAATTGGCCCGGCAGCGCCTTGGCGTACTCCACCAGGCCGGTCCCGTCCGGCATGGCGGCGGTGATCGCCATCACCTTCGGATCCGATTGAGCGGCCCGGATCATCGTCTTCCCGAACCGCTGGGTGAAGGTCTCCGGTGACGGCTTCTTGATGAACTCGCCGGTGGCCGGATCGAAGGGGGTCACCCCGTGGTACTTCCACTGGTCCGCCTCGGCCGGCGGATACCCCTTCCCCTTGACCGTGATCAGATGGAGCAGCTTCGGCCCGGGGAGATTCTTCATCTGACGGAAGGTCCGGATCATCTGGTCCAGGTTGTGGCCGTCCACCGGCCCGAAGTAGCGGAATCCCAGCTCCTCGAAGATGATCCCGGGGACCAGCAGGCTCTTCAGCGATTCCTCCAGCCGCTTGGCGGCCCGCAGGAGCCGGTAGCCGAACCGGGGCACCCGGCACATCGTCCGCTCCACCTCCTTGCGGACCCGGTTGTACAGCGGATCGGTGATGATCCGGTTGAAGCAGGCGGTCAGCGCCCCCACCGCCGGGGCGATCGCCATCCGGTTGTCGTTCAAGATGACGAGGAAATCGCTCTTCAGGTGGCCGGCATGGTTCAACCCCTCCAGCGCCATCCCTTCCGGGAGGGATCCGTCCCCGATGATCGCCACCACCTTGTGGCCTTTCCCCTGATGGTCCCGGGCCCGGGCCAGCCCCAAGGCGGTGGAGATCGAGGTCCCTCCATGACCGATGGTGAACAGGTCGTAAGGGGATTCCTCCCGATGGGGGAAACCGGAGATCCCGCCCCACTGCCTTAAGCTCCCAAACCGATCCCGGCGGCCGGTCAGGATCTTGTGGGCGTAGGCCTGATAGCCGACGTCCCAGACGAGCTGATCCTCCGGCGTGTTGAAGACGTAGTGAAGGGCGATCACCAGCTCCACCGCCCCCAACGGTCCCCCGAAATGCCCGCCGGTCTTCGAGACCTTGTCGATGATCACCTGCCGGATCTCGGAGGCCACCTGGGGCAGCAGCTCCCGCGGCAGCGCCCTGAGGTCCTTCGGATCGTTAATCCTCTCCAACAATCCGGCCATTCTCAGCTTTCCCTTGTCAGGATGAATTCGGCCAACCCCATCAACGGTTGCCCCCGCCTTCCCAGGGGGGCCAGCGCGGCGCAGGCCGACCGGGTCAACCGCTCCGCCTGCCTCCTCACCGCCGCCTCTCCGGAAAGCTCCACCACCCCGTCCCGGTCCAACAGATCGTCCACCAACTGAAAGACCAATCCGACCCTCTGCCCGTACCGGCTCAACGCCTGGTACGCCTTCGGTGAGGCCCCTCCCAGCAGGGCTCCCACCCGGACCGAGGCGGCGATCAGCGCGCCGGTCTTCCGGGTATGGATGAACTGAAGAAGCTGCGGCTTCACCGACCGGCGGCGGGTCACCTCCACGTCGGCCACCTGCCCTCCCAGCATCCCCTGAGTCCCGATGGCCCGGGCCACCTCCCCGATCACCCTCAGCCGGACCTCGGAAGCCGAACCATTGCCCGCGGGCTTATTCCCGCTCGACAGGAGCTGAAAACTGTAGGTCAGGAGGGCGTCGCCGGTCAGGATCCCGATCGCCTCGCCGAACTGCTTGTGGCAGGAAGGTTTCCCGCGGCGGAAGTCATCGTTGTCCATCGAGGGGAGGTCGTCGTGAACCAGGGAGTAGGCGTGGATCAGCTCCACCGCGCAGGCGGCCGGCATCACCGAGGAGATCTTCCCGCCGACCGCCTCGCAGGCGGCCAGCACCAGGACCGGCCGGATCCGCTTGCCGGGCCCCAGGACGCTGTACCGCATGGCCCGGTGGATGGTCCCAGGCAGCTCCTGGACGCTGGGCAGATACTTCCCCAGCGCCCGGTTGATGATCGCTTGCCGGCGTTTCAGGTAGGCTTCAAGTTCCATGAGAGGATGAGTCTTTCATTGTACCTGATTGACCGGAAGGATGGCAAGCCCATTACAGAACGGCGAACCTAACGGGGGCCTGACCCCGCGGATGATAGTGGGGTCTGACCCCGCGGGTCAGACCCCACGAGGGGTTGCGGTGGGGGAACCTCACGCCTGGGCGGCGCTGTAGAGGGCCCGGATCAGCCATCCCAGAGGACACAATCACTCTTGAGTGAGATGGAGGATAGCCGAATGAAATTGTTGGAAAGCAGGAAGATGACTTAAGAAGTCAAGCCCAAGGAGGCCATCAACGGTGCTTTGGGGAGGCAAATCGTGACAGGCCACCTTCAAGAAGCGAACGCGTTCGCCAAAGCAGACAACCAGTGGAATAGTGACGACCGGCAGGTACTCCGCGCTGCTGGCCGTCAAGATACTCACTCTCTCCCTGGACTTGGCTGGATCACACCCGATGGCGGCGGCAACCGTAGGCGGAATGACCGTGGTGGTCGCTCCGGTGTCGATGGCCATCCGCAGAACCTTTGAATCTCGAGGCCCCTTGAAAAGCGGATAAGCGAGGAGAAGGATCGGTGGTGGCTGGTGTGACTTGCGGGGCACGGCCTAGAAAGCGGTTGCGTAACCCGCAGGGAGACGATCGTCCGAGTAAGTCACCAGGGCCAGCCCTCTGCGACGCAACATGGCGTGGTGGATCGCATCCCGGTCTGGGGAATGGGCCAGCAAATGCCCCCTCAGTGGAATCTGCGTACGAGGATTCATCTCATCGACGGCGATCAGCAGCCACTCCCGACGGAACCGCTTGCGTATCTGATTGACCGGTAGACTTTTCATCGCATCCTTAGTATACCACACGCGGATCGCGTGGGTAGTTTGAGCTGAGAAGTGTGGAATCGTGCGCGCTACGGAACGGTGCCAGGATCAATCCTGGCGCCGGGCTCAAGCAAGGGAAAGAAGGTTATGCGAGAATCTGGAAGTAGCGCTCTGTGGCCTGGAGAGCCGGCGCCGTATCGCCGATCGGCATGATCCCCTCTTCCTGAAGGCTCGCCAGAAGGTCCTGAAGCCAGGCAGGACGATTGGGATCGACGGCGTAAGTCCGGTAGTGGGCAAACTCCTGGAGAGCCTTCGCAAGGGCGGCAGAACGATCCAATCCCTCCAGATCATACCGCTGGATCAGGTACTGATCTTTGCTGATCTTCAGATCCCCCAATAAGGCCCGGACCCCATCCTCCTCAACCTGGGAGCCGGCGATCACCAAGAAAGGGGACCCTGACTTAGCAACCAGAGGTATCGCGTGGAAAGTTTCCCGAGCATAGAAAACCGGCAGCAGCCGCTTCATGACGCCCCGGGTGGGGGGTGTAACTGTCACCTTCTCCCACGCTCCCGCCGCTCCCTGCCGGGCTATCTGGGCTACCTCCTCCAGCCCGGCGGCTTCGGCTGAAGGAGGCCTCACCACCGGCCGCTGGCCGGCGGCGGGGTTGGGTTCCACCCGATCCCGGAAGAATTGGCCCGCGAGAAACACCGCCGGATTGACCACGTTGGGCTTCTCGACGAAACCGGCAAGAGAGCCGCCTGGCTCCATCTCCGCGTCTTTCATCTTCCGCTGGCCTTCATCCCTTGACAAGTCCGCCACGAGGACCGCCCGCGCCAGCGGATCCTCCGCTTTCATCGCCCGGGCGATGTCAATCCCGGTCCGGCCCGTCGGATCTTTGAGATTCATGTCCAGGGTGCCGAACTGGGGCTTGTATCGCCGGATGATCTCCAAGGCCTCATCCACGGTTCCGGCTGCGTGAATATGATCCGCTGGGACCCCCTTCACCCCGGGCGCGCTTTCTATGGCCATCTTGAGCAGATCCCGGATTCCCTTCTCATCATCCACAACCAGGATGTGGACCTCCTCCGGCCTCAATCTCTCCTCGAGGCCGGCGGCGGGGGGTAGCACGTAGTCCACCGCGATCACGCCCCTTCC
>JACPXU010000099.1 GCA_016196375.1 Candidatus Omnitrophota bacterium | reverse complement strand
TCCTTCATCAGGAACTCGCAGGAGCGGATCACCCCGAAGCGGGGGCGGGGCTCGTCCCGGAACTTCACCTGAATCTGATAGAGGGTCTTGGGGAGATCCCGGTAGGAACGGACTTCGCCGGAGACGAGCTCCGTGATCACCTCCTCGTGGGTGGGGCCCAGCACCATCTCCTTCCCGTGCCGGTCCTTCAAGCGGATCATCTCCGGCCCCATCAGGCCGTAGCGGCCGGAACGCTTCCACAGCTCCCCCGGCTGCAGCGCCGGCATCAGCACCTCGAGGGCGCCGGAGCGGTCCATCTCCTCCCGGATGATCCCGATTACCTTGTGAAGGGCCCTCAACCCCAGCGGGAGGTAGGAATAGGTGCCGGCCTAAAGCTTCCGGATGAGGCCGGCCCGCAGCATCAAGCGGTGGCTGACGATCTCCGCCTCGGTGGGAACCTCGCGCAGCGTCGGGATGTGGGTCTCGGTCCAGCGCATCAGATCAGCGAGGGGAAAATGGCGAACGGCGAATCGTGCAGAGGATACCCGCTAGGCGGCATCCACTTCCGGATCATAGGATATCTTCATCGCTGAGCTCCGAGGCTTAAGACCAACAAGATCAACGATGACTCGGCCGGCGATGGGTCAGGCCATATACAATGCCGACGATTCCCACCAACGTGAGAATCATAAACAGACCGATCAGCGGATCCATAATGATTCACTCCTCAGTGATTGTGCCTTCGATCAGGTATGCAGCTAGGAAAATCGTGAACGCTGCAAGAAATCCCCAGATCAAGACCAACAACTGGAACCGTTCTTTGGAAGCGATGTTTCCAAGAACTGTCACCGTCAACGTGATTTTGCTCACGTCATACAAATACTTGGCGATGCTCTCGCGCTGACGGCGCTTCATCAAGAAAACTCCTCACTTCCTAGCATACCATGGAAATCAAAGAGGGTCTGACCCTTCTGGGTTTTTAAGAATCCACCCACTTGCCGTGGGCCTTGATCAGGGCGATGAGCCGCTCGTCGGCCTCGGCGGTGGGGATGCCCCGCTCCACCATCTCCTTGCCGACGTACAGGTTCACGGCGCCGGGGGAGCCGCCCACGTAGCCGAAGTCGGCGTCGGCCATCTCGCCCGGGCCGTTGACGATGCAGCCCATCACGGCGATCTTCACCCCTTTGAGGTGGCCGGTCTTGGCCTTGATCCGCTGGGTGGTGGATTCCAGATCGAACAGGGTCCGGCCGCACCCCGGGCAGGCGATGTACTCGGCCTTCACCGAGCGGATCCGGGCCGCCTGGAGGAGATTGTAGGTCAGGGTGAGGATCCTCTGGGCCGGGAGCCGGGAGCGGATCACCACCCCATCCCCGATCCCATCGACCAAGAGCCCCCCCACCTGAACCGCCGCCTCAATGAGGAAGGTGAGATCGTCGTCGAGGAACCGCCTGGCGTCCCAGACCAGAATGATCGGGCGCCGGTCGCCCGCCGCCTCCATCCGATGGGCCGCCTCCCTGCCGGCGGCGAGAAGCTCCTCGCCCTGGACGATCTCGAACCTCGGGTCCGTCCCCAGGACGAATTCGCAGGGGGTGTCCCGGCCGCCGGCCGCTGCGCTGAGGCGCGTGGCGGCGCTTCCGCCAGCGCCGGCCGCGCGGGGATGGGGGTAGTCCCCCTGGAAGAGACCGACCTTGACCTGCTCCTCCCCTCCAAAGGCCAGCGTTTCGTAGAGGGCGGGCCGGGTCGGGCGGCGGCGCCAGGCGAACGGAGACAGGGGCGGCGGAAGAGACCTGCCCGCCCGCCAGCGATCCTCGGCCCAGCGGGCCAATCCCAAAGCGACCGGAACCTCCTTCACCGGGTCCTCGGTCAAGGAGACCCGGATCGTGTCGCCGATCCCCTCCGCCAGCAGAACGCCGATCCCGATGGCCGACTTGAGCCGGGCATCCTCTCCCTCACCCGCCTCGGTGACGCCGAGGTGAAGGGGATGCGGCCAGCCGCGGCGATCCAGCGTCTCGACGAGGAGACGATTCGCCTGGAGCATCACCACCGGATTGGAGGCCTTCATCGAGAGGATCATCTGGTCGAACCCGCGGGACCTGGCCGCCTGAACGTATTCGACGGCCGACTCCACCATCCCCTGAGGGTTGTCCCCGTAGCGGTTCATGATTCGGTCCGAGAGGGAGCCGTGGTTCGTCCCGATCCGGATCGCCCGGCGGAGCCGCTTGCACTTCTCCACGAGCGGCGTGAAGACCGCCCCGATCCGGGAGAGCTCCTCCTCATACTCGGCATCGGCGTACTCCCGCTTCAGGGACCGCTTGGAGTCGGCGAAGTTGCCGGGGTTGACCCGCACCTTCTCCACATGCTCCGCCGCCTCCAGCGCGGCCGCGGGGTTGAAATGGATGTCGGCCGCCAGCGGCGCGGCGAGGCGGCGCCGAAGGAGCTCCGCCTTGATCGCCCCCAGGGCCTTCGCCTCGGCGCTGGTCTGGGCGGTGATCCGGACCAGATCGCAGCCGGCCTCGATCAGGGAGGCCGTCTGCCGGACGGTCGATCCCACCTCAAGGGTGTTGGTGGTGGTCATCGACTGGACGGCGAGAGGAGCCCCTCCGCCGATCTGAAGAGACCCCACGCCGACCGGGCTGGATTGCCGGCGAACCGACGGTTCGGAAACCACGTTGGACCCCATTCTCATCAGGCCTCTATTCTACTTAGAGCCTCTTTCAAAACCAAACCCTGATGGGGTCTGACCCCGCGGGGTCAGACCCCTTTAGGTTTTGAAACCAGCTGTTACTCCCGCCCGAGGAAAGGGAGGAAATGATCGATGATCTTGAACCTCAAGATATCGTTGTAGGTCACCACGAGAAGCAAAAGGGTCAGCAGCCCCAGGCCGAGGCGGGTCATCACCTCCTGGGTCCGGGCGCTGACCGGCCGTCCCTGGATCCCCTCGAGGACAAGGAAGGCGATGTGGCCGCCGTCCAGCACAGGGATCGGCAGCAGATTGAACAGCCCCAAGCTGGTGCTCAGGACCGCGATGAGCTGAAGCAAGGAGAGGAGCCCCTGCTCCGCCACCGAGGAGGTGATGAAGAAGATCCCGATCGGCCCCGTGACCGACTCCCGAATGGAGAGCCCGCCGGTGGCCATCCGCCACAGGGCCTGAAGGGTCATGCTGGTCAGGATCCAGACCCGCTCCCCCGCCTTCCAGAGGGCCACAGGGAGAGGATAGCGGCGGATCCGGACCTCGTCGGAGGGGAGGATCCCGATCATCCCGACCCGAACCTTCAGCCCGAGGAGGTTGGTCGTCTCCTTGACCTTGGGCTGAAGGACCTGGGTGAACGACTCTTCCCCCCGCTGGATCGTGAGGCTCACCGATTGGGTCTGGCGGCGGATCGCCTCCGTCACCTCCTCCCAGCTCTCCACCGGCTTGCCCTCGACGCTCAAGATCCGGTCCCCCCCCTTGAGCCCCGCCTGGGCCGCGGGATACTCCTCCAGAACCTTGCCGATCTGCGCCGTGACGAAGGGGGCCCCGGCGGCGAAGATCGCGGCGAAGAGGAGGAACCCGAGGGCGTAGTTGATGAGAGGCCCCGCCAGGACGATCCCGATCCGCTCCCTCACGGGACGGGCCTGGTACTCCCAGGGATGATTGGAGGCCCCCTCCGGCGATTCCCCCGCCATCTTCACGTAGCCGCCGATCGGAAAGAGGCTCAGGGCATACTCGGTGCCTCCTCGGGTGAACCTCAGCAGCCGGGGCCCGAACCCCAGCGAGAAACGCTCCACCTTCACCCCGACGGCCCGGGCCATGAAGAAATGCCCCAGCTCGTGAACCAGGATGATGAGGCTCAAGGTGACGAGAAACGCCAGCCACGGGCTCATAGGGTCAGACCCTCTGGGGTCTGACCCCGGAGGGTCTGACCCCAATAGAAGTTAAGACCTGCTCGCGGGCCCAGGCGTCCGCCTCCAGGATCTCCCGCAAACTCGGATGAGGGATCGGCCGGTGACGGCTCAGGACCCTCTCGATCACCGACGGAATCCGAACGAACGGAAGGCCGTCCTCGAGGAAGGCCGTCACGCAGCCCTCATTGGCGGCATTGAGCGCCGCCGGGGCGGTCCCTCCCTGCCGGGCCGCCTCCGCTCCGAGATTCAGGCACGGAAACTTCCGCCGGTCGGGGGCCTCAAAGGTGAGGCGCTTCAGGGCCACCAGATCCAGGGCCGGCAGCGAGGAGGGGAGCCGCCGGGGATAGGTGAGGGCGTATTGGATCGGCAGGCGCATGTCGGTCACCCCCATCTGGGCGATGATCGAGCCGTCCAGGAACTCCACCATCGAATGGACGATCGCCTCCGGGTGGACCAGGACCTCCACCTGATCGACGGGGAGGCGAAAGAGCCAATGGGCCTCGATCACCTCCAGCGCCTTGTTCATCATGGTGGCCGAATCCACCGTGATCTTGGGCCCCATCTTCCAGCGGGGATGATCCATGATCTTCTCTTTGGGCAGCCTCCCGAACTCCTCGAGCGGCACCTCTTTGAGCGGCCCGCCCGACGTGGTGAGGAGGATCCGCTTCAGGTCCTCCGAGGAATGTCCCTGGAGGCACTGGAAGATCGCCGAGTGCTCGCTGTCGATCGGCAGGAGCCGCGCCCGGCGCTCCTCAACCTGGCGCATCACCAGCTCCCCGGCCATCACCAGCGTCTCCTTGTTGGCGAGCCCGATCGTCCGCCCTTTGGCGATGGCCGCCAGGGTGGGCTGAAGCGCCGCGGCGCCGGTGATCGCCACCACGACCGCCTCCACCCCTTCCATCCCGGCCAGCTCCTCCACCCCTTCATCTCCGACGAGGATCTTGGGCTGGACCCCCGCCCCGGCCAACAGTTCCTGAAGCCGCCCGGCGCGGGAGGAATCCCGGATCGCCACCGCCTTCGGCCGGAAGGCCCTGGCCTGCTCGGCCAGCCGCTCCACGTTCGACTGAGCGGCCAGCCCCGCCACCTGGAACTCCTCGGGGTGGTCCTCAACCACCTTCAGGGTGTTGACCCCGATCGAGCCGGTGGAACCGAGAAGGACGATCCGCCTCACCGGCTTCACCCCCCCACCAGGAATTTCCGGACGTAGAAGTAGCAGATCGGCGAGGTGAAGAGGAGGCTGTCCAACACGTCCAGCATCCCCCCCATCCCGGGAAGGAGGTTCCCGGAATCCTTCACCTGGCAGTCCCGCTTGATCAGCGACTCCGAGAGATCCCCC
>JACPXU010000089.1 GCA_016196375.1 Candidatus Omnitrophota bacterium | reverse complement strand
TGGAAGAGCCGATGGAACACCGAGCCGGCGCCGCCGCAGGAGACCGCCTGACCGTACGCCTCCCGAACCTGCCCGAGGATCCCCGCCCCCCCCAGCACCATCGAGTCCAGACCGGCCGCCACCCGGAACAGGTGCCTCACCGAGTCCGGCTGGAGGTACCAGTAGGTGTGGTTGTTCAGGTGGCCGGCGGGGAGACGATGAAACTGGGCGAGGAACCGCTGGAGCCGATCGGCGTGCCCGTCCACCTCCGGCAGGAGCGCGTACAGCTCCACCCGGTTGCAGGTGGAGAGGATCACGCATTCCTGAATCCCGAGCTCCCGGCGGACAGATTCCAGCGCCGCCGGAACCTGGCCCGCCTGGAACGCCACCCTCTCCCGCAGATCCACCGGCGTCGACCGGTGATTGAGTCCCAACACCCCGATGTGCATCGCTCTTCCCTTTTAAAAGAAAAGGTGCCGGCCGCCCACGAGGCGGCTCACCCCCACCAGGGTCGTGACCGCCACCCCGAACGACATCACCGACATGAAGACCACTCGCCGGCCCCGCAGGCCCATCCGGATCCGAAGGGCCAAGACCAGCGCGTAGGCGGCCCAGGTGATCCCGGACCAGATCTCCGTGGAATCCCCGATCCGGAAGGCCTGCCAGGATCGCCGCGCCAGGAGATGCCCCTGGATGAGGAGGGCGCTGAAGAAGGCGAATCCCACCACCACGGCCCAGCGGTTCACCTCGTCGAGCAGCTCCAGCGGGATGGTACCGGACCGGAGGACCCTCGGGTCCTTCCGCTTCAGCCAGCGCTCCTTCAGGAGGAAGCTCACCCCCGTCGCCACCGCCACCGCGAAGGCGGCGTAGCTGAAGAAGATCAAGACCAGGTGCAGCCCGATCATCCGGAGCCCCCTTCCCTCATCACGTCGAAATAGGCCGCGATCGCCCGCTCGTAGAGGCGCTTGCGCCTCTCGTACGAAGGCACCGCCTCACGGACCTTTCCCCGGATCTTGGCCGAGCCCTTGAGCAGACCCGCAAACTCCCGGCCGAACCGTTTCTCCAGGTCCCTGCGGATCCATTTTGAGAGGGCGGGGCTGATCCCGCCGGTGGAGATGGCGATCTGAAGATCCCCCCGCCGCACCACTGAGGGAACGATGAAGGAGCAGAGCCGCGGCTGGTCCACGACGTTGATCCAGATCCGCCGCCTCTTCGCCAACCGGGAGGCCAGCTCGTTCACCCTCTGATCGTCGGCGGCGGCCACCGCCAGCTCGGCCCCCTTCAAATCGGCGGCCCCAAACCCCTTGGGCATCCAGCGGACCTTCCCCTCCCGAACCAGGCGCTGAAGCCCCGCCCCCAGCCGGGGAGCCACCACCGTCACCGCCGCCCCGCAGGCCGCCAGCGCCTTCACCTTCTGGTGGGCGACCTTCCCGCCCCCAATGACCAGGCAGGGGCGGCTGCGAAGCTCCAGAAAGAGGGGGTAATAGGCCATCCACGCCGGCTCTCTACTGGACCAGATAATCGGCCAGCGAAAGAAGACTCCTCTTGTACACGGTGGAGGGAAAGCCCTTCAGGACCCCCCTGGCCTTATCCAGGTATCGGGCCGCCACCCGCCGGCAGTAGGCAGGCACCCGATGCCTGATCGCCTCCTCCTTCAGAAGCTTTAGCTGCTCCTCCGCCTGCGCCGGGGAGCGGGATCCGTTGCCTCCCCACCCCCATCGCCAGCCGGCGGCGGGCGGGCCGTTGAACCATTCGGCCAGCCGGCTCCGAAGCTGGGGCCGGGCCGTGTCCTTGAGGTAAAGAAGCGGCAGGGTGAGCTGTCCCAAGGCCAGGTCGGTGCCCAGCGATTTTCCCAGGACCTCCTGATCCCCGACGATGTCCTGGGTGTCGTCCAGGATCTGAAACGCCAGCCCGAAGTTCAACCCAAAGACCCCCAGGCGGGCCGCCTGCTTGGGCGTCGCCCCGGCCAGCAGGGCGCCGGCCTCCGCCGAGGCCCCCATCAAGGAGGCGGTCTTCGCCTCGATGATCGCCAGGTAGGAGGAGCGGCTCAAATTCAAATCATACTGATGCTGAATCTGCGCCACCTCCCCCTCGCAGACGGTGCGGGCGGTATCCGACATCAGCCGCAGGACCTTCTGGTTGTTCAGCTCGCTCAACAGGCAGAAGGCCTTGGAATAGATGTAATCCCCGGAGAGAACGGAGAGGGTGTCTCCCCATTTCGCGTTGAGGGTGGAGAGCCCCCGGCGAAGGGAGGCCCCGTCGATGACGTCATCGTGAAGGAGGGTCGCCGTGTGGATCATCTCCACCGCCGCCGCCAAGCGGACGGCGTTGTCATTCCCCCTTTTCATCAAGCCGGCGCCCAGGAGGGCCAGGGCAGGCCGGATCCTCTTGCCCGGCATCCGGGCGATGTGGCGGGTCAGCTCCCCCATCAGGCCGTTGGTGGCGGAGAGCTCCCGGATGAGCAGCGACTCAGTGGCGTTCAGCTGCGACTGGATCGGCCGATAGATCTCGTTCAGCGTCATCCTGGACCTTCAAGATTTCATACTGGGTGTTCCGCTGGGCCGGGATCCGGCCGGCCCCCTGAATCAGGCGAAGCGCCTCCTGGCGATCCACCCGGTAAACCATCCCTGTGGCCCCGACCACCACCTCGTCGATCAGGATCCCCCCGAAATCGTTGGCCCCGAAGCTCAAGGCCAATTGGGCCAGCTTGGGCCCCTCCGTCACCCAGCCGGCCTGGATGTTCGGGACGTTGTCGAGGACCAGGCGGGAGAGGGCGATGATCCGGAGGTACTCCATCCCGCCGGCCGGCGGGGCCTCCAGCACCGTATGCCCCCGCTGAAAGCTCCAGGGGATGAAGGCCCGGAACCCGCCGGTCTCATCCTGAAGCTGCCGCAGGCGGACCAGATGCTCCACCCGCTCGGCGGCGGTCTCCACCATGCCGTAGGTCATGGTGCAGGTGGTCCTTAACCCCGTCTCATGGGCGGCCCGGTGGACGGCGAACCAGCCGGCGGCGGAGAGCTTCTTCGGGCTGACCGCCTGCCGGACCCGCTCGACCAGGATCTCCGCTCCGCCGCCCGGCATCGAATCCAGGCCGGCCGATTTCAGGGCCTCGAACACCTGCCGGTAATCCCTGCCGCTCACCTGGGCCATCGTGTCGATCTCCGGGGCGGAAAAGGAGTGAAGATGAATCCCCGGATAGCGCCCCTTGATCGCCCGGCACAGCTCCTCGTAATAGGAGAGAGGCAGCGACGGATCCAATCCTCCCTGGAGGAGCACCTGGGTTCCCCCGATCGCCTCCAGCTCTCCCACCCGGCGCAGGATCTCCTCCAGGGGGACCCGGTACGCCTCCGGGTGGCCGGGCCGGCGATAGAAGGCGCAGAAGGAGCAGTCGGCGACGCAGGCGTTGGTGTAGTTGATGTTCCGATCCACCACGAAGGTGCCGAGGTTGTCCGGGTGGAGCCTGCGGCGGACGGAATCGGCGGCCCGTCCCAGCTCCACGAGATCCGCCTCTTCCCAGAGCCGGATCCCCTCCTCCAGGGAGAGCCGCTCTCCCTCGACCCCCTTCTCCAAGACCCATCGGATGGACGGCCTCGTCATCGCGAGCCCCGAAGGGGGGAGGCAATCTCAAAACGGGATTGCTTCACCGCCATCGCTCCCCGCAATGACCTGTTCCGGGCCGTCCCCTTCGACAGCTCCCCGATCCCCTCCGCCTCCCTCGCGAACCGCAAGAGCCCTTCCCAGGCCTTCCCGTCCAGGCGGTGCGAGAGATCCTTGAGGTATCGCCGCAGGAACGTCGCCTCAAATGGAAAGGTCCTGCGCATCGTCGCGATCAGCTCCCGCTCATGGGCCCTGCCCCAGGCGGAGGAGGCGGCCAGGGCCCCCTGAAGATCCTCCAGAAGCTGCGGCTCCCTCTCGACGAGGCGGCGGCGGACCACCCAGAGGGCGTAAACGAATGGCTGGCCCGTCCAGCCGGTCCAGGCCTCGCCGAGGTCCCACCCATGAAGGCCGTCGGCCGATTGAGAGGCCTCAAGGGCCTCATCCCCGATCAGCAGGGCCGCCGGATACTCCTCCAGGATCTCCGGGTACCGAAGCGGGGTCGTCTCCAGATTCACCTTCAGCCGGCGCTGATGGGCGAGGATCTTCAAGAGGACCGGTGTGGTGGCTCCCTGATTGCTCACCCCGATGGTCCGCCCCTTGAGGGTGGCCAGCGGCTGGCGGCTCACCACCAGAACGCTGTGGACGCCGGAGTCGGACCGGATGCAGAGGCCCGGCACCGGCACCAACTCCTCCCAGTGGCGCAGGTAGAGGAGGGAGGAGACGGCGCTGGCGTCCAGCTCCCCGGTCAAGAGCCGGCGGTTGAGATCGGCCGGCGTGCCGGCGACCCATTGGATCGCGGGGCCTTCCTGGCCCACGATGCCGCTGCGCAGGGCGTGCGTCACCGGCCAGGAGTTCAGAAACTGAATGTCACCGAGCCGGATGGCCATTGCCGTTTCCGCTTCCATACAAGCTGTCGATCAGCCTCGGCGCCCGGCCGGCCCGCTCGATCAGCCAGGTCAGCTCCTCCACCGACGGGGCGTCGAAATGATTCGCCCCGGCCGCCTTCACGATCCGCTCCTCCATGTTGGTGGAGCCGACGTCGTCCACGCCGAACTCCAGCGCCACCTGGATCATCTTGGTTCCGACGTAGGTCCAGAGCAGCTTGATGTGGGGGACGTTCTCCAGCATCAGCCGGGAGATCGCGTACACCTTCAGATCCTCGAAGCCGGTCGTCGGCGGGAGGTCGGGGAAGGCGGTCCCCTCCGCGTGGTAGCTCAAAGGGACGAAGGCCTGGACCCCGCCCGTCTCATCCTGAAGCTGCCGGATGGCGATCATGTGGTCGACCCTCTCCTCGATCGTCTCGACGTGGCCGTAGAGCATCGTGGCGTTGGTGGGGATCCCGTTGGCGTGGGCCCGTCTCTGGACCTCGATCCACCGCTCGCCGGAGATCTTCTCCGGGCAGATGATGTCCCGAACCCGCCGGCCCAGGATCTCCGCCCCGCCGCCCGGCATGCAGTCCATCCCGGCCGACTTAAGCCGCTGGAACAGCTCGTCCACGCCGAGGCGGTACAGCTTCGAGAAGAAGTCGATCTCCACCGAGGTGAAGGCCTTGACCGTGGCGGCCGGGACGATCCGCTTCAGGGTCCGGAACATCTCCTCGTAATATTCCAGCTTCAGCCTCGGGTTCAGGCCGCCGGTGATGTGGAACTCCCTCACCCCGGCCCTGCCGGCTGCCTCCGCCTTGGCGCCGATCTCCTCGAGGGAGAAGGTGGTGGCCTGGGGATGATCGAGCGGCCGGTAGAAGGCGCACAGCCCGCAGGAGAGGACGCAGGCGTTGGAGTAGTTCAGGTGGAGCGTGTGGGTGTAGTAGGCGCTCTCCCCGTGCATCCGCCGGCGGACGAGGTTGGCCAACCGGCCCAGCGTGAACAGGTCGGCGTCGAAAAGGAGGATCCCCTCCTCCCGGCTCAGGCGCCGGCCCGCCGTCACCTTCTCGGCGATCTCGGCGAAATCGGCGCTAATCGTTGAGATCATGCAGGGTTTCCATGACCGGCAGGCCGGTCCAGCGCCGGCTCAGTTGATGGGGAATCTTCATCAGGTCCAGGACCCGGCCCACCACGAAATCGACCAGATCCTTGATCGAGGCCGGAGCATGGTAGAAGCCGGGCGAGGCCGGAACAATCGAAGCCCCGGCCTGCGCCAGGGTGAGCATGTTCGCCAGCGTGATCTGCGACAGGGGGGTTTCCCGCGGAACCAGGATCAGGGGCCGGCGCTCCTTCAAGGAGACCTCTGCCGCCCGATGGATCAGGTTCGACGAGATCCCGTGGGCGATCGAGCCCAGGGTGCCGGTCGAGCAGGGGATGATCACCATCCCCTGGGTCTGGAAGGAGCCGCTGGCCAGGGGGGAGGCGAGGTCCCGGGCATCCTCCTCCCGGTAGCCGGCGGTCCCGAGGAGATCCTTGAGGTCCCCGCTTCCGAGCTCGACCCCCATCACCTGCCGGCCGGATCGGCTCACCACCACGTGCGGCTCCAGCCCCTGGGCGATCAACAGCTCGAGGAGCCGGACCCCGTAGCAGGCGCCGGAGGCGCCGGTGATAGCGACAATCGGATGATCCATCAGGAGCTCTTTAATCCCAGGAGTGTGAATAAGAAGAAGCTAACGCTCACCCAACCATTGATGGTAAAGAAAGTGCGATTGATCCGGTCCAGCCTTGTGGGACTGACCAGGCGATGCTCGACCACCAGCAGCCCGGCCACCAGCGCCCATCCGACCCAGAACCAGCCCCCCCGCACCGCGCTGGCGCCAAACCAGGCGAACCCACAGGCCGCCAGGAGATGACAGAGGCGGGAAACCTTCAGGGCGCTCTTCAACCCGAAGGTTTGAGGAATCGAATATACGCCCTGGCGACGATCGAAGTCAAGGTCTAACAAAGCGTAGAGGATATCGAAGCCGGCCACCCAGAAGAGGACCCCGATGAACAGAGGAAGGACCTTCGGGTCCCACCGCCCGGTCACCGCCAGCCACCCCCCGACCGGCGCCGATCCCAGCACCGCCCCCAGCCAGAAATGGCAGGTCCAGGTGAACCGCTTGGTATAAGGATAGGCCGCCAACAGAAGAAGGGCCCATGGGGCCAGCCTCAGGCAGAGGGGATTCAGCCGGGATGCGGCCAGGAGGAAGAGGCCGGTCGCCGCGGCGGCGACGGCGGCCAACAGCGGCCCCCTCACCCGCCCCGCCGGCACCGGCCAATCCTTGGTGCGGGGGTTGAGCCGATCCAGGGGGAGATCCACCCGCCGGTTCACCGCCATCCCGGCGGTCCGGGCCGCCACCATTGCCAGGGTGACCCATCCGAAGCTGCTGAAGGCCGGACTCCCTCGGGCCGCCACCCAGAGGCCAAGGTAGGCGAACGGCAGCGCGAAGACCGTGTGCTCCAGCTTCAGCGCCTCGGCAATGTCCCGAATTACACACCGCACGCCGACTATTGTAACCTTGTTTGCCGGTGTTGGCTATCCGTTGCTGCCGGTGGGAGTTGCGCAGGAGCGATCGAAGCAAAGGGTGCCAGGTCTATAGACCTGGCACCCTCCGTACCGAATCGTAACGGACAAACCGTGAAGAAGATTTCATTTGGGTTTGAGGCCGCTTGCGCGTAGTCATGAGGACATGGGGGGATCTTCAGCGCTGACTGGAAAGGTTCTGCCCGGCTTCATGCGGCGATCGCTTCAGCCCGCGCATTCCGGAGAAAAGGCGAATCGTAATCCCGCCATTTTTCCTCAGAAACGAATACGCGGCTGACACTGACACTGTATTTGAGGCAGAGCGAAGAAATCAGTTGGCTGGTTCGCCCGATCTCTGCAGAATACCGGTCGTATCCCTCTAACACGATCAACACATCCAAGTCCGATTCTGGGTCGGCTTCCCCTCGAGCGTAAGAACCATACAGGTAAAGCCCTCTTAGGCGATCACCATAAATCGCCTGAAGTCCTGCCCTGAGCTCGCTCATGAGGGTTTTTACTGCCGTCTTGTCTATGGTCTTCAACATATCCTCATGCTCCTATCACTCTCCTACTATAGCACAAGAGAGCCGACCGATGGCAGACCCGCTATGGAGTGGTTCCTTGAAGTATTGACTCCCGTTTATGCCTGAACAATTGGGCATCTAACCGCGGGCCGATCTGGCGGCGGGATTCTCGTGGAAGACTTCAGGCGAAAACCAAACGGCCCTTCTTGGGCTCAGGGATGGGGCGGCCTTCCTCTTTAGGGCCTTCTCGAATTCACAGGTCGCTGGCCCGCCAGGCCGTGGTGAGCGACCTCTCGGAAGTCCTGAGCGCAGCGAAGGAGCTTCCTTTAGCCGAAGCCATATTCGGACCAGCGGCGGGTCACCCGCTCCTTGATCTCGGGCGACATCCGGATCGGATCCGGCCAGGGGCGGGGGTGGCCTTCCTCGGCCAGCTTGGCGGTGGCATCCACCCCCATCTTGGAGCCGTAATTCCACTGGGGGGAGGCATGGTTCAAGGTGTCGACCGGCCCCTCCACGAAGAAGCAGTCCCTCTTCGGGTCAATGTTCATGAAGGAGGCCCAGGCGACCTGGCTCAGGTTGTGCGCGTCGACCCACTCATCCACCACGATGATCACCTTGGTGAACATAAGCTGCCCCAGCCCCCAGAGGGCATGGGCCACCTTCCGGGCCTGGCCGGGGTACTTCTTGCGAACCGAGACGATCACCGCGTTGTTGAAGATCCCCTCCGCAGGGAAGTTCATCTCCAGGATCTCCGGGACCATCTTCCGGATCAGGGGGAGGAAGATCCGCTCCGTCGCCTTGCCCAGCCAGAGGTCCTCCATCGGGGGGATCCCGACGATCGTCGTCGGGTAGACCGGCTGCTTCCGGTGCGTGATGGCGGTCACCTGCATCACCGGGTACGGCTCCGGCAACGAGTAGTAGCCGGTGTGGTCGCCGAACGGCCCCTCCTCCCGGCGCTCGCCGACCTCGACGAAGCCCTCGATCACCACCTCCGCCTCCGCCGGCACCTCCAGGTCCACCGTGACCCCCCGGACCAGCTCCACCGGCTCCCGGCGCAGGAACCCGGCGAACAGGTACTCGTCGATCCCCTCCGGCAGCGGGGCGCTGGCGGCGTAGATGGAGGCCGGGTCGCCCCCTAAGGCGACCGCCACCGGCATCCGCTCCCCCTTGCGGTACCCCCGCCAATGGTCCGCCCCATCCTTGTGGAGCTGCCAGTGCATCCCGAGGGTCTTGGCATCGAACATCTGGAGCCGGTACAGCCCGACGTTCCGCTTGGCCGTCGCCTTGTTCCGGGTGATCGTGGCCCCGAGGGTGACGTACCGGCCGGCATCCTTCGGCCAGCACTGAAGAACCGGCAGCTCCTGCAGCGAAGGCCCGGTGGCCGCCCCCATCTTCCTCACGATCTCCTGGCAGGGGGCCTTTGAAACCACCTTCGGCGGGAACTGGGCCAGCTCCGCCAGCCTCGGCAGGAGGCTGAGCTTCTCGATCAGGCCGGTGGGGCTCGGGATCGCCATCAGCTCCTCGATCCGCCGGGCGATCTCATCCAGGTCCCCCACCCCGAGGGCCAGCTCCATCCGTCCCTTCGTGCCGAACAGGTTGATCGCCAGCGGCATCGAGGAGCCGGTCACCTGCTCAAACAGAAGGGCCGGCCCGCCGGCCTTCATCACCCGGTCGGCGATCTCGGCGATCTCCAGGTGGGGGTCCACCGGCACCTTGACCCGGCGGAGCTCCCCCCGCCGTTCAAGCTCAGCGATGAATCCCTGCAGGTTCTTCCAGGCCGCCATGGGGACAGAATATCAGGCCGCTTCTAACGAAGCAAGGATGGAGAGGAGATCAGGGTCGGCGGGCCGCCTCCGCCTGGTAGACAACCACGATCCCGCCGTTGAACGGCAGCGCTTCCGCCAAGCGGAATCCGGCCCCTTCCAGGCGCCGGAGAACCTCCGCCGGCTCCAGGAACTGAAGGATCGAGCGGCGCAGGTAAAGGAAGGGCCAGAGCCGTCCGGTGGTCAAGAGGCCGATCGCCGGGACCGCCAGGGAGAGCCAGAGCCGGTGCCCCACCTTGAGCAGCGGGGATCTCGGCCGGCCGAACTCCAGGAGCGCGATCCGCCCGCCGGCCTTAAGGACCCGATGAAGCTCCAGGAAGGTGGCGTCAAGGTCGCTGACGTTGCGCAGGGCGAACCCGAGCGTCGCCGCGTGAAAGGTCCGGTCTGAAAAGGGGAGCGCCTCGGCCCGGGCCTGGGTCAGCTTGACGTGCCAGCGGGCCGGCGGGATCGAGCCGAGCTTCCGCCGGGCGAAACGAAGCATCGGATGGGAGAGGTCGCAGGCCACCACCTGCCCCAAGGGAACCAACGGCTCCGCGGCCGCCGCCGCCAGGTCGCCGGTCCCGCTGGCCAGGTCCAGGACCCGCATCCCCGGCGAGATCCTCAAGCCGGCGACCGCCCGGCGCCGCCAGCCCTGATCCAGCCCGAGGCTGGCCAGCCGATTGAACAGGTCGTACCGGGGCGAGATCGCGTCGAACAGCCGGCGAACGAACCGGTCCTTGTCTTTACCGGTGGTGGGGGGTGAAGGTGATATAGCCGTGGCTGTCGTCGAAGGAGACGATGTACCTTCGAAAGAGGTCCCGCCGACCCAGGAGATTGAAGTCCACATCGAAACCGCGAGGCACTCCAAAGGTGATGGAGATCCGGTCCTCTCCCAGTTTCACCCAGAGCCGGTGGAGGCTGATCTTCTGGGTCTGCCCGCCGCTGGTGGTGACGGCGATCCGCCGGGCCTTGATCTTCATCAGGCCCAGCCTCCGGGCCTCGGCCACGGTCAGGATGCTGTAGGCGGCCCCGGAATCGACGTAGGCCCACATCCGGCGCCACCGATGCCCGGCCAGCACCTCCACCGGGACGATCGGCGCCGTCCCGTCCCGGTAGCGCCGGTAGGAGAATTCAACGGCAGATGGTCTGCGCCGCCAAGGCCACACGCCTCACGATACCATCCCTGAAGAAATTTGTATAGACATCCACCGCCGTCCGCTATAGAATTTCCCCAATGGTAGAGCGTCAGAGTGGAATGAAACTCCGCCGTCTGGTTCTCGTGGCCGTCGCGCTGGCCCTTCCCCTCCCGGCATTTGCCCAACCCGAGTCAGCCTCTCCTCCTCTCAGCCGCTTGCACAAAGAGGCGCGAAGATCCGCCCTCAATCTGTGGGGATGGACCCCTCCGGAGTACATGGAAAACTGGGAGTTCGGGATCAACACCGGAGAGCAGAAGACTCCTCTTTACTTTGCCGATCTGATCTTTCCGCTGCTGCGCTCCCATTCCGACGACAGGATCCTCTTCTTTGAACCCCGCGTGAATCACGCCAAGAGCGAGACCCTTTTCAATACCGGCCTGGGATACCGCCAACTGGTCCTCCATCATTCTTGGATGCTGGGGACGAACCTCTTCTACGACTACGATACCCACGTTTCTCATTACCGGCTCGGCACCGGCCTGGAGGCGATCAGCTCCTACGCGGAATTCCGCGCCAACGGCTACCTTGGGCTCTCCCTGGCGCGCACGGTGGAGCCCGGGGCGGCCGCGCAGATCGTCGAAAAGCCGGTCGACGGCTACGACCTGGAGTTCGGCATGCCGGTTCCCTATTACTCTCGCCTGAAGCTGTTCGGCGGCTACGAGTGGTACAACTTCAGGAAGTTCGAGGATCGGGAGGGCTGGTCGGCCCGGGCCGAGTACAAGCCGGTTCCGTTCGTCGTGCTGGATGTAACCTTGAGCGACAACACGAAACGGGACATCGGCTGGGGACTGAACGTCGCCTTTCGCCCCCCCTTCGGCGACAACGCCCCTGAAAAGATCCGATCGCCGCTGAAACTGGACAGGGTGATCTTTCCGGACAGCGACGTGAGCAAGAGGATCTACTCTCTGGTGGAAAGGCATCACGAGATCGTGGTGGAGAGCTACTCCGAGTCCAAGGGGCAGGTCACGGTAGAGGTCAAGCGTGGGACGTAACCTGAGGCTGTCGGCCCTGGCGGCGCTGATCCTGCTGGGATGGGGCGCCGGGGTCTCTCTCGCCGGCTCGGGCGATGCCGACGGGACCTACACGGTGACGGTCACCAAGGTGGAGCTTTCCACGGACGGATCCAATTTCATCACCGCCTTCAGCGGGAGCTCCGCCATCAACATCGCCAGCGCCACCGCCGGCGCCCAGGCGGCGGGGCTGGTTTCCGGCGCCGCCATCCCCCCCGGCAACTACAGCACGATCCGGGTGACGCTTGGGTCCACCCTCCTGATCAAAGGCTTCATCACGATCAGCGGCAACGCCAATTACACCAACGGTGGCACCGACTCAAACGGCTTCGCGGTGAACATAGGGGACGCCAATCCTCCCTCTTCAGGCTACACCATCTCCACCTTCACGATCCCTGCGGCCAACCGGGTCAACACCTTCACCCCTCCATCCTTCACCGTGAAAGAGGGCTCCGCCGCCACGACCTGCAGCATCACCTTCAACACCGCCGGGGTGATCACGAACAGCGGCGGCACCCCGACGATCGGCCCTCCGGACGTCAGCGTCTCCGTCAGCTAGCCGCGGGTCACCGCCTCAATCGCGGCGCAGGCCTCCCGGCAGAGGAGACGGATCTGGTCGGCCGAGATCGCCAGCGGCGGCATCAGGACGATCACGTTCCCCAGCGGCCTTAAAAGGATTCCCCTCCCCCGCAGAAACTGGCAGACCCGGATCCCGATCTTCTCTTCCCACCGATAGGGAGCTTTCCTTCTCTTCTCTTTGACGAGCTCAATCCCGGCGATCAGGCCCCGCTGGCGGACCTCCCCGACGTGCGGGAGCCGGCTGAACCGCTTCAGCTCCTCGGCGAAGAGCCGGACCTTCGGCTTCAATCGCTCAAGGACCCTCTCCCTTCGAAAGATCCTCAGGTTCTCCAGCGCCACCGCGCAGGCCAGCGGATTTCCGGTGTAGCTGTGGCCGTGGAAGAAGGTGCGCAGGGAGCCGTGGGACCCAAGGAACCCCCGGTAGATCCGCTCCGTCGTCAAGGTGGCGGCGAGCGGCAGGTAGCCGCCGCTTAACCCCTTGGCCACGCACAAGAAATCGGGCCGAACCTTTTCCCCCTCGCAGGCGAACATCCTTCCGGTCCGGCCGAACCCGACCGCCACCTCATCGGCGATCAGGAGGAGGCCGTTTTTCCGGCAGACCCGCTCGACCCGTTTCAGCCATCCCTTCGGCTGGGTGATCACCCCGGCCGCCCCTTGGAGCGCCGGCTCCACCACCACCGCGGCGATCTCCCGCCGATGGGCCCGGACCGCCTTCTCAAACGGCTTGAGGCAGGCGATCCCGCAGGAGGGATAGGCCAATTTCAGCGGGCACCGGTAGCAGTAGGGGGAGGGGACCTTGAACCCCTTGAACAGAAGCGGCCGGTACGTCCGATGGAACAGGTCAATCCCCCCGACGCTCACCGAGCCGATCGTGTCCCCGTGGTACGCGTTGACGAAATGGAGGAACCGGCGCCGCCGGGGCGAGCCGTTCTGCCGCCAGTACTGGAAGGCCATCTTGAGAGCGATCTCCACCGCGGTGGAGCCGCTGTCGGAATAGAAGGTCCGGGTCAACCCGGGCGGGGCGATCCGGGCCAGCTCCTCGGCCAGCTCGATCGACGGGACGTTGGCCGCCCCCAGCAAGGTGGAGTGGGCGATTCTGCCGGCCTGGCCGCGCAGCGCCGCGTCCAGATCCCGGTTCGCGTGGCCGTGGAGGTTGACCCAGAGGGAGGAGACGCCGTCCAAATACCGGCGGCCTTTCGTGTCGGTGAGGTGAACCCCCTCCCCTGACTCGACGACGAGCGGCTCCCCTTTTGCCCAGTCGGCCATCTGGGTGAAGGGGTGCCAGATCCGCCGGCGATCCAGCCTGGCCAGCCGCCGGATCCGCCTCCTCTCTTCGACCGGACGGGACCGGAGCCGATCGAGGATCTCGCCGGCCTTCAGATGAGCGGCCAGCCGACCCGGGGAGGGGGCGGAGAGATCCGGAATGACCCCGAGGATCGGCACCTTCCCCCGGCTCTCGATCACCTGCGGGTTGGTCCGCTCGGCCAAGGAGGGCCGCGGCGGGCGGCGGTTCAGGACCACCCCGAGCACCTCGAGGCCGGCGGAGCGGGCCGCCTCGAGGGTGAGCAAGGTCTGGTTGATCGTCCCCAGGCCGGCGCGGGCGACGATCAGGAGGGGCAGCCGGAGCCGCCGGGCCAGGTCCGCCACCGTGGCCTCGGCATCGAGCGGAACCAGAAGCCCGCCGATCCCTTCCACCAGGAGAATCTCGTGGCGGTCCGAGAGGGCGCGGAAGGCCTCCTCGATCCGGTCGAGAGAGATGGAGGATCCCTGTTGAAGGGCAACGAGGGGAGCGACGGGGGGGGCGAACCGGTAGGGAGAGACCAGATCCAGGGGATCGGCGGCCTGGGCCGCCTCGAGGAGCCGCCTCGCGTCATCCGAGACCAGCCCCCCCTCTTCCCGGCGGCATCCGGTGGCCACCGGCTTCATGACGCCGACATCGATCCCCCGCCTGCGAAAGGCCCAGGCCAGGGCGCCGGCGACCGCGGTCTTGCCAACCTCCGTGTCGGTGCCGGTGACAAAAAGCCCGTTCACAGCCCGGTGCCAGGATTAATCCTGGCACCGTTCCGTGCGGGGCCGCTTTCCTTCGACGGTAAATTCGGCGGGCGGGGTGACTCCGATGAAATCCCCATTCGGTTTTCCATTGAGGACCATTGCGGTGACCACCGCGGTGGCGGCGGTGGTGACGGAGTTCATCGTGGAGAAGAAGGCGGGAACGTTGGCGGTGGCGTAGGGGGCCGCTGAGGGGCCGTAAAGGCGCTGGATCCTGACCGTCTGCCGGTACAGCTCCTCGGCCCGGGCCTCGTGGCGGATCCTTTCCATCGGATGCGCCACGAATCCGCTCAGCTCCTTCAGAAAAAGGACCAGCCCGAAGGCCGCCTCGAGCTGGAAAAGCCGCTCCATCTTGGGACGATGCTCCTCGGGGACCTGCACGAACGGATCCACGAAGGTGGCGGGGAAATAATAGACCCCTTCCAGATCCTCGACCTCCGGATCGGCCCCATCCGGAAGATCCTGGATCTGCGCCATAGGGGTTCGAATGAGAAATCGGTCCATCACGTACCGAAGGGAGGCGAGGGCCCTCTCCGGATCGTACGGCAGAAAGATGTGGGCCGCCCAGGTGTTGTTGTCCACGGCGACGGAGGGCCGGCCGTCGGTCCCCAGGCAGAACCGCCCTTCGCCGTCCAGGGCGGAGACAAAATGGTCCCCCTGCCAGAATCTCCGGAGGATCGCCTGCATGAGGAGGTCGTGCCGCTCCATCAGCTCCTTCATGAAGGCGGTCTCCTCAGGGGCGTACCGCTTGACGGCCCGAAAGGCCAGCCGGTAGGTGCCGGCCACGTCAATGTTGTGCTCCAGGATCACGTGGGCATAGGGGTGATTGAGATCCCCTTCATAGACCCGGTAGCCCATGCCGTCGCCGCGGGCCAGATCCTCCGCGTTGTAGAGCCCGGCATGGACGAGGCCATGCCGTGGATCCGACCGATCCATCACCTGCTGCTTGAACAGATACCTCTGGACCGCCCCATTGGCCCAGCGCAGGCCGGAGGTCTCCCCCGTGGCCAGGATATAGGAATAGACGGCGCTCAGGCACCAGGCGTTTGAACCGGTGGGTCCCCGCGGGTCGATGAAGGAGTCGTCCCGGGTGTTGTAGGAGAAGTGCCACAGCCCCTCATAGCCATGCGCCTCCTCCTGAAGGGCCAACTGGATGACCCGCCCGACCTGATAGCCGGCCTGGCGCAAGCGCCCCGCCTTCAGGTCCGCGTAGATGTTGAGGGCCGCGTCGTAGATCCAGATCCGGCCGAACCGGGAGACGAACGGGGACTCCGGGTGCCTCGGATCCTCTTTGTAACTTTGCCGGAGTCCTTGAAAATCAAATCCAACTTGGGTGTTGAGGCTCGGCTGAATGAGCCGCTGGCGATCCAGGAAGGTGAGATTCTCCCTGAGATGATCCACTCGGAGTTCGGATGGGGCGATCTCAAGTGACAACATATGCCTTTACCGGGAAGAGGCCATTCTCTCATCCCCCAGCAAATTTTCAAAGCAAATAAGTGCCTCCTCAAGGTCAGCCGGGGTGTGGAGGGCGGTCAAGCTGGTCCGGATCCGGGCCGAGCCGGCCGGCACGGTGGGGGGGCGGATCCCGGGGGCGTACAGGCCGGCCTCGAACAGGGCGTTCGCCAGCGCCATGGTCCGCTCGTTGGAGCCGATCCGGATCGGCACGATCGGGCTCTCCCTCGAGATCAGATCGCAGCCGAGGCGGGAAAGGCCTGCGGTCCAAGACTTCAGATTCTCCCACAGCCGGGCCCGCCAGACCGGCTCTTCCTGGAGAACCTTGATCGCCTCCAGGGCGGCCGCGCAGGAGGCCGGCGGCAGGGCCGTGGTGTAGATGAAGGAGCGGGCCCTGTTCTTGAGGGTCTCGATGACCGGCCGCGGGCCGGCGAGGAACCCGCCGAGGGAGCCGAGCGCCTTCGAGAGGGTCCCCATCTGGAGGATCCCCTCCGGCGAGATCCCGAAATGCTCCAGGGTCCCGCCCCCCCGCGCCCCGAAGAGGCCGGTGGCGTGGGCGTCGTCCACCAGGAGCCAGGCCCCCTCATCCCTCGCCGCCTCAACAATCTCCTTCAGCGGGGCCAGGTCTCCATCCATCGAGAAGAGCCCTTCGGTGACGACGAGGACCCTGCGGTATCGCCCCGCCCGATGCCTCAAGGCGGCGCGGAGCCGACCGCAATCCCGGTGGGGGTATGCCCGGAAGGCGGCCCTGGAGAGCCGGCAGGCATCGATGAGGGTGGCGTGGTTCAGGGTGTCCCCGATGACCAGATCTCCAGGACCGACGAGGGCCGTGATGATCCCGAGGTTGGCCATGTAGCCGGTTGGAAAAAGGAGCGCCCCTTCCGCCCGCTTCAAGAGGGCGAGCTTCTCCTCCAGCTCTTCGTGCAGCGCGAAGGTCCCGCCGATCAGGCGGGCGGAGCCGGCCCCGGCGCCGCAACGCTCGATCGCCTCTCGGGCGGCGGCCTTCACCCGGGGATGCTGGGCGAGCCCAAGATAATTGTTGGAGGCCAAGTGGATCAGCCATCGGCCATCCACCCGGATCCGGCAGCCATCCACCGCCTCGACCCGCCGCCATCTCCGGCGAAGCCCCTGGGCCTCCAGGCCAGCCAGCTCCTGCTCAAGCGCCTCAAACAACGCGGCTGTCCAACTGGAAGATCTGGCCGGTCACCCCCTGGGCGAGATCGGAGAGGAGCCAGGCGGCGAAGGAGGCCACCGTCTCCGCCGAGGAGATCGTCCCCAGCGCGGAGTCGGCCTTCGCCCGCTCCCAGGCGGCCGGCGGAGCCGCCCGGGTCATCCGGGAATCGACGAAGCCGGGCAAGATCACGTTGGCGGTGATTCCAAATCGGCCGGCTTCCCGCGCGACGCTCTTCACGAAGGCCACGGTGGCCGCCTTGACCGCCGAGTAGTTGGCCTGGCCCGCCCGGCCGATGGAGCCGGAGAGGGAGCCGACGGCGATCAGCTTGCCGCTCTTTCGTTCCCGCATCGCCGGCAGCACCGCCTGGGTGCAGGCGACCAGCCCATCGAGGTGGAGCCCCCGGACATCGTCCCAATCGGAATCGGTCAGCCGGAAGATCGTCCGGTCCCGGGTGTTGCCGGCCGCGTAGATCAAAGCATCGAGAGGTCCCTGCTCCAACACCGAGGCGACGCATCCCCTCGCCCGGGCCCGGTCGGAGAGATCGGCCTGAACCATGAAGACCCCCTGCCCCATCAGGCGGGCCGCCTCCTCCTCCGACTGAAAATAGGAGCCGGCCACCCAGGCCCCGCTTTCCTTCAACGCCTTGAGGATCGCCCCGCCGATGGCGCCGGTGGCCCCGGTAATAAAGACCCGCTTGCCCGTGAGGGAAATCTCCATTCGAAACCTACTAGGGTCAGACTCCAAGTATGGTTAGGGCCAATTGCATAAATCCACTCGTCATTCCCGCCCTCGGTCGTGGCCGAGGGTAAACTCCAGCGGGAATCCGACGGGGAGATGACCCCCGCTTTCGCGGGGGTGACATTTATGAAGCCGCTGCTAGACGGTGAAGCCCAGATCCTTGAGCATTTGAAGGTCGTGGGCCGGCTGGCGGCCGTGGGTGGTGAGGTACCCTCCGATGATGAGGGAGTTGGCCCCGGCTAGGAAAGCCATCGCCTGGAAATCCCTCAGGTTCACCTCTCTGCCGCCGCCCAGCTCCAGGCGGGATCTCGGCAGGATGAAGCGAAAGGTCGCGATCGTCTTGATCACCTCTTTCGGCTCCGGCGGGGCGGCCGATCCCAGCGGCGTGCCGGGCCTGGGGTTGAGGACGTTGATCGGGGCGCACTCCACCTCCAGCTCGGCCAGGGCAAAGGCCAGCTCCAACCGCTCCCGCCGGGACTCTCCCAGCCCCAGGATCCCGCCGCTGCAGATCTCGACCCCGTGGGCTCGAAGCATCCTCAAGGTGCCGAGCCGATCCTGGTAGGTGTGGGCGGTGCAGATGTTTGGGAAATGGCTCTCGGCCGTCTCTAGGTTATGGTTGTACCGGCTCAACCCGGCCTCCTTGAGGGCCCGAAGCTGCTCCTCCGTGATGAAGCCGAGGGAACATTCCGGCACGATCCCGGCCTCCTCCTTGACCCGCCGGACCGCCTCGCAAAGAGTCGGGAGATCCCGATCCGACAGGCCGCGGGTGGCGGTGACGATGCAGAACCGCTTGGCCCCGAACCGCTTCGCGGCCATGGCCCGGGCCACGATCTGGTCCGGATCCATCAGGGGATAGGTGGATATCCCGGTGTTCCAGCGGGCCGACTGGCTGCAGAAGGTGCAGTCCTCCGAGCATTGGCCGGCCTTCGCGTTGACCAGGGCGCACAGATCCACGTCGTCGCCGGTGAACCGCTGGCGGATCCGGGTCGCCTGCGCGGCCAGCTCCAAAACATCAGGCCAGCTCTCGAGCTCGATGAACCGCTCCGCTTCGGGGAAGGTGATCCTCTCCCCTTGCAAGACACGCTGGGCCACCTGCTGGATCTCTTGAAGCATCGGTAAAGGCCTCCGGAGGTTACCGCCTATCTTACCCCAATCGCCAGATGGCAATCAAGCCGCCCCTCCTGGAGACGTTGACCACCGCCTCCTTGGAAGCCCGGCCCAGCACCGCCATCCCGTCGGCAGAGGCGGCGAACCCGGTCACCGCGTAATAAGGCGTCATCCGGACCGTCCCGTCCGGATCGGCCACCGGGAAAAGCTCCGCCCGGACCAAGGCCGACTGCTGGATCACGTGGGTGAAGGGGCGCCGCAACGCCTCATCCAGCCGCCGCTCCCAGACCGCCTGAGAGACCTGGTGGCCGAAGATGACCCCTTCCCCGCCGTAAGCCCGGTTCGGCTTGATCACGAGGGCCTCCCGATGCCGCCGGCTGAACGGGACGAGGTCCACTACCCTCCCCTCGGTGCTGGTGGTCTTCCGATTCCACAGCAGGCGCGTCCAGAGGAGATGACCCTTGAACAGCCGCCTCTGCCTGAGGGTGAAGTGGCGGCTGAACTCCGGGTTCGTGAACAGCTCCCAGGCCGATTTGTGGTCGAACTCCCCGGCGATCGAGGAGATCACCCGGTTGCGAATGAAGGCCTCCCGGATGCCGGCGATCGACCGCTTATCCCTGCCGCCCATCTCCAGGATCTCGGTGATCTCCGAATCCCGGTAGATCAGGTCCACCGGCTTCCCTCGGACCGTCACCTCGTCCTTGTAAATCACCACATCCCTCGGATCCGCGGTGATTGCCGAGAGCCCCAGCCGCCGGAAATGCCGGGCCACCGAGGTGAACTCGTCCGTCCCGCCGTTGACCGACTGGTCCTCCACCAGCGCCACCCGGTTCAACCGCCGGCCGATCCCCTTGGCGTGGCGGATGAACAGCTTGAAGATCAGCCGCCGGATATCGTCCTGCATCTCGATCCTCAGATCCGGCAGCATCCGCCTTAAGACCGGCAGGATCCACTCGGCCGTCAGCTCGCAGGTGGCCGGGATGTAATGGACTCCGCCGATCCCGACGGAGTTCGGCTCCAGGAACCAGAAGTTCTGCCTCCAGTCGGATGGGGTAAAGGTGGCGGTGGTATCGAGCCGGTCCACCACCGCCTGAGGCCGTTGGAGGGCCTTGGCGTTGGCCGCCAGCACCCACTGCCGCTCCTCCGGATCGAGAGGAAGAACCTGCCGGGCCTTCGGGTCGGAGAGATAGAGCGGCAGGAGACGGCTCAAGGCGCCACGGAGGATCATGCAGGTCCGATGGAAGAACCGGTATTGGGCCCGGTCGATCACCCAGGGTCTCAAATGGACCTGGATGATCCGGGCCTTCCCCCTGTGGGTGAACATCGACATCCCGTGCTTGACGGAGAGCCGCTCTTGTCTCGACAGGAGCTGCCGGACCTGGGCCTTCGGGATCCGCAGGAAGGCGGCGTTCACCTCCTCCATCACTCGCTGCGGCGTGTATCTCATGTCGCGCATCTTATCAAAACCTGCCCGGCCGCGCCAGGGGGACCCCCTCGCCAGCCGATGGGGTGCTTGACAGGGAGTCGGAAAACCCGTAGGGTAAAATAATGGACGGACGAATCCGCAACCTCATTGATCAAACGATCAAATCCCTCAGGCGCCGCGGCGTCGATTACGCCGACGTCCGCTGGGTCAAGCAGCTCGAGGAGGAGATCATCGTCCAGAACCTCCAGGTCCAGCACATCAGCCATTCCACCTCCGAAGGGATCTCCATCCGGGTCCTCCACCGAGGCGCGTGGGGCCACGCCGCCTCGAGCCGGCTGGACGGGCCAGGCCTCGCGCATACCGCCGAGCAGGCCCTCGAGATGGCCAAGGCGGTGGCCCTCTCCTGCCAAGAGAAGGTGGCCCTTGAGCCGGTGGAACCGGCCCGGGCCCGCTACGCCACCCCGCTTGAGGTGGACCCGTTCCAGGTGGAGCTCCAGAAGAAGCTGGATTATCTCCTCTGGACGACCCAGGTCCTGAAGGATCACCCCAACATCAAAACGGCCACCGCCTGCCTGGAGTTTTATCGGACGAACAAGCTGTTCTGCTCGACCGAAGGCTCCCTGATCGAGCAGGAGATCACCGAATCGGGCGGCATGCTGGAGGCCACCGCCATCCTGAACAACGAGGTTCAGCGGCGCTCGTATCCCACCGCCAACTCCTCCTCTCTCACCCAGGGAGGGTACGAATCGGTGAAGGGGCTGGACTTCGTCGGCCAGGCCTCCCGGGTCCGGAAAGAGGCGGTCTCCCTCCTCAGGGCCAAGGAGTGCCCGGCGGAGATCTCGACGGTGATCCTGATGCCGGACCAGCTGATCCTCCAGCTGCACGAATCCTGCGGCCATCCGGTGGAGCTGGACCGGGCGCTGGGGATGGAGCTTTCCTTCGCCGGGGGGTCGTTCCTCACCCCGGAGCTGCTGGGGTCGTTTCGGTACGGCTCGAAATGGGTGAACATCACCGCCGACGCCACCGCCCCGTCGGGCTGCGGCACCTTCGGCTACGACGACGAGGGGGTGCCGGCCCAGCGGGTCCCGATCATCCGGGACGGCCTCTTCGTCGGATACCTAAGCTCCCGGGAGACGGCCCAGCGGATCCGCCGGACCTCCTCCGGAGCGATGCGGGCGGACGGCTGGAACTCCATGCCGATCGTCCGGATGACCAACGTGAATCTGGAGCCGGGGGACGGCACCCTCGAGGGGATGATCCGGGAGACGAAGCGGGGGATCCTGATGGCGACCAACAAAAGCTGGTCGATCGACGACCGGCGGCTCAACTTCCAGTTCGGCACCGAGATCGCCTGGGAGATCCGGCAGGGGCGGATCGGGCAGGTCCTCAAGAACCCGATGTACACCGGGATCACGCCGGAATTCTGGGGCTCCTGCACCGGCGTGGCCGGAAAGGGGCAGTGGCAGCTGTTCGGGGTCCCCAACTGCGCCAAGGGAGAGCCGGTGCAGATCATGCACGTCGGGCACGGGGCCGCCCCGGCCCGGTTCGAACGGGTCCAGGTCGGCAGGAAGCGATGAGATGCTGCTAGGCGAATCCCGAATCGTCTCCGCCCTGAAGCGTGCGGCCGCCGCCTCCCCGGCGGACGAGACCTTGATCGCCGCCCAGCGGGAGAGCTTCACCACGCTGCGATTCGCCGGCGAGCGGATCCACCAGAGCTTCCAGGAGGAGGAGGTCACCGTCTGGGTGAAGGTGGCGGTGAGGGGCCGGATCGGGGTGGCCACCACCTGCTCCTTAAGCCACGAGGCGCTGATGAAGGCGATCGAGAGCGCCATGACGATCACCCGGGTCGCCGTCAAGCCGACAGCGTCGGCTTCAAGGCCGACGGCATCGGCGGCTAAGCCGACGACCCCTCCCTTCAGCTCCGCCCCCCCGAAGATCCCGACCCCGAGGCTGACCACTTATTTCCCCGGCACGGCCCATCGGCCGCTGACGGAGATCGTGCCGATGATCCAGCATCTCTGGAAGACAGCCGGATCGGTCGGGGTGAGCCTGGCCGGCTCCTTCGTCCGGGGGGAAGAGGAGCTGGCGGTGGCCGGCTCCCGTGGGCTTGCCCAGTACCAGCCCTTCTCCATCGCCGGGCTGCGGCTCGTCCCGACCAAGGGGAAGGCCTCCGGCTTCGCCGCGCAGGTCTCGCGGGACCTGGGAGTCCTGGAACCGGAACCGCTCCTGGAGCGGGCCTTGAGGCTCTGCCGGATGAATGAGGATCCGAAAGAGATCCCCGTGGGGAAATACGACGTGCTGCTCGAGCCGGAGGCGGTGTCGGAGCTCCTGGAGTGGCTCGGCTACATCGGCTTCGGAGCCAAGCAGGTGACGGAGCGGACCAGCTTCATGGCCGGGCGGATGGGGGAGCGGATCATGGGCCGGGGGATCTCCATCTCGGACGACGGCGCGAATCCGGAGGGGCTGGCGGTCCCCTTCGACTACGAGGGGATCCCGAAGCAGCAGGTCCCCCTGATCCGGCAGGGGGTCGCCTCCGGAATCGTCTACGACAGCCATTACGCGAGGCTCCACCGCCACGGATCCACCGGCCACGCCGGATCGTACGACCAGTTCGAGGGGCCGCTGCCGACGAACCTGTTCCTCGCCGCCGGCGACCCCCCCGCGGCGGAGCTGATCCGGAAGATGGACCGGGGGCTATGGATCGGCCGGTTTCATTACGTGAGCGGCCTCTTGAACACCCAGGAGGCCCTGATGACCGGCCTGACCCGGGACGGGACCTTCCTGATCAAGAAGGGAAAGGTGGCGGGAGCAGTGAAGAACCTGCGCTTTACTCAGTCGATCCTGGAGGCCTTCTCCAAGGTGGCGGCGGTCTCCAGGGAGAGGCGGCTCGTGGCCGATCCGAGCCAGGGGCTTTCCGCCGCCGTCTGCCCCGCCCTCCTGATCCAGGATTTCACCTTCACCGGCCAGACGAAGTAGATCAGGGTTCCGTGACGATCAGCTTGGTGTGAGTTTTCTTGACGCCCCAGGGTCCAGTATCCGTGTCTCCCGTCAGCAGATAGGTGTAGGTGCCCGCCGCCGGGCTCTCCGTGGCCATCACCACGCCAGTCATGCCCGCGCCGGCGGAAGCATTCGTCCACCAATGCCACGCATCGACTATCTGCCCCGTGAGCCCTCCCCGGCGGATCCGGATCTGACAATTGGAAACAACCCCGGGGGCAGTGAGAAAGGCCTTGCCCTGAATCAACAGGGGGCCTCCCCGCGTGGTGATCGTCACCTGCACCAGAGTCTTTTCCGTAGGAGCCGTGTAGGTCGTGTCCGCGGCCAAGGCCGCTGAAACAATCTGAGGGGTCTGGCTCAGCCAGCGACCCGCCCCTGCGTTGCCGGCCCTCAGCCAGAGGTCATTGACGTCCAGATTTCCCGCCTGACCGTTCGGCGCCGGCGCGGCCGGGTTCACTGTTCCGATCCCCAGCTGCTTGGAGATCAGCGCCACCCCATCCCCCGGGCTCTCGTTCTGATAATCCGTCCCCACCGTCAGCGACTTCACGTGCGAGTCCCCGGTGCTGGCCGAGGTCGGATAGTAAGTCACCAGCTCCGTCGTCTCGCCCCAAACCGCCGCTGCCGTTGCCACAAGCCCCGCCACCATCACCGCAACTACACGACAGACTCTGTCCATCGATTCCCCCTCCTAACCCTGAGTGCCAGCGGTGCCAGGATTAATCCTGGCACCGTTCCGTAGCGT
>JACPXU010000084.1 GCA_016196375.1 Candidatus Omnitrophota bacterium | reverse complement strand
CGCGGTCTTCGCCGATCCCAAGGGAACCCGGGTGCGGGGATTCTGGATCCCGGACAACACGGTGATGGAAACCGTCAATGAGGTCACCGCCCCGAAGCGGGAGGTGGTGGAGGCGACCAACAGCGAGACCCTGGATGCGGCGGCCCTCCCCAGCGGGTTGACGGCGCAAGAGGTGACGAACGGGGATGGGACGAAGAGCCGCCGGTACACCTTCGCCGCCGATGATCCGGCCAAGGGCTTGGTGATGGAGGTGACCTTAGGCGTCTTCACGGATGTGACCCCCCAGACCCAGCCGACTGGAGAGACGACCGGCGGGGAAGGGACGCCGGCCACTCCGATGCGGGTTCCGCAGACGATCGCCGTTTCTCTTTCCGGGAATTCGGGCCTCCCTCAGATCGGGCAGCCGCTGGCGGATCGGATCGACCTGACCGGCGGCCTCCTGGAGACGGGCCGGATCAAGCCGATCAACGGATTTGTGGGGATCTTCCCCCATGACTCGAATCTTCTGCCGATCCTGCAGGAGGAGCTGAGCGGCGCGAACCCCGCCCCCGTGGTGGGGGGCAGCGGCAGCCTCTCCGGATCGGCCCAGGCGCCGGTTTCCGGCCCGATGGTTCTTTCCTCCATCTCCAACCCGCAGCCGGCTCAGTCCCCGGCCGGCCCGGGGGCTCCTATTAAGGAAGCCGTCACCCAGCAGCAGGGTGAGGCCTTCAGTTGGGAGCGGCTCCCGGAGCAGGTGGTCGACCGGATCCGGGGGATGCTCAAGGATCTGATGGATCGCCTGAAAGGGGTGGCGGCCGGGGCGCTGGGGGTCTTAAGCGAGCTGAAGATCAATGAGGTGGTCGAGCGGCTGCGGGGCGCCTTCGGCCGGTGGATCGCCAACTGCGGGTCGGTCGCCCTGGCCGCCATCGTTGGGGCCCGGAGGATGGTGGTGGGCCTGAATGAGCTGGAGCTGGTGGCGGCCAGCACGATCGTCCAGCGGCTGCTGGATCAAGGGGTCGAGCGGACGATCGGCGACGAGGCGGCCGCCCGGGCGCTGGGGCCCTCTCTCACCGCCTTTGACCTGACCCGGACCGCCCGGTTGGTCTTTAACCAGGGACTCCAGACGATCCGGGCTCCCCTGAACAGCCTGGAGCTGTTGCTGAACATCATCACCCAGTCCGGGGACCGGGCGATCCTGCACGCGCCGGGACACTGGCTCACCTTCCTGGGATTACAGAGGGGGGAGGGAGGCCAGACCTTCGCTCGGGTTCTGGAATCGGACAACCGGACTTACTTGGTTCCCCTCGCGCAGCTCCTCGCCGTCTGGCGGGCGGGCGGGGGGGTCGCCATTGTTCGTGAAGGCACGGCGCCAGTGGTGGTCTCGCCGGACAGGAGACCGGCTGGGGCCACCACCGCCGTGCCGGTTCCCGCGACGCCTGTGCGGGTGGGGGAGTGGGAGGAGCGGCAGATGGCGGGGACCGGGCCGGTTCCGGTCCTCCAGCCGAGAGAGGTGGATCGGGTGGATGCCGATGGGACCGCCTCCCACACGGAGAGCTTCGTGGAGTTCCAGTTCAACGAGGCCGGCCAGCTGATCGGGGCCCGTGGCGGATCGAGGAGCTGGGGGATCACCGCGTTCGGCGAGGCCTTCCTGACGGAAACGGTGGACGAGTACATCGTGATCCAGGAGCTGGGGCAGGCGAAGATCTCCCGGTCCACCGCCACGACGACCACCCACCGGGTGGACGGCGGCCACGCGGAGGGGACCACGGTGACCGAGTTCACCTACACCGATGGAAGCGAGACGGCGGCCGATCTTCCGGCCTACTACCTGAATCCGGATGGGACGATCCGGCCGGAGTTCCTTGACGCCAGCGGCCACGTCAAGAAGGGGCTGACCAAGCGGGTGGTGGGGGCGGTCGGCATGGTCGGCGATCAGAAGGGAACGACCGTTTTTGGAGAGAGCTTCCTGGTGAATCCGGGGGCCTTGACCCTCGGCCCGAATGGGCAGGTGACGATCAACCGGGTGACGCAGGTGTACGGGATCTTCGGCGGGAACCCGAAGGTGACCGATTCCGAGACCCTCACCGTGACCAACGGGATCGATGGGGCGGTGAACCGCTCCACCCAATCGCTCCACCAGACCTTTGACATCGCCACCGGCCTCCTGCTGGGGGCCTCCGGTTCCACCCATACGGAGGCCGCCGATCCGTTCGGCTTCTCCAGGACGGTCTCGGATTCGGCTGAGACCTACAGCATACAGAACGGCCAGCCGAGGCTGGTGGACTCCCTCACCCGCTCCCGCACCACGACCCCGGCCGGGGATGTCACCGATACCCAGTCCCGGATCGTGAACCGGTACACGGATGGGACCGAGGATCCGGCCGCCCTGCCTCCGGATTACAGCCGGCCCGCGCCGAACGGGGCCACCCCTCCCTCGGGTCGGACCTGGATCGGCCTGCTGCTCGGCTCGGAGGAGGGAGAGGTGGAGTACACCGATCCGGACGGCAACCTGAAGCGGTTTCGGGGAACCGTCACCCTCTCCACCGATGCCTTTGGATTCAACCGGGTCCTGTCCCTCATTCAGAATACCTATGAGCTGTTCGGCGGGATCCCCCGGGCGGTCCTGACGGCGACCCAGACCGAGCAGCGGGGCGCAGACGGGAGCCGGGCGGTGTCGGTGAGCCTGGTTCGGGCGGACTTCACCGACGGCGCCGAGGATCCGACCACGCTCAGTTCGGAATACAGCCTGAATCAGCCGGAGGGGAAGGTCTGGAAGTCGCTTCCCAAGGGGCTGCGGGATCAGCAGGTCAGCTTCCTCAATCCGCTGACCGGGCAGATGGAAACCTTTGTGGGGACCGTCACCGTGGCCACCGATGCCTTTGGGTTCAACACCTCGGTGGCGAAGGCGTCCAACCGGTATGGGCTGCTGCGCGGGATCAGCCGGGTTCTTCGGACCGACACGGTCACCGCCAATCGGAGCGGGGACGGCGCCGGCTCCGATGTCAACAGCACCGTCACCTATGAGTACACCCAAGGGGAGGTGGCGGATCTCAATGGGGATGGGACGGTGAGCGACGAGGAGCTGGCCGCGCTTCTGCCGGGTGTGGAGACTGGGTCGCGGCGGTCGTATCTGAATCCGGCGACTCTCCGGCTCTGGACGGCGCTGCTCGCCAAGGTGTCCAGCCACAGCACGACCCACTTCGAGGACGGGGTG
>JACPXU010000085.1 GCA_016196375.1 Candidatus Omnitrophota bacterium | reverse complement strand
AGAAAGATTGAGAACGGCTGAATCATGATTCCTCCTTCATTGGCAATGGTTGAACATGCACGGTCAGGCCCTCCAGCTCCACCACCTTCACGCGGGTCCCCCTCTTGACCGGCTCGGCCGCCCGGGCCTGCCACTCCTCTCCCTGGACATGAACCAGGCCGCCCGGCTTCAGATCGGTCTTCGCCACCCCCTCGGCCCCGATCAACCCCTCCCGCCCGCTCGTCACCTTACCCCTGAGGGCCCGGATGCCGGCGCCGACGATAAGGAGGAAGAAGGCGGCCGTCGTCGCGGCGGCGGCCCCGATGGTGCTCCAGGGAAGCTTCAGGTGCGGGATCCTCGCCCCGGGAAAAAGGATCGCCGATCCCAGCAGGAAGGCGACGATGCCGCCGGCGGTGAGGGCGCCGTAGCCGGGCAGCTTGATGTCGGCCACGAAGAAGATGAGGGCCAGCAGGATCAGCGCCAGCCCGGCCCAGTTCACCTCCAGCGTCTCCAGCGCCACCAGGGCCAACACCAGAAGGATCGCCCCCAGGACGCCGGGGAAAACCGCCCCCGGGGTGGCCAGCTCGTAGATGAGGCCGTAGATTCCCAGAAGGAGCAGGATGTAGGCCAGATTCGGGTGGGCGAGCTGGTGGAGCCCGCTCTCGATCAGAGAGGGCCTCAACGAACGGCGGGGACGATCCTTGAAAGAGAGGGTGGCCGCGCCGAAAACGGTCTTCACCTGCCGGCCTTCCGCCTGGGCCAGGAGCCAATCCAGATCCTCCGGGAGGAGGTCGATCACCTTCTTCTCCATCGCCTCCTCCGCCGGGGAGGAGCGGCTTTCCCGGACCGCCTCCTCCGCCCAGGCGGCGTTGCGCCCTTTAAGCTCGGCGATGGAGCGGATGTAGGCCACGGCGTCGTTGGTCAGCTTCTCCTCCATCGGTGAGGATCTGTCGCCGCCGCCCAACTGGACCGGATGGGCCGCCCCGATGTTGGTGCCGGGGGCCATCGCGGCCAGGTGGGCCGCCAGGGTGATGAAGGCCCCGGCCGATGCGGCCCGCGCGCCGGCCGGAGAAACGTAGACGATCACCGGCACCGGAGAGTTCAGGATTCCCTGGATGATCTTCCGCATCGAACCGTCCAGCCCGCCCGGGGTGTCGAGCTGGATCACCACCGCCGAGGCCCGCTCCCTCCGGGCCTCCTCGATCCCCCGCAGGACGTACCGGGCCAGCGCCGGATCAATGGTCCCCTTCACTTCGAGGAGCAGGACGGGCCGGGCCTCCTCTTCGGCGGCCAACGGCGGACAAAAAGCGCAGAATAAGATCGCCAGGAACAGACCCCGCTTCATTTTCACCGCACCACCAACACCTCGCCGGCGTCGTCCTTCGCTCCGCTCAGGACTCCCCAGAGGGAACCGAGGGAACCGAGGGTTCCCTCTGGTCACACCCTCCTGCGAGGAAGGCGAGGGGCGGTCCCACTCGCGCTCCCCTGCCGGCTCAGCCCTTACCTCAGCGCACAACGAGCACCTCGCCGGCGCTCACCGCCTCCACCATCCCGGCATCGGTCCGGACGAGCAAGGCGCCGGTGGAATCAATGTCCACCGCCTGGCCGTCCACGACCCGGCCCTGCGCCGCCACCCGGATCCGCCGGCCCAGGAAGGCGGCGAACCCGCGCCAGGCCTCCAGGATCGGCTCGATCCCCCGATTCAGGAACTGGCCGTAGGCCTGATCCAGCTCCGTGAAGAGCCGCCGGGCCAGCCTCGCCCGGTCCACGCGGCTGCCGAGCTCCTCGGCGAGCGAGGTGGCGCGCGCCGGAAGCTGCCGCTTCCCGGTATTCACGTTGATCCCGATCCCGAGGACGATGTAATGGATCCGATTCAGCTCCGCGTTCAACTCCGTCAAGATCCCCGCCACCTTCTTGCCGCCGATCAGCAGGTCGTTCGGCCATTTGATCTCCGGCGCCAGGCCGGTCTCGCCGTGAACGGCGCGGGCGGCGGCCACCGCGGCCATCAGGGTCACCAGCGGCGCCTCGCTCAACCGGAGGGAAGGCCGAAGGATCACCGAGGCGTAGATCCCCTTCCCCTTCGGCGAGAGCCAGCTCCGGCCCAGCCGGCCCCGGCCGCGGGCCTGCCCCTCCGCCACCACCACCGATCCCTCCGGCTCGCCGGTCGCCGCCAGGCGATGGGCGACATCCATCGTGGAGTCGGTCGCCTCGTAGGCGTGGATCCGCTTGCCGATCAGAATCTTCTCTTCCACCGCTTGGCTCGATGCCCCCGCTGGGCCTTCGGCTCCACGGCGGAGAGGGTGGAGATTCCCTTCTCGCGAAGCTCGGCGATCTGATCGCGCAGGGCGGCCGCCCGCTCGAACTGCAGGTTCCGGGCCGCCAGCTCCATCTCCTCCTCCAGCTCCGCCACCGCCTCCTCCAGATCGAACTGATCCGCGCTGAAACCGGCCGCCTCCCGCACCGTCTCCTCGGCCTCCTCGTGGGTCACCGCCTCGATCCCTTCCCGGATCGCCTTCTCCACGGAGCGGGGGGTGATGCCGTGGGTCTCATTATACGCCATCTGGATCTTGCGCCGGCGCCCGGTCTCATCCATCGCCTGCCTCATCGCGTCGGTCACCCGATCCGCGTACAGGATCACCTCCCCGTGGAGGTGCCGCGCCGCCCGGCCCGAAACCTGGATCAGCGAGGTCGGCGACCGCAGGAATCCCTCCTTGTCCGCGTCCATCACGCAGACGAGGGAAACCTCCGGCAGGTCGAGCCCTTCCCTCAACAGGTTCACCCCCACCACGGCGTCGAACCTTCCCAGCCGAAGGTTCTTCAACACCTCGACCCGCTCGAAGGCGTCCAGGTCCGAATGGATGTAGGTAACCCGCAGCCCGGCCTCCTTGAGGAAGGCGGAGAGATCCTCGGCCATCCGCTTGGTCAAGGTGGTCACGAGCGACCGCTCGCCCGCCGAGGCCCGCTTCTTCGCCTCGTGGATCAGGTCGTCCACCTGCCCCTCCAGCGGCCTCACCCGGATCTCCGGATCCACCAGCCCGGTCGGCCGGATCACCTGCTCCACCACCTCCCCCTTGGAGACCTTGAGCTCGTACGGGCCCGGCGTGGCCGACACAAAGATCACTTGGCCGACCCGCTCCATGAACTCCTCGAACTTGAGCGGCCGGTTGTCCAGGCAGGAGGGCAGCCGGAACCCGAAATCGACCAGGATCTCCTTCCGGGCCCGGTCCCCCTCGTACATCCCCTTAAGCTGAGGGACCGTCACGTGGGACTCGTCGATGATCGTCAGGAACCCCTTCGGGAAATAATCGAGCAGGCACCAGGGCCGGGAGCCGGGCGGGCGGCCGGAGAGGGCCCGGGAGTAATTCTCGATCCCGTGGCAGAATCCGACCTCCCGCATCATCTCCATGTCGTACTGGGTGCGGGACTGAAGCCGCTCGGCCTCGAGGAGCTTCCCCTGGCCCTTCAGCTCCTTGAGGCGCTCCTCAAGCTCATGCTCGATCACCACCAGCCCCTTCTCGATCCGGTCCTGGGTGGTGATGAAATGCTTGGCCGGGTAGAGGGCGAACCGCTCCAGGGTCTGGATCGGATCGCCGGTGACCGGATGGATCACCGAGATCTTCTCGATCCGATCCCCGAACATCTGGAGCCGCACCGCCGCCTCCTCGTAGGCGGGGAAGACCTCGATGGTCTCCCCCCGCACCCGGAACTTCCCCCGGGTGAACTCGACGTCGTTCCGCTCGTACAGCAGGCCCACGAGCCGATGGAGGAGCTGGGTCCGGGGAATCTCCTCCCCCACCCGGAAGAAGAGCAGAAGCCCCCGATAATCCTCGGGGGATCCCAGGTTGTAGATGCAGGAGACCGAGGCCACGATGACCGCGTCCTCGCGGGACATGAGGCTGGTGGTGGAGGCGAGCCGCAGCCGGTCCAGCCGGTCGTTGATCGAGGCGTCCTTCTCGATGTAGGTGTCGGTCTGGGGGATGTAGGCCTCCGGCTGGTAATAGTCGTAGTAGCTGACGAAATACTCGACGGCGTTCTCCGGGAAGAAGGATTTCAGCTCCGAGTACAACTGCGCCGCCAGCGTTTTATTGTGGGAGACTAAGAGGGTGGGCCGGTTGAGCTGGGCCATGACCCCGGCCATCGAGAAGGTCTTGCCGCTGCCGGTCACCCCCAGAAGCGTCTGGAAGCGCTTCCCCTCCCTCAGGCCCTTCAGGAGCTTCTCGATCGCCTGGGGCTGGTCCCCCTTCGGGACCATCTCGCTGACGAGCTTAAACCGCGCCGCCACCGATGAGCTCCAGGGCGATGTCGAGGGCCGGGGCGGAGTGGGTGAGGGCCCCGATCGAGATCCGGTCCACGCCGGCGGCGGCGATCCCCTGCACCGTCTCCAGGGTGACTCCGCCTGAGGCCTCCAACAGGACCTGCCGCCCCTTCTTGGAGCGGATGACGGCGTCGCGCAGGCGGACCGCCTCCTGGATGTCGGAGATCTTCATGTTGTCCAGAAGGATGATGTCCGCCTGGGCGCTCAAGGCCTGGCGGAACTCCCGCAAAGAGGCGGCCTCGACCTCGATCAGGCTGGAAGGCTTCAGCTTCGAGCGGGCCTCCCGCACCGCCCGCTCAACGGGGGAGAGCCGATTCCCTCGACCGGAGATCAGCTTCAGGTGGTTGTCCTTGATCAGCACCTGATCGTACAGACCCATCCGGTGCGGCGCCCCGCCCCCCATCGCCACGGCGTATTTCTCAAGGAGCCGAAGGGTCGGGGTGGTCTTCCGGGTATCCATGATCCAGGCCCGGGAACGGGCCACCCGATCCACGAACCGCCGGGTCAGGGTGGCGATCCCGGACAGCCGCCCGAGGAAATTCAAGGCGGTCCGCTCCCCCATCAGGATGCCGCGGGCCGGCCCCTCGAGGAAGGCGACCGCCTTCCCCGGATGGACCCGTTCCCCGTCGGGAACGGTCGGTTTGAACCGGATCTTCGGCTCCACCTGGGCGAAGGTCCACTCCGCCACCTGGAGCCCCGCGATCACCCCCTCCTGCCGGACCAGGACCTCCGCCTCGGCCGCCGCCTCCTTCGCGATGAGCAGCGACGTGGTCAGGTCCCGCGGCCCGATGTCCTCCTTCAGCGCCGCGATGATCAGGGGGAGGATTTTTTCTTTCTCAAGCCGCATGACCAAACCCCTAACTGGGGTCAGACCCCGCGGGGTCTGACCCCATCTGCTTTAGGCTCTCGGTCCATTTCGCCACCTGCGCCTCAAGCTCCCTCAGCGATTCCTCCTCATCCGCCACGACGTCGGCAGGGGCCTTGCCGCGGAAGCCGGGGTCCGCCAGGCGGCTCCTCTTCGACTTCACCCGGGCCTCAAGGCCCTCCATCTCCTTCTCGATCCGCCTGCGCTCGAGGTCAAGATCCACCAGCCCCCCGAGGGGAACCATCAGGTCCCAGGCGCTCATGCCGGGCCTCGCGGGAAGATGAGAGACCGCCGAGGCGGAGGGACGGTTCACCGTCGGGGCAACCACCGTCTCCAGCCGGTCCACGCCGGCCAGCCGCTGGATGATCCTCTCATAAGGGGCCAGGATCTCCTTCTCCCGGCCGACCCCGGCCAGGCGGACCGTGAGGCTGACCTTATCCTTGGGCGCGACGCCGAAGGTCGCCCGGATGTTCCGGACCTCCGTGATCAGCTCCTGGAGCCGTTCAAAAACCACCAGCCCCTCGGAATCGATCCACGACTCCGGCTCCGGCCACGGGGCCTTCATGATCGTGGCCTTTGGCGACTCCGCCGCTCGCATCTGGTGCCACAGCTCCTCGGTGATGAACGGCATGAAGGGATGGAGAAGCCGCAGGCTCCGCTCCAGCGCCTCCCGCAGCACCCAGTCGGTCGTTTGAGCAACGGCCCCATCCTTTTCCTCCCGCTGCAGCTTGGCGATCTCCAGGTACCAGTCGCAGAAGTCATGCCAGAGGAACTGGTAGAGCTGCCTCGCCGCCTCGCTGAAGCGGTAGCCCTCCAGCGATTCGGTCACCCCCCGCGTGACCTCCTGCAGGCGGGTCAGGATCCACCTGTCCGGCAGAGTCAGATCGACCTTGTTGGTGCCAGGCACCGCGGTGCCTGGCACCAGTTGGGTTCCCAGGATCAGGCGGGCGGCGTTCCAGAGCTTGTTGGCGAAGTTGCGCCCGAGCAGGAACTTCCCCTCCGACAGGTACAGGTCCTGGCCCTCCGAGGCCATGTGGGCGATGGAGAATCGCAGGGCGTCCGCTCCCATCCGGTCGATCACCTCGAGGGGATCGATGATGTTGCCGAGCGACTTGGACATCTTCTTCCCTCCCTCCACCCGGATGATCCCGTGGATGTAGACATCCTTGAACGGGATCCGCTTCAGGAAGAACTTCCCGGCCATCACCATCCGGGCGACCCAGAAGAAGATGATGTCCTGGCCGGTCACCAGGACCGAGGTCGGGTAGAATCGCTTCAGATCCGGCGTCTCCTCTGGCCAGTGGCTTCGGCTAGAGGATGCCTCACCACGGCCCTCCGGCCAGCCCAACGTGGAGAAGGGCCAGAGCCAGGAGGAGAACCAGGTGTCCAGCACATCCGGGTCCTGCAATAAAGAAACCTTCTTCCCACACGTGGGGCATGGCGGCGGATTGCCGGACTTGATCTCCTCCCGGTGTCCCACGATCATCCCTGGCTCGACGTACCGGCCATTCTCCCATCGGCCGTGTCCCTGGATTTCTGGCCGATTGCAACCGGAGCAATACCAGATGGGGATCCGGTGCCCCCACCAGATCTGCCGGGAGATGCACCAGTCCCGGATGTTGTTGAGCCAATCCAGGTACACCTTGGTCCATCGCTCGGGGATGAACCGGAGCTGGTCCTTCTGAACCGCCTCGATCCCCAGCTCGGCCAGCGGCTTCATCTTGACGAACCACTGGGGAGAAAGGGTCGGCTCTATGATCGTGCGGCACCGATAGCAGTGCCCCACAGAGTGGGTGTAATCCTCCGTCTTGACGAGGAGCTCCTGCGCATCCAGGTCAGCCACAACCTTCTTGCGGCACTCAAACCGATCCAGTCCCTGATAGGCAGGAGGAACGTTGGCCCGAGCCATCGTTCCGTCCGGATTCATCACCTTGATGGGAATGACAGTCCAGTCTTTCCGGGGCGCATTGGATGGAATCAACTCTAGGTGGCGTCTTCCAATCTCGAAGTCGACCGGGTCGTGCGCCGGGGTAATCTTGACCGCGCCGGTCCCGAACTTGGGATCCACCGCCTCATCCGAGATGATGGGGATATTCCGATCGCACAACGGAAGCTGGACAAACCGACCCACCTGTCCCCGGTATCGTTCGTCCTCCGGGTGGACCGCCACCGCCACGTCCCCCAGCATCGTCTCCGGCCGGGTCGTGGCGACCACGACAAAAGCCGACGGGGTCTGACCCCCTTGGATTGGATACCGGATGTGCCAGAGATGGCCCTTCACCTCCTCGTGGATCACCTCCTCATCGGAGAGGGCGGTCTGGCAGCGGGGGCACCAGTTGACCAGGTAATAGCCCCGGTAGATGAGTCCCGCTTCGTAGAGTTGGATGAAACAGGCCTCCACCGCGCGGGAGAGCCCCTCGTCCATCGTGAACCGCTGCCGGCTCCAGTCGCAGGAGGCCCCCAGCCGGCGAAGCTGCTGGACGATCGTGGAGCCGTACTGTTCCTTCCAGGCCCAGACCCGTTTGACGAACTGGTCGCGGCCGAGCTGCTGCCGGGTGAGCCCTTCTTTGGCGAGCTCCCGCTCGACGACGTTCTGGGTGGCGATGCCGGCGTGGTCGGTGCCGGGCACCCAGAGGGCGGCGTGCCCCTGCATCCGCTTGAACCGGATCAGGACATCCTGCAGGGTGTTGTTGAGGGCATGCCCCATGTGAAGGATCCCGGTCACGTTGGGGGGAGGAATCACGATGGTGAAGGGGCCCCGGGGGGCGTTTGGATCTGGCTTGAAGAAGCCGCCGGATTCCCAGGCCGCGTAGAGGCGGGCCTCGATCTCCGATGGAGAGTAAACCGAAGAAAAACTCTTGGGGTCAGACCCCGTGGGGTCTGACCCGATCATGCCTTCCGATCCTTCAGGAGCTTGTACTCGATGGAATCCACCAGGGCCTGCCAGCTGGCCTCGATGATGTTCTCGCTCACCCCCATCGTCCACCAGCTCTCCTTGGCATCCTGCGACTCGATGAGGACCCGGACCCTGGCGGCGGTGCCGGCCCTGCTCTCCAGCACCCGGACCTTGAAGTCCACCAGGCGCATCTCGGCCACCGCCGGGTAGAATTCGGCCAGCGCCTTCCGCAGGGCCTTGTCCAGGGCGTGCACCGGGCCGTCCCCCTCGGCGACGGAGTGCTCCGTGACCCCATCCACCTTCAGCTTGATCGCCGCCTCGGAGGTCATCGCTCCCTTCTCGTCCTTCTCCACCATCACCCGGAAACCCTGCAGGTCGAAGAACCGCTTGAACCGCTTGTAGGCCCGCTGCATCAGAAGCTCAAGGGACCCTTCCGCCGCCTCGAAGTGATACCCCTGGGCCTCCAGCTCCTGCACCCTCTTCAAGAACCGCTTGGCCTCCTCGGCGTCCCTGCCCAGCTCCAGCCGCAGCTCCTGGGCCTTCTCGAGGATCGTGCTCTTTCCGCCCAGCTCGGAGACGAGGATCCGCCGGCGGTTGCCGACGGCCGACGGATCGATCTGCTCGTAGGTCCTGGGGTTCTTCTTGACGGCGTTGATGTGAACGCCCCCCTTGTGGGCGAAGGCGGAGGGCCCCACGAACGGCTGGTGGTCGTCGGGACGCATGTTGCAGACCTCCGCCACGAAATGGGCCGCCTCGCTCAGGGTCTTGAGCCTCGCCGGCGGAACGCACCGGTATCCCATCTTCAGCTGAAGGACCGGGATGATGGAGCAGAGGTTCGCGTTGCCGCAGCGCTCCCCGTAGCCGTTGATCGTCCCCTGGATCTGGAGGACGCCGGCCTCCACCGCCGCGATCGAGTTGGCCACCGCCAGGTCGGTGTCGTTGTGGCAGTGGATCCCCAGCGGCGCCGGGAACCGCCGCCGGACCTCCCCGACGACCGCGGCGACCGCGCTGGGGATGGAGCCGCCGTTGGTGTCGCAGAGGATCAGGGTGCCGGCCCCCTCCTCGGCGGCCGCCTTTAAAGTCTTCATGGCGTACTCCGGATTCTCCCGGTAGCCGTCGAAGAAATGCTCGGCGTCGTACATCACGGTGAGGCCCCGCCTCTTCAAATACCCGACGGTGTCGGCGATCATCCGGAGGTTCTCCTCCAGCGGGACCCGGAACACGTCCCGCACGTGGAGATCCCAGCTCTTGCCGAAAACCGTCACCACCTCGGTCCCCGCCGCGAGGAGCGACTGGATCTGAGGATCCTTCCCCACCGAGGTGTTGGCCTTCCGGGTGGAGCCGAAGCAGGTCAAGACCGCCTTCTTCAGCCTCAGCCGCTTCCCCCTCCGGAAGAACTCCATCTCCTTCGGGTTGGAGGCGGGCCATCCCCCCTCGATGTAGGGGATGCCCAGATCGTCCAGCCTCTCGCAGATCTGGAGCTTGTCCGAGACCGAGAGGGAGATCCCCTCCGTCTGGGCCCCGTCCCTGAGGGTCGTGTCGTAAAGAACGACCTGTTTGGAGCTCATTTTCGTGCGGATGACTTCCCCAGTTTTTCCAGCTCGAAGCTGTCGTGAAGCGTCCGGACCGCCTTCACCGCCTGGTCCTTGCGGATGATGCAGGAGATCTTGATCTCGCTCGTCGAGATCATCTCGATGTTGATCGACTCCTTCGCCAGGGCCTGGAACATCTTGGCCGCGATCCCGGAGTGGGAGCGCATCCCCACGCCGACCACGGAGACCTTGGCCACCCCGTCGTCGTGGATGACCCGGCCCGCCTTCACCTCCGCCGCCACCCGCCGGGTCACCCGCAGGACCCGGGCCAGATCCGCCCGGCTCACCGTGAAGGAGACGTCGGTGAAGCCGGTGCGGCTGACGTTCTGGACGATCATGTCCACGTTGATGTTGGCGTCGGAGATCCGGGTGAAGATCGTCGCCGCCACCCCGGGCCGGTCCGGCACGTCGCAGACCGTCACCTTCGCCTCATCCTTCTGCAGGCTCACCCCAGAGACCGCCACCTGTTCCATCGCCTTGACCTCCTTCGAGATGATTGTGCCCGTCGCCCGTGAGAAGCTCGACCGGATGTGCAGGGGAACCTCGTACCTCTTGGCCACCTCCATCGAGCGGGCCTGCATCACCTGGGTCCCGGAGCCGGCCAGCTCCAGCATCTCATCGTAGCTGATCGCCGGCAGCTTCCTCGCGTTGGGGACGATCCGCGGGTCGGCCGTGTAGACCCCCTCGACGTCGGTGTAGATCTCGCAGATCCGGGCGTTGAGCGCCTTCGCCAGGGCCACCGCCGTCAGGTCGGAGCCGCCGCGGCCCAGCGTGGTGATCTCATGGTCCCGGGTCATCCCCTGGAACCCGGCCACGATCACCACCCACTTCCTCGCCAGGGCCGCCTGGATCCGCTGGGCGCTGATGTCCTGGATCCGGGCCCGGGTGTGGGCCCGGTCGGTGACGATCCCGACCTGGGCCCCGGTGAAGGAGATCGCCTTCACCCCGAGCCCGTGCATCGCCATCGCCAACAGGGCGCAGGAGACCTGCTCCCCGGTGGCCAGCAGCATGTCCATCTCCCGCTCCGGCGGCCGGCGGCAGACCTTCGAAGCCAGCTCCAGCAGGTTGTCGGTGGTGTCCCCCAGCGCCGAGACGACGACCACCACCTGGTGCCCCGCCCGGCGCGTCCGGGCCACCCGCTGGGCGACCCGCTTGACCCGCTCCGGATCGGCGACGGAGGATCCTCCGTATTTCTGGACGATGAGGGCCATGGGAGTGGGATTAAATGGTTTTCTCGGTCAGGAGCTTGGGAAGAATCTCGTAAGCGGCCTCCACCATCCATCCGCTGGCCTTGGCCTGGGACTCCCCGAAGGCCTGCGTCCCGCCGGGCGAGATCCCCTCCCCGCAGATGGCGAAGGGGACCGGGTCGGCCACATGGCCCCGCTTCTCCACCGGGGTCAGGTGGTCCGGGATCACCAGGACCCGGTATCTCTTGCGGCTCTTGAACTCCTTCAGGATCGTCCCCACCACCAGCCGGTCGAAATTCTCGATGGCGGCGATCTTCTGGCGGAGGTCCCCGTTGTGGCCGGCCTCGTCGGCCGCCTCCACATGGACGAAGACGAAATCGTTCGCCTTCAGGCTCTTCAAGGCGGCCTCCGCCTTGCCCAGGTAATTGGTGTCGTAGTAGCCGGTGGCGCCGGGGACGTTGATCACCTCCAGGCCGACCAGCCGGGCGGCCCCCTTGATCAGGTCCACGGCGGAGATCACCGAGCCGGTCACCTTCCACTGCTCCTTAAAAGTCGGGATATGGATCCTCCGCCCCTGGCCCCAGAGCCAGATCATGTTGCCGGGATTCTCCTTCAGGTCGATCCGGACCTGGTTCACCTCATGGTTCGGCAGGAGCTCCCGCGAGGTCTCCATGAGCTGAATCAGCCGGCCGGCGGCCGGCCCCTTGGGCAGATGCTCCGAGATCTTCCAGCCCATGATGTCGTGGGGGGCCAAACACTTGGTTTCCAGCAGCGCGTCGGTCAGGCTGGGATCCCGGAAGACCGCCAGGTGCCGGTATTGAATCCCGGGATAAAACTCCAGGGTCGAGGAGCCGAGCTTCCCCCCCACGTGCTGGATCAGCCTCCCCGCCTCCTCGGAGCTGATGTGCCCGGCCGAGTAATCCAGGAGGAGATCCCCGTCGGCGGTGACCAGGTTGCAGCGGAAGGCGACGTCCCCATCGTTCAGCCCCACCCCCATGTTGGCCGCCTCCAGCGGGCCCCGGCCGCAGTAGTACCGGTGGGGGTCGTAGCCGAGGATCGCCAGGTTCCCCACGTCGCTGGCCGGGGTGAACCCGGGCGGGATCGTCCGGGCCAGCCCCACCTTCCCCTCGCGGGCGACCTGGTCCATGAATGGGGTCTTCGCCGCCTCCAGCGGGGTCTTCCCCCCGAGTTTTTCGACCGGGTAATCCCCCATCCCGTCACAAACCAGCACAATGGTTTTCATCGGTAGAAACGGTTATTGTACCAAAAACACCGGCTGGAACGGTGCCAGGATTAATCCTGGCACCGCTGGCAAAATCTAAAGGGGTCATCTAAAGGGGTCTGACCCCGCGGGGTCAGACCCTACCAGGGTTACGCGGCTTCGAGGAGGGTTTGGGCCGCCTCCTGCGCCAAGGGGTCCTCCTCCGGCAGGCGGTACCCGATGAGACCAAGCAGTTGATTCAGTTGAACGAGAAGATCGGGCCGGCGGGTTCGCACCCTGAAAATGGAGAGGGACCCTTCGAGACGCCCTTCGGCCAGCCCCCGCGCCCTCTCGTAGCGGGCCTGGCGGTCTTCGCCGACCTGATCCTCCACCACATAGATCCCGTCCCCGAGCATATCCTGGGCCTGCGGATCGGCCTCGAGCACCGCCAGCAGGCGGTCCCGGTCCTGCCGGCTCTCCACCACCGCGGCGAAGATCTTCTGGATGTTCCACTCGTCCCGACTCTCCAGAAGCGCCAGGATCGGAGCGAATACAGCCCCCTCTCCTTCCAGATAAAATCCGACCTCCATCCTCGGCGGCCCCGCTCTCTCCGGCTCCACCCGGAACCGCCGCACCGCCTCGGCAACCTTATTCGTCGGCCGACGCTCCTCCAGCCCGGCTTCGAGCCCCAGCGCTTTGAGCTTCCGCTCCTTGATCTGGTCTCTCTGCGCCTCGTATTGCCTCGCCAGCGCGTAGTGCTTGGCCGCTTCCTCCTCCATGTGGGGATCCTCCTGCGACCCGCTCCACAGCGCAAGGTAATCGGCGTACAGTCTCTCCACCTGCATCAGGTCTCCCAGCGATAGGTACCAGGGGATCTCCCGGCCTGGCAGATTCTCCGCGTCGCTGCGGATCAAACCGAAGAAGCCGGCAAGCCGGCCGTAGGTCTGCGAAACGGCAGTCCTCTTGGCCTCCGGGTGTGCCTCGGGGGCCCAGATCCCGGCCAAGGTGGCCGGCACCCCAGGGACGTTGAGGCGCGCAGGAATCTTCTGCTTCCATTCCGCCATCATCTCATCCGCCCGCCGCGGGTTCAGCTCCCCCATCACCGACAAGGCCAGGATGGCGAGATCCCCCCGCCACTGCGCCTCCACCGTGTCCGAGCGTTTGGACCGATAATGATCGGATCCCAGGAAACGGATCATGCCGATCGACTCGTAATGCGCCGACCATTCCTGGGTCTGCACCAGGGATCTCCGGAGGGGCAGGCGGTCGGGCAGGCCGGCCCAGGCCGGCTTCAGGGCCGCCTCCAGATTCGCCTCGTCCAGATGCAAGGGAAGATCCTTCAGGGATCCCTGCCGGTTCGGGTCCGTTTCATTCAGCCATTCAGATAAGCTGTCGCTGAACCCCTTTCTTGACGCGGGAGCCAGATGGGCCAGCACCGCTCCCAGGGCAAGGTATCCATCCGCCCTTCCTTGCGCAGCAATGAAGCCCAACCCCCTCAACAGATTCGACAGCAGCCGCTGGGCCGGCGGCGCATTGGAACCGAGAGCCTGCATCAGCACCTCCCCCACCTCCTCGCGGTCTGCAACCCAGAACAGGTGGGTCACGAGCTGCTCCAGCCGACTCAGGTCCATCGCCGCCATCCGTTCATCCAGCCAGACCGCCCGGCTGAAGTCATCCGGTAGGCGGAAGAGACCCGCAATCGCCTCCCGCACGCCCGGATCCACCTCCTCCAGCCCGGCGGCGGGTCTGCCCGCCGATCCTATGGCGGGCGGCTCCTCGAGTATCTCCAGGAGATGGCGGATCATCTTCCTCTGGAGCTCCGGGGTCAGGAAATCGTCGTAAGGCACCTTGGCCCTCAATGTGACTTCGACAACCAGGCGGTCGATCACGAGATCCCGTTGGCCTTTATCCAGGAGATTCTCTCCCCGGTCCCAGGCCTCCCCGATGGCGTCGGCAACGCGCGCCAGAAAGACAAGCTGCCCCACCAGCCGCGCATCCGCAGGGCCCTTCTTGAACGACTCCCGCTCCTTCTCCACCGCCAGAGCATACGGCAGGAAATCGAGAAGATAAGCCACCCTGTCGGGAGAAACCTTGTCCCGGTGCCTCTGGAAAGCCGGCGCCTTCCATAGCTCCCAAGATAGATCGAGCACCTCCTGCACCGTCTGGACCGCCCTCTTACCCCCCTTCCCTCCGGCCAGATCCATCTCCCGTTGCAATGGACCGGTGATGGCGCTCGCCAGCGTCTTGTAGACAAACTCGGTCTGCCGCGGAGTGACGAGCCCCGGCCACGGACGCTCCTCCAGCCCGGCGGCTTCGGCTGAAGGAGGCCTCACCACCGGCCGCTGGCCGGCGGCGGGGTGGAGGGCCTTCTCCAGGGCGGGGCGGTCGGTTTCTTGGCGCAGGGCGAAGGCAGGGGCGGGCAGGGAAAGGGCCAAGGATAGGAAAAGAGCCACGAATCGGGGGAAATAAAAAACGGCCTTCACCGGGTTCGCCTCACCCCGCCCCTCCGGAGTTCCACTCCTGCTGTTGGAGCAGGAGTGCTGTGCCGAAGGCACAGGTGCCCTCGGCTATCTTCAGCCCAAATATCCAACCCTCTCTGTCACACAATGCTACGCTACCTCCTCACGGCCCCTGAACCCATCCCGCTCATACCGAGGGCACGAACTCCGGAGGGGCGGGGTCATGCTGCCATCAAGTATACACCGAGCGGGTTTCGTTTTCAAGTGCTTAACTAAATTTTAATTTGCACTAATCCGATCCGGTTAGAGGCCGATCTCGCTCAAGATGGCCCCGAGCTTCGGCTTGACCGTCTTCGGCAGCCGGACGGTCTTGATCACCCGGTCCGGGTCCTTCAGGCCGTGGCCGGTCAGGACGCAGACGATGACGCTGCCCTTCCTGAAGAAGCCGCGCTTCCCCAGCTTCATCACCCCGGCCACCGAAGCGGCCGAGGCCGGCTCGACGAAGATCCCCTCCTGGCCGGCGAGGAACTGGTAGGCGGCGAGGATCTCCTTGTCGGTGACCGCCTCGATCAGGCCGCCGGAGGCCTTCTTCGCCTCGATCGCCCCCTCCCAACTGGCCGGATTGCCGATCCGGATCGCGGTGGCGATCGTCTCCGGCCTGGCGACCGGCCGGCCCTTCACCAGCGGGGCGGCCCCGGCCGCCTGGAAGCCGAGCATCCTCGGCAGGCCGTCGATGATCCCCTCCTTGAAGTACTCCCTGTAGCCGCGCCAGTAGGCGGTGATGTTGCCGGCGTTGCCCACCGGGATGGCGTGGTAATCGGGATGCCGGCCCAGCGCGTCGCAGACCTCAAAGGCGGCGGTCTTCTGCCCCTCGAGCCGATGGGGATTGATCGAGTTGACCAGGGCGATCGGGTAGGCCTGGGTAATCTGCCGGACCAGCTCCAGCGCCTCGTCGAAGGTGCCGCTCACCGCCAGCACCTGAGCCCCGTGGATCAGCGCCTGGGCCAGCTTCCCCAGGGCGATCCCCCCCTTCGGGATCAGCACCACGCACCTCAAGCCGGCCTGGGCGGCATAGGCCGAGGCGGAGGCGGAGGTGTTTCCCGTCGAGGCGCAGATCACGGCGTCGGCGCCGGACTCCTTCGCCTTCGAGACGGCCAGCGTCATCCCCCGGTCCTTGAAGGAGCCGGTGGGGTTCAACCCCTCGTACTTGAAGTAGACTTGGAGGCCGCGGCCCAACCGCCTGCCCAGGGCCCGCGCCGGGATGAGCGGGGTGTTCCCCTCCAGCAGGGTGACGATCGGGGTCTGGGGCCCAACCGGCAGGAAGGGACGGTACCGCTGGATCACCCCCGGCCACGGACTGCCGGGGCAAGTTTGCATCTTTCGCGAGGATGACGGCTTCGTTTTCACCCCCTTTCCATCCGGATCGAGACCGACTTGCGGCGGATCGCCGGCAGCCGGTCAATCTCGCCCAGGGCCTCCTCCACGTCCCGCTCCCGCGCGTCATGGGTCATCATCACCACCGGCACGATCTGCTCCCGCCGGCGGTCCTTCTGCACGACGCTGGCGATCGAGATCCGGTGGCGGCCCAGCACCCGGGCGATCCGGGAGAGGACGCCGGGCCGGTCGATGCAGGAGAACCGGAAGTAGTAGCGCCCCTCGATCTCCCCCATCCTGCGCAGCCGCCGGATCCGCCGGGTCGGCAGAGGCGGCGGGACCCGCTGGGGGGACCGGTACTTCAGGTTGCGGGCCACATCCATGAGGTCGGCGATCACCGCGCTCGTCGTCGGCCAGCGGCCGGCCCCTTCCCCGTAGAGGACCAGCTCCCCGATCAGGTCCCCCTTCACGAAGACGGCGTTGTGGATGCCGCTGACGCTGGAGAGGAGGTGATTGCTCGGCAGCAGGGTCGGATGGACCCGGACCTCCAGCTCGTCGCCGTCCCGCTTGGCGATCCCCAGCAGCTTGATGGCGTAGCCGAAGTCGTGCGCGTAGCGGACGTCGTTGGCGGTGATCCCCTGGATCCCCTCCACGTAGATCTGGTCCGGCCGGACCGCCTTGCCGAAGCCAAGCAGCGTCAGGATCGCCAGCTTGTGGGCGGTGTCGATTCCCCTCAGGTCCAGCGAGGGATTCCGCTCCGCGTAGCCCCGCCCCTGCGCCTCCTTCAGCGCCGACTTGAACGACCGGCCGTCTCCGCGGGCCATCTCGGTCAGGATGAAGTTGGTGGTCCCGTTCAGGATGCCGTACAGCACCTCCAGGTCGTTGCCGAGCAGCCCCTCCCGTAGACTCTTGATGATTGGGATGCCGGCGGCCACGCTGGCCTCGAAGTAAAGGTCCACCCCCTTCCTGGCGGCGGCCCGAAACAGCTCCTCCCCGTGGTGGGCCAGCAGCGCCTTGTTGGCGGTGACCACCGACTTGCCGCTCTCGATCGCTTTGAGGAGGATCTCCTTCGCCGGGTGGATCCCGCCGACCAGCTCCACCACCACCTGGATGTCCGGATCCTCCAGGACCGCGTTGGGGTTGCCGGTGAGGAGCCGCTCGTCGACGCGGACGGGCCTGAGGGTCCGCCGCGGATGCCGCACGCAGACCCGCCTCAAAGCGAGCGGGATCCCTCCCCGCCGGGCGAGAAACTCCCGCCGCGCCAGCAGCATCTTCGCCACGCCGGACCCGACGGTCCCCAGCCCGATCAGCCCAACATTCACCTTATCCATGGAATCCCTCTCGGGGTCTGACACCGCGGGGCCAGACCCCTTCAGAATTTATTTGCTCAGCCACTTTAGCAGAAAAACCTCCCTTTTAGGGCAAGCCGGCAAGCCAGCGACTCGCCGTAACGATGAGAATCTTCTGCCGCCCATTAGAACGAACTTTGTAGAGGCCGGGCCGATCTACCAACTGGACCGCCGGCACATCCAGCATCTTGGCCACCCCGGAACCCACTGTTCCCAACCCGATTAACCCTACGTTGACTCGATCCATAGAAGTACCCATTCTACTCTAAGGCAACCCCGCCAACCACCGGCTAGCGCTGATGACCAAAACTTCTCGCTTCCGGCTCGGGTTGGAAAGAATTTTATAAACACCCGGCTGATTGACCAGTTGAACCGAAGGAACATCCAGCATCGTCTGAAATTTAAACAGGCTTTTAGGAATCGCGGCGTCGGAAAATTTTGTTTCTATCAGCAACATCGGAGCGGAATTGTTCGTCAATAAGAAATCGACCTCTTCCCTTTCCTTGTTCCGCACATAATGCAACGCAAAATCCCCCCGGCCCAGATCATTCCAATTTGACACCGCCCGCAATAATTCCAACGCCACCATATTCTCATACTTTGCCGGAGGAGAAGGAATCCTCGCGTAATCGTAAAGGTATAATTTCTTCTCCTTCGTAATGGCCCGGGAAATTTTTTTCGACCATGGAGAAATCCGAAAAACCAGAAAGAAGGCCTCAAGAACTCCCAGCCAATTCCGAACACTGTTAAAAGAAACCTGCAGATCCCCGGCCAAACTCTCCATGGACAACGGGCTGCCCACTTTGGATGGAAGCAGGGAAAACAGCATCTCCACATCGTCGATATTCTTAATCTCCGTCATATTCCGAATGTCTTCACGAATTAACTGTTGCCGGTAATTTCGGGACCACTGCTGGTAAATGGCCTTCTTTCCGGAGAGATAGGGCTCCGGAAATCCGCTCAAAGAGGCCAATTGTTTCCAAATCTTCTCTGTGAGATTCCCGTCGGAGAGGCCTAAGGGATTACGAGAAAACTCCTTCCATAGCCGCCGCTGTCCTGCCAATTCGGCTAAGGTAAAAGGCCAAAGGGTAAATAGAAAATACCTGCCCGCCAAAGAATCCCCCCCTTTTTGGAAAACGTTCAGCCGGCCGCTTCCCAATACCAGGAATCGGTACCGATCCGAGAACTGATCGTAGACCCCTTTCAAATAATTCTTCCAACGTCGAAACTTGTGGATTTCATCCAACACCACCAGCGGATGAGAGGCGTCTTTTCGATCCATCCGTTCAAAAAAAGCGGAATTTTCCATCAGCAACTTCCGGTGAGCCTCCCAATCCCAGTTGAAATAGATTCGGTTGGGAAACCCTGCGGCAATCCCTTTCGCCAAAGTGGTTTTTCCACACTGGCGCGGGCCCATCAAAAAAATCATGGACTTGTGAGGGGACAACTCCTTCCAGATGTTGAGATACATCTCGCGTTTCTTCATACTGACTATTTTACCTGGTAAAGCGAAAAAGTCACGGCTAAACTGCAGAGCAGGATGAAAAAGTCAACCTTTGGGAATCGCAAAATCCGGATTACTCTTGAACATTTTTCATCGGCAAGAAGCAGAGTCGGTGGGGGACGGAATAGACCCGTTCGACTTTCAGGATTTCAATCACGTAGTGAAGCGCGGCCAGAATGTCGACTTCCGTCAGTTAAGGACAAACTCCACCGGCAAGAACCAAGGAACGGAAGTAGTTAAGTGCTTCGTTATTGGACCACTTTTGAATAAGATACGCCAATGAGCCCAACCCGGCAATCCTCACTCGGTTTGATTGAGTCTGAATAACGAAGCGGGTACGACCAGAGTCCTTCTGCTGGCAAACAACGAAAGTAGCTCTTCCCTTTTCCGGATGGCCCTGAAGAGTGGCGTAAGTAAAACCTCGCTTGCGCTCAAACTGATCCTCCCTATCAAAGCAATTTACGACACGGACCCCAGTCTCAAATCCTACTGGCCCCAAAAAAATACGCTGCACAATGATGGCCCCCAAACCGACTCTTGCATCTATGCTGCACACCTTGGCACGCATTCTGTGAGGCGGATAAATTTTGTAGT
>JACPXU010000098.1 GCA_016196375.1 Candidatus Omnitrophota bacterium | reverse complement strand
GGCGGTCTTGATCCCGCTCAAAGAAAAATCGTACGGAGAGCCTGACTTCATCCTCGGGACCGAGAACCGGAACGCCTTGGGATCGCCGGCCTGGGCAGCCCGCTCAATCTCCGGCCCGCCGGGGAAGCTCAGGCCCAGCAGCTTCGCCACCTTGTCGAAGGCCTCTCCGACGGCGTCGTCGCGCGTCTGTCCCAGCAGCTCCCAGCGGCCAAGCCCCTCCATCCGGACCACCGCCGTGTGCCCTCCGGAGATCACCAGCCCGATCATCGGCAGCTCCAAGGGCCAGCTCCCTTCCCCCATCAAGGCGGCGTACAGATGGGCCTGAAGGTGATTGACGCCGATGACCGGCTTATCCCAGGCGATCCCCAATGCCTTGGCCGCCGCGATCCCGACCAGCAGCGATCCGGCCAGGCCCGGCCCGCGCGTCACGGCGATCCGATCCACGTCGTGGGGGCCGACCCCGCCGGCCTTGAGCAGGGCCTCCAGCTCGCAGGTCACCAGCTCCAGATGGGCCCGGCTGGCGATCTCCGGCACCACCCCGCCGTAGCGCTGGTGCTCCTTGAGGCTGGAGGCGACCTCCGCGGCGAGCACCTTCCGGCCGTCCTCCACCAGGGCCAGGGCGGTCTCGTCACACGACGTCTCAATCCCCAACACCATCATCCGGTCATTCCTCTCCACGTCTCTCTACGATACCACGAGCCCATTTCAAAACCAAACCCTACCAAACCCTGATGGGGTCTGACCCCGCGGGGTCAGACCCCGTTAGGTTTTGTCAGCGGTGCCAGGATTAATCCTGGCACCGTTCCGCGGGACCTCGGTCAGATCGGAGACGGGGACAAACTGATAACCGGCCTCCTCCAGGGCGGGGATCCGCTCCTCAAGGACCTGGAGGGTCGCACCCCGATCGTGCCCGATCCCGACGGCGCCGCCGTTCCTCTCGGCGACCTTGGCCAATTCGGCCAGCCGCGCTCGGATCGCCTCGGGGGATTTGTCGTTGTCCAGGAAGACGGCCCGCTGGGCGAACCTGAGGTTGAGCCGCCCCGCCACCTGGCGGCAGACCGATTCCTCGGTGACACGGCTGTCCAGGAAAAAGAGGCCCCGGCGCTTGAGGTCGCCGAGCACCGTCTCCATCAGGGCCCGGTCCGCGGTCCCCTTGGAACCCTGATGGTTGGAGAGCCCCCGGGCGAACGGCACCGTGGCAAGGGATCTCCCCAGGGACTGCAGGACCTCCTCCCTCGACATCCGGGTCAGGAGCGTCCCCGCCTCGCGGGGGGCCCGGCTGTCCCGCGCCTCCATCGGCATGTGGAGGATCACCTCATGGCCGCCGGCATGGGCCGCTCGCGCCACCCGAGTCGAAAAGGGAAGATTCGGCAGGACAGAGACCGTGAGGGGCTGATGGATCCTGCCCAAGGCCGGGACCTGCTTCAGATTGTAGCCCCAATCGTCCAAGACGATGGCGATCCTGGCCTTCACGATCCTGGGCGGTGGCGGCGCCTTCCTCGAGGGGACGGCGATCCTGCCCAACAGGAAGCCGGCCCCGAAGACGGCGACGAGGAGCAGGCCGATCACCCATCGTTTCTTCCGACGGCGATCCGCCATGCGGGATCAGCCGTTTACCGCTTTGTACACCTTCAGGCCCTTGAGCAGGTCGATCGCCCGAAGGACCTGCGGATCGCCGACCGGCTTGGGGGCAACCACCTCCTCCGGAAGCTCGCGGGGCTCCTTCTCCTTCGAGGGGGCGGGAGACTCCTCCTCCTCCACCACGACGTCGGGCTGCAGACCCTCTCCATGGATGGAACGGCCTGACGGGGTGTAGTAGGTGCTCGTCGTCAAACGGACCGCCGCCCCATCCTTGAGGGGGATCACCGTCTGCACCGACCCCTTCCCGAAGGTCTTGGTCCCCATGAGGATCCCCCGGCGATGGTCCTGGAGCGCCCCGGCCACAATCTCCGAGGCGGAAGCGGAACCGCCGTTGACCAGCACGACGATCGGATAGCCCAGGTGCGGCCGCTCCGCCTGGGAGAGGAACTCCAGGTTCTGGCTCTTGATCCGGCCCCGGGTGGAAACGATCAGCTTCCCCTTGGGGAGGAACGCCTGGGACACCTCGATCGCCACATCCAGAAGCCCGCCGGGGTTGTTCCTCAAATCCAGGATGAGGCCGTCCAGGCCCCCCTGCCCCTGCTCCAGCGTCTCCAGCGCCTTGGTGAGATCCCGCGGCGTGTTGTCCTGAAACTCGGTGATCCGGATGTAGCCGACCCGGTCGGCCACCAGGCGGGCCCCCTTGATCGACCGGATCTTGATGACGGAGCGGGCCAGCGCCACCTCCAGCATCCGATTCTCGCTCTCGCGAAAGAGGCTCAAGGTCACCTTCGTGTTGGGCCGGCCCCTCAGCCGCTTGACCGCCTCATGGAGGGAGATCCCACGGGTGGATTGGCCGTCGATCCTCACGATCTTGTCGTTCGGCCTCAACCCCCCCTCGGCGGCCGGGGTGTCGTCGATCGGGGTCACCACCGTCAAGAAGCCGTCCTTCGAGATCGTCACCTCGAGCCCCACCCCGCCGAACTCCCCCTTGGTCTCCACCTGCATCTCGGAGTAGGCCTCCGGCTCCAGGAACTGGCTGTGGCGGTCCAGCGATTCCACCATCCCCTTCAGGGCCCCGTAGATCAGCTGCTTCGGCTCCACCTCCGTGACGTACTCCGACTGGACGATGGTGATCGCCTCGGCCAGCAGCTCCACCTCGTCGTACAGCTTCTCCTGTGCGGACCGCTTCGCGGCCGTCCGCTGGGCGGCGAGGGCCGCCACCGGGATGGAGACCGCCAGGAATAGAGCCAGGGAAATCCCGATCCGTTTGAACTGATTCCTCATCAGCGTTTCTCCTCTAATAAAAGCTCGCGAAGGATCTCCTGGGAGACGGCCGGCGAGGCGGCCCCCTGGGTCCTGCGCATCAGTTGACCCACGAGAAACATCAGGGCTTGGCCCTTCCCCGTCCGGTAATCGGCGGCCGCCTGGGAATGCTCCTGGATGACGGCGCGGGCCGCCTCCTCAAGGATGGAACGGTCGGCCACCTGGGAAAGGCCCTTCTCCTTGGCCAGCTCGGCCGGCCTCCGGCCGGACTGAAGGCACTGCGCGAAGAGCTCCTTCGCCATCTTGCCGCTGATCCTGCCCGAGTCGATCAGCTCCAGAAGCTCCAGGAGGGACTCCGGCGGAAAGGAGAGCTGCCCGATCGACTCCAGGTTCCGCTCGTTCATCTCCCTCGCCAGCTCCCCCAGGATCCAGTTGGCGAGCCCCTTCCCTTTCGCCGGCTGCCCCTTCACGCAGGCCTCGTAGTAATCGGCCGTCCCCTTGGAAGCGGTGAGGGCCTTTGAATCGGCCAAGGACAGGCCGTACCGGCTGACGAACCGCTGCGCCTTCGCGCGGGGAAGCTCCGGCAGGGCCCGGCGGACCGACTCGATCTCCTCCGCGGAGACGGTGAACGGCACCAGATCCGGCTCCGGGAAATACCGGTAATCGTGCGCGTACTCCTTGCTCCGCATCGCCTGGGTCGCCCCGGCGGCATCGTCCCAGAGCCGGGTCTCCTGGGCCACCCTCCCCCCTTCGTCGAGAACCTGGGCCTGCCGCCGGATCTCGTAGGCCAACGCGCGGGCCACGGCCCTGAAGGAGTTGAGGTTCTTCACCTCCACCTTGGTGCCGAGCGAGTCGGCGGCGGAGCCGGCGGCCTTAAGCGAGACGTTGGTGTCGCAGCGCAGGCTTCCCTTCTCCATGTCGCAGTCCGACACCTCCAGGTACTCCAGGATCCCTTTCAGGGTCTTCAGGTACAGATGGGCCTCCTCCGGCGAGGCCAGGTCCGGCTCGGTGACGATCTCCAAAAGCGGCACGCCGGTCCGGTTGAAATCGACGAGGGAATGGTCCTCCCCGTGGATCAGCTTCCCGGCATCCTCCTCCAGGTGAGCCCGCCGGATCCGGATCTTCCGCTCAGCGAGCTCGACGAAGCCGTCGTTTCCCAGCGGCAGGTCGTACTGCGAGATCTGAAAGCTCTTCGGGAGATCCGGGTAGAAGTAATTCTTCCGGTGAAAGACGATCCTCGGGCTGATCCGGCAAGTGAGGGCCAGCGCCACCCGGATCCCGAGGGCCAGCACCTGCCGGTTCAACACCGGCAGGACGCCGGGGAACCCCAGGCAGACCGGGCAGACCTGGCTGTTCGGCGGCGCTCCGAAGGTGGTGGGACAGCCGCAGAAGATCTTGGAGGCGGTCTTCAACTGGAGGTGGACCTCCAGGCCGACCACCGGGACGTAGGTCATGGGATGGCGGCCCGCCGGTGCCAGTCCGTCGCCTGCTCGTAGGCATGCCCTACCCTGAGCAGGGTCTCCTCCGCGAACGGCTTGCCGATGAGCTGCATCCCGATCGGAAGCCCGGACCGGGTGAAGCCGCAGGGCAGCGACAGGGCCGGAACGCCGGCCAGATTGACGGAGATGGTGTAGATGTCGGAGAGGTACATCGTGAGCGGATCCTCCATCTTCTCCCCCAACCGGAAGGGGGGAGTGGGGGAGGTCGGGGTGACGAGGCAATCCACCTGCTGGAAGGCCCGGTCGAAATCCCCCTTGATCAAGGTCCTCGCCTTCAGGGCATGGCCGTAGTAGGCCTCGTAGTAGCCGGAGGAGAGGACGAAGGTCCCGAGGATGATCCGCCGCTTCGCCTCCGGCCCGAACCCCTCGTCCCGGGTCCGGCTGTACATCTCGAGCAGGGTGGATCCGTTCCCGCTCCGGTGCCCGTACTGCACCCCGTCGAAACGGGCCAGGTTCGAGCTGGCCTCGGCGGTGGCGATGATGTAATAGGTGGGGATGGCGTATTCGGTGTGGGGGAGCGAGACCTCGGTGACGGTGACCCCCAGCCGCCGGAGCTGATCCAGCGCCGCCTCGACGGCCGCCT
>JACPXU010000079.1 GCA_016196375.1 Candidatus Omnitrophota bacterium | reverse complement strand
CCCCGCATGAAGCCGACCATCCGCGTGTAATAACGAGGCCATCTGGCACCCATATGTCTGGAGGTAGAGCTGCTTCAACTTGTTCCTACTTTCGACGCTTCCTAAGCTGGCTTCCGGACAGGAGCACAACCCGCCCATTTCTCCAAATCGCCGCAGGAACTCCTGCAGATTCGTGCTGTTCAAGGGCTTTTGCAACCGCTGTTTCCAGAGCCTTAATCGCCCCTGCGTGCAGCGCCTCGATACTTCTTTCGGTCTTCTTTGCGTTCATTTGCCCTCCGCCAATTTCAGAATCGTGCCGTACGAATTCCGATCGAGGACTTTTAATTCGCCTGATTTCTGTTCAGCAATGGGGTGCGGCGTATTCCCAGAGTTGTCGAACAACATCCATGAATCCAGGAGAGGTCGGTAATGTTTGAAGAAATTCCGGATTCCCTTATGAAAACGCCGGCGCACAACTTCTTCTTCAATGTTATGGCCGCCCATCTTGACACGGCTTGCCACACGCGCAATAGAGAGTTTAACGTCCGGAATCCAGAGAAAGAACAGGTGGACCAGGTACCCTTCGTTTTTCATGTTACGCAGGCGCGCGACGTAATTTGTTCCGGACAAAGTAGTTTCAAAAGCAAAGTCGATTCGTTTGGCCGCATACGTTCCGATCCGCTCAAGCAAAATCCTCCCGGCCCTTAATGCGGCTGCATCAGGAGAAAAACCGGATAGCCCTAGAGCAATCGTATCGGCATTGATAAACGTCGGGCTGTCGGCATACTTCGGGAGGAACTCACCGGCAAATGTTGTCTTCCCCGACCCATTCGGCCCGGCAATGATATAAACCTGCGGTTTCTTATCCATTTTGGAAGTGGCACCCCATCGTCCGAACAAAGAGCTTTTTCATCACTTTTATTGAAGGGGTCTATCCAGCAAGGCTTCTTCCAGCTGGATGGTCGTGTGGTGGATCCGGAACCGATCGCATAGAAGGGTATTGAGACGGTCCAGGACACCTTGGCTGCTTTCTAGGTTGTCGACTCCCACGTGGGCACTCATCGCTTCCATCCCCGATGTAATCGTCCAGATGTGGACGTCGTGAACGGATCGTACCCCTGTCATGCTTTGCATGGCTCGCACAACCTCAGCGACATCGATATGGGCAGGCGCCCCCTCGAGCAAGATATTGACCGACTGACGAATCAAGCTCCACGAGCTCCAGAGAATGATCATGCAGACGAAGAGACTGGCCAAGGGATCTGCCAGATGCCAGCCGATCGTCCAGATAATTGTCGCAGCGGCGATAACGCCGGCTGAGCCCAGGGCATCGGCCAGGACATGAAGATAGGCGCTGCGAAGATTGAGACTTTGGCCCTGCGACCGTTGCAATACCCGGGAGCACCCCAGATTGGCGACGAGACCAATGATTGCCGCCACTAACATCATCGGTGCTTGAACAACTGGAGGATGAATCAACCGGTGGATGGCCTCGGTGATGATCCACACGACAACCAGCCAGAGCGTCAGGCCATTCAAGAAAGCCGCCAAAATCTCCGTGCGGTAGAAACCATACGTCTTGGTGCGGGTCGCCGGCTGACGGGCAATCCGGGAGGCGGCCAGGCTCATCGCCAGGGCAGCGGCATCTGTAACCATATGGCCTGCATCCGCCAGGAGGGCCAAGCTGTGTGACAGAAAACCCACAACGACCTCCAGCACCGTGACACCAACGGTGATGAAGAGCGCCATCAGCAGCGGCCGAACGGCCCGATCGCTTAACAGGTCATGTCGGTGCGTTGACATAGCAGCCGAATCGCCTGATCTCCCTCCCTAGAAACGCTCAACGGTGACTGATGAGCCCGCCGCCATCTCCAGAGCAGGCGGCAGAGCGTCGGAACAAGGAGCAGACCCGGCACGATCACCATCTGCCTCAAGAGTCTTGTGCGACGTAGATGATCCGGTAGTTGCCGGCCCGATACTTCCGATAGCCCTGAGAGCTCGGCGGGGACGGGGCGCGGATCAGACCTCGTATCGCGGAGGCTTGCCGAGCTCCTTCAACAGGCCGTTCACCTCCCGCTTGAGCTCCAGGATGCGCCCCTCGCGACCCATCATGATGCTGTTCATCTTGGCCAGCTTTTGCCGGTCCTCCTTGAGCGCCTCCTCGGATTTGATCCGCTCGGTCACATCGCGGACGACCAGCACCAGGGTGATGCCGTACTCCTCCGGCTCCGTGCGGGTGCCTGACAGCTCAAGGATGGCCTGCCGGTTGCCGGACATCTGGAACTCATAGTAATCGTGGAGAAAGGGCTCGCTGGTCAGCAGGCGCGTGACGGGGTGACGCTCTTTCGGCAGGCCTTGGCCGTGTTGCTCCAACGGCAGCAGATCCACCAGCGGTATCCCCAGGATGGTGACATGGGGCTGATCCACCAAGCGAGCGAAGGCGGCATTGCACCACTGAATCCTGCCCACCTTCCCGTCCACCCAGACAATCGCCTCGACAATGGCCCCAAGCGCCACCTCCACCTTCGCCAGCGTGGCGCGAAGCTGGTGGAGCAGCTCGTCCGAAACAGACTTCACGGGACATCTCCCGCGCAGCGTTTCATCGCTACCCGTCCAGCGGGCGGATGGAGGCCCCAAAGACCCACTGTCCCTCACGCTGCTCCGCCATGATGAGATGCTCGGAATCGAACTCCCGCCCGTCCTTGGTGATCGCCTTGAGCTTCAACGGTTGATTGAGCAGCGTCGGCTTGCCCGTGGCGAGAAACCGGGAGAATCCCAGGTGATGCGCGTCATGGAGGTTGGAGGGGATGATGGTGGTGAGCGGCCGGCCGATGATCTCCTCCGATCGCCAGCCGAAGACCTCCTCAAAACGGCCATTCACCTGCACGATCATCCCCTCGTGATCCGTGATGACAACCGGCACGTCTGTTTTACCCTGCAGCTCTTGGACAGTCATTTCCCGATTCCCCACTGTCGGATTCGCATCGGTCATCCTCCTTTTTCCTGAGAGCCGGTTTCAGAACAAAAACCTGATGGGGTCTGACCCCGCGGGGTCAGACCCCTGGGCCGTTCCAGACGGAGCGGTTGCGGGAGAACCAGGCGATGGTCCGATCGAGCCCCTCGGTGAACGGGACCGCCACCCGGTACCCCAGGAGACGCCTCGCCTTCCGGATGTCGGCCCAGGTATGCCGGACGTCGCCGGGACGGAGGGCCACAAGCCGGGGGCTGATCCGGACGCCGATCTTCCGATTGAGAAGCCGGGCCAGCTCCAGGACGGAATGGCGGGACCCGCTGGCGACGTTGAAGACCTCGCCCCCCACCCTTGGGGCGGCGGCCGCCTTCAGGTTCGCCAGAACCACATTCTCGACGTAGGTGAAATCCCTGGTCTGCCGGCCGTCCCCGTGGATCGGGGGCCGCTCCCCCCGCAAGAGGCAGGTGATGAATTTGGGGATCACCACGGCGTACTCGTTCTCGAGGGACTGGCGGGGCCCGAAGACGTTGAAGTACCTCAGGCCGACCGTCTCGAGACCCCAGAGGCGGGTGAACATGGAGCAGTAAACCTCCGAGGCCAGCTTCGAAGCGGCGTAGGGGGACTTGGGACCGGGCTGCATCCCCTCCGACTGGGGCAAAGGAGTTTGGTCGCCGTAGACGGAGCTGGAGGAGGCGTAGACGACCCGCTTGACGCCGGCCTCCTGGGCGAGGAGAAGGAGCTGGAAGGTGGCGGTGGCGTTGACCTCGTGGTACTCCATCGGGCGGGCCACCGACTTCGGCACGGAGCGGAGGGCCGCCTGGTGATAGATCACCCGGACTCCCTGGACCGCCCTGCGCAGGAGGGCCGGCTCCCGGATGTCCCCCCGGATGAACTGGATCTTGCCGAAGACGGCCTGAAGGTTCCCCAGGCTCCCTGTGGAGAGGTTGTCCAGCACCCGAACCTGGTGCTTCCGGCGGACCAACGCATCCACCAGGTGGGACCCGATGAACCCCGCGCCGCCCGTGACCAGAACAGGCTTCTTCACCCCGCCCCTCCTCTGGAGCCGAAAGAGCCCGGAGGGCTCTTTCGGCTCTGTGCCACGCATCCAGCCCGAGCATGAGACAGGGCACAGGCACCGTCGAACCAAGCCAATATCTTTGACCACGCCGTTCGACGGCGCAGCCAGAGGAGGGGCGGGGTCATCACGGACTTTATTCTACATCGGCGAGAGGGGTGGGAGAAGAATTAAGCGGCGGAGAAGATCAGGTGGACGGTCCCTTCTTCGTCCTGGAGGGTGATCAGGAGGATTTGCTGATCGAGGAGGTGATCGACCTGAAGCCTCGGGTTGTAGGCCAGGGCCATCCAGGCGACCGGCTTGAGCCGCCTCATCTGAAGGTCGGAGACGGGAACCGCCCGAACCGACACCCCCTCCGGCTTGACGTAAGGCTCCGCGATGTCCTTGTCAGAGGCGATGAGGCCTGGGGCTCGAATCTCACCCGGAGAAAGATCCCGGAGGTTGTCCCGGATATCAAAAGCCACTCCCTCCAAGGAACCCCGGTCGTGCTTCTTCGCCTCCCGGGCGATGGCCGGATCGGCGTGGAGGGTGAAGAGGGTCCTCCCCGTGACCGCGATCACCTGGATGGACCCGAAGACCCGATTCGACAGGAAGCTCGCGACCTGATCATGCTGGAAGGGATTCAGCCGGCGTCCGTAGAGCTGCCGGAACCGGTCGCCGTCCGCGTCGAGCACCTCGACCCCCGTCTCCCCCAGGCCTGCCCGCATCTGCTTCAAGACCTTGCCCGCGGCTTCGTTCACGCCGGCGACCGGGTCGGGAAAGCTGGCAAACCTCTCCAAGGCCCTGCGCGTCACGGCACGCAGAAGCTCTCCCTTCCTGGGGGAGAGGCGGGAGGCCTGACCAACCACATTGCCCAGGCCGGACACGGCCGCCCAACGGACGTCCGAATCAGGGTCCCTCAAGGCCCTGAGCAGGGTCTGGATCAGATAAAGGGTGGGAGAATTCATCCTGGCCAAGCCCGTGACGGCGGCCCCTCGGATCTCTCTGTCAGGATAATTCGCGAAGATCTCCGCCAGCCGATGAGCCGCCTGCGGCCCGCCGATCCGGCCCAGAGCGGCTGTCGCCTCCCGGCGGACCCGGGAGGAGCCATCGGATCGAACGGCAGAGGAAAGAACGGGAACCGCCTTGAAGGCCTCAGGCCCGATCTGTCCTAAGGCCCAGGCCGCCTGTTCCCGAACCTCCTCCGGCGCTGGGCTCTCCCCCTGGAGAAGGCGGGTCAGCGCCCGGACACCGGGACGGGCGGCAGGCCCGATTCTTCCCAAGTCGCTGGCCGCGTCCCCATGCTCCAGCCAGGAAGAGGCCTTCTCCGGCGAAAGGCCGGGGGCCAGATCCCCTTCGAGGACGGCGTTTAAAAGGTGGACGCCGGTCGTCTGATCCATATAGAGCCGCACCTTTTCCCCTTCAACGAAGGCGGATCTCCAAAGGAAGTAGATCGGAAGATCATCCAGCCGCTCTGGGTGGTGCCGGTTCCGGGCGAACTTGGCCACGATGTCCTGCTTGGTTTCCCCTGTCGCCACGAAGGCGGCCAGGCCGCCGGGGGCCATAACGGAGGTCAGGTCGGCCAGGGTAAATCCGGTTCCCATCCCCCACCTCTCGGCTTTTTCATTATGCCTCTGAAGCTCTTTCCGGATCGGGCTCGGCCGGTCATGGTCGAAGGGCCTGGCGACGGCATCCCCTTCAAACCCCTCCTCCGGCGGGAAGTTGTGGCCGACCGATCCCTCGGGGCCGACCGCCACCAGCATGAAGTCTACCCCGCCGGCCAGGTGGATTTGATCGATGAGCGGGGTCACGCGGCCGGCCTCCGTCACCCAGATCTGCTCCGGCGGAATCACCGACGCGCCGGTCTCGGAATGGCGGAACATCTCCTCGACCTCCGACACGGCGCCGTCCGGGCCCTGCTGGGCGAGATTGGTCCTTGTGGAGGGATCCACGTAATCGTTGATCACCACGACCCTCAGCCATTTCCACCGGGCCGGGTCGTTCCCGCGCAGGCGGACCAGGGCCTGGATCGTCGGGGCGAAGGTGGCTCCCCGCGGCAGGGCGATCAGATAAGGATGCCTGCGGTCCGGCTTGTCGGCCTGGTCGAGCCCCTCGGAGATCCGCCGGGCGATCGCCTCTCCGATCTGGGAGGCCTGCGGATAGATCTCATAGGGGATCGCGCCGGCGGCCCCCATCAGCCGGCCCCCTACCGGCCTCACCTCCTCCAGGCCTGTGGCTTCGGCTGAAGGGGACCTGATCTCGAGGCCGTCGGCGAGCCTTCTGTAAAGCTCCACGAACTCGGGATAGATCCGGCGCCAGTCCGCCTCCCGAATCGCTTTCAGACGGGGCGGGTCTTCCGGAAGTAATGGACTTGTCGCCTCCAAATCAGCCAGGATTTGGCCGCTGAGCTCCTTGAGACGGCCGGCGAGGGGCGAGGGCCCCGGGACCATGCTCACGATGGCTTGGAGGATCGCCAGGCGCGGCAGGATATCCATATCATTAGCCAGCCGGCCGAACACCCTCAGTTGCAGACTTTGGACTTTCTGTTTAAACTTTTTCACCCTACGCGTCGTATCTTTCTCATCGCTTCCGGCGATCACGATATCACCAGTCTTCCAAAGGTTCACATCCTTCAGCTCTTTCAGGAAGAGATCCAGAGGCCCTCGCGACTTGCTCCGAGCCTCCATGACGTTCATCCTCCACTCAACATCCCACAGGATCGCCGCCACCACTTCAGGATTCTCCGCGCTGAGAAGGAAGGCCACCCTCTCTTTGACCATATCTTCAAGGGTCCGTGTTCCGACCAACTCACCCAGCAGAAACTCGCGGAATCCGGTCTCTGAAAGGTATTTCGGGTCAGCCAGCAGAGGGCCTTTCAGCCATCGGTTGTGGGGCAGGCCCTGGAGGATGACTGAGGCCACCCCCTGGCGCTCGAGATCGAAAAGGATGTCCGGATCCATCCTAAGACAGATGCTCCCCACTTCGTAAGAGACCAGATAAGAAGCCAGTCCTAAGAAGTAGGAGGCATCCTTAGTCGGATAAGCCAGGTTCAACATGAAGCCAAGCGTCGGAGGAGCCGGCATGTACAACGTGGAGGTGAGGTAGTTCCTCGTCGGACTATCCGGCTGAGGAACCTCCAGGACCAGATCGGAAAACCAAGGCAGATCCGGAAGTCTCTTTCGAACGATCTCCTTGACCTGCCGGAACTGGGTGAGGAACTCCGCGACGCGGAAAGGACTCCAATAGTTGCGCCGCACCTCTTGATTGAGGAACACCTCTTGAAGGGAGGCGTTCGCCTTAAGGGGATCCTCCGGGGACCCCTCGACGCGCCCGTGAACCTCGACGCCGAAATCCGATCCGAGCCTCGCGACAACGCGGTCCAGCTCGGCGCCCGCGGGGGCATCGGAAGGGAGGCGATCGATGGCCGCCTCTATTCTCTTGCCTCTCTCCCTCAAGCCGGCCTGGACCTGCTCGACCCCCTTCGCCTCAGGGAGGCCCCGCGAAACTTGAGACTCAACGGCGGCCCGGACAGGGAGGTCCTTGATCTGGCCGGACAGCTCCCGGATTCGATCCGGATCGAGATAGGAGCTGAGGGGATGCTCCCTGACGGCCTCCAGGCGCTCCCGCAGGGGAGCCCGAATCTCCTGATCCGCCCAGAGGTTGATCCGCTGGGTGATTGAGTCGACCCGCCGCGCCGCCTCATCGCGGCGTCCCGCCGAATCGGCCTGCTCCTTTTGCTCATCCATCCTCCTCTGGGCCGCCTGCTGGATCGCCGCCATCCGATCCTCCCAGAGAAGGCGGCCAGGGTCGACCCCCACCTCTGAGGCGAAGAGGTCCCTGCTCTCCTCGGTCCTCAGGCCCAGAGGCATATTCTCCAAGAGGAGATCCCCCTGCTTCAAAAGATCCGCGGTGAGCTCAGCCAGCCTCTTTCGGTGAGCGGCGTTGGCCCTGCCGGAGCCGATTCCCTCAACGAGATCGGAGAATTCCACCCCAGCGGCCGGCGCAGCGGCGGCGGCTGACGGGATCCGCAGGACCAGCTCCGTCAGCGGCTCGTACCCAGGGGCCTTCAAGGAGGGGCGAATCGGGATGTGGAGGTACCGGCGAGGCGGCTTCGATGGGGTGGGGGAAGGCCTTGATTCCACGCGGATCTGGTAGAGCAGATCCGCAGGATAGGCCTTCAGTTGACCCGATAGCTCCTGAGGAGTCAACAGCGGCTCCAGCCCAACCTGGAGATCCTGCCAGACTTTGGAATTCGCCGCGCTCCGAGGCAAGACCCTAACGAGCAGCGCCTCATCGGGCCGCGACGGATCCACCTGCCGGCTCAGCCATCGAGTGAGAAGCTCCATCGCCACCTCACTCGGGGAAGTGGGCGCGGCGTACCCCGCGCCCATCGTTTCCTGGAGAAGCCTCCGCAGCTCCTCAAAATCTCCCGCTAAGGAAGCCGCCTTAACCTTGTTCTCCTCCAGGCCTGTCCTGAGCGAGTCCGAAGGACGAGTCGAAGGGCCTGTGGCTTCGGGTTTCAAACGATTCGTAAGGCGGCGCCGGACTTCGCCGGACTCCCCGCTTTGAGCCCGCATGGCAAAGAGGGAGGCCTGCCCCGAGCTGGGTCGAGGGGCGGGCATGGCAAGGCTGAGGGCGAGGAGAATTGCTCTTGGGGTCAGACCCCACAGGGTCTGACCCCAGTCAGACAGTTTTTCCTTCATCGGGGATTTTATGGACTTAATTTATCCTTTACGATAATTATACATCTTCACCGGGCGGAAATCAAGGGCTTAAGATATTTTTATCTGGGATAAACTACGGCTAACAGACGCGCAGCTCTTCCAGGGCTTTGGAGATGTCGGCGGCGGGGGTGCCGGTGGAGGGCTCGTAGATCGGCATCTTGGCGGCGGGGAACCGCTTGAGGGCGGCGACCCGGTCGTTGAGCCGGTCGTGATAGGTGGGGAGGTTGATCTGGTAGAAGACGCCGACCGGGATCCGGCCTTCCCATTCCTGGGATTTCTGGAAGGCCTGCACCATCTTCTGCGAGATCTCTGCGGGATCAGCCGGATTGTGGACCACCGGGTCGTAGCCGCTCTCCTCCAGCTTGTAGAGGCGGGGAGCGGACGCCTTCTTGATGCCGGTGGCCTCGTCCATCTCAAGCCCTTCGTACCATTCCTTGGTGTTGACGGTGTTGTAGGTCGGGCAGGGCTGCAGGACATCCAGCAGGGCCAGCCCCCGATGGTTGATCCCCGCCTTGATCAGCTCCCGCAGGCCCTTGCCGTCGTAGGCGTATCCGCGGGCGATGAAGGTGTAGCCGGCGGCCAGCGCCACCGCCAGGGGATTGATGGCATCGTTGATGTTGGGCATCGGCAGCGACTTGGTCTGGATATCCTTCTTCAGGGTCGGGGAGGCCTGCCCCTTGGTCAGCCCGTAGACGCCGTTGTCGAAGACAAGGTAGAGTAAATCCACGTTGCGCCGGCCCGTGTTGAGGAAGTGCCCCGCCCCGATCCCGTAGCCGTCCCCGTCCCCGCCGAGGCTGACCACCGTCAGATCCGGGTTGGCCAGCTTCGCCCCGACGGCGAAGGGGAGGGAGCGGCCGTGGAGGGTGTGGCAGCCGTAGGTGTTGACGAAGTGGGGGGTCTTGGCGAAGCAGCCGACCCCGGAGAAGAGGAGGACCTGCTCCGGCGGCAACTGCATCTCGGCGAGGGCCTGCTGGACGGCGTTTAGGATCCCGAAGTCGCCGCAGCCGGGGCACCAGTCGTTGTGGACGTCGGTCTTGTAGTCCTGAACCTTAAGCGCCATGGGTCAGCACCACCTTGGACTCCTGCTCCTTGAGGACCTTCCTGACCCCCTCCACGATCTCGTTCTGGGAGATCGCCCGGCCGTTCCACTTGAGGATCGAGGCATCCATGGTGAAGCCGGTCTTCTCCCGGATCACCTGGGCCAGCTGGCCGGAGTAGTTCATCTCCACGTTGACCCGGCGGCGGGCCCGGGAGAGAACCTGCGCCACGAACTCGGAAGGGAACGGCAGGATCAGGTGGATCTGGAGGAAGTTGACCCGGATCCCCTCCCCCTTCAGAAGCTCCATCGCGTCCAGGATCGCCCCCTTGGGAGAGCCCCAGGAGACCAGCGTGATGTCGGCGTCCCGGTCCCCGAAGAAGTTCACCTTCTTCTCGATCGGGATCTCGCGGGCGGCGGTCTCAAGCTTGCGCATCCTCTTGGTCATCATCCGGGTCCGGTTGTCCGGATCCTCGGTGATGTGGCCGAGCTCGTTGTGCTCGTCGCCGGTCTTCCAGAAGATGCCCCCCTTCTGACCGGGGAGGCTCCGGGGAGAGACGCCGGACTCGGTGAACTTGAACCTCTTGTACCGGCCTTCGCTGGCGACCAGGACCGCCAGCTCCTCATCGGTCAAGAGGAGCCCACGGTCAATGTGGACGCCGTCCAGGTCGTACCAGGGAATCGTCTCGGTGGTGTTGGCCAGCGCCTTGTCCGCCAGCACGATCACCGGCGTCTGGTACCGCTCCGCGTAATTGAAGGCGTCGATGGCGTCGTAGAAGTATTCCTCCAGGTCGCCCGGCGCCAGAACCAGGCGGGGGAACTCCCCGTGGCTGGCCGCAAGGGCGAACTTCAAGTCCCCCTGCTCGTGCCGGGTCGGCAGGCCGGTGGAGGGCCCCGCCCTCTGGTAATTGAAGACCACCACCGGGACCTCGTTCATCCCGGCCCAGCCGAGCCCCTCGGCCATCAGGGAGAACCCGGGCCCGGAGGTGGAGGTGGAGGCCCGGGCGCCGGTCACGGCGGCGCCGATCGCCATCGTGATGGCGGCGATCTCATCCTCGCTCTGGATCACCGCCACCCCGAACTCCGGATGCGACTCCAGGTACTCGCTCTCATCGCTGGCCGGGGTGATCGGGTAATAGGTCTGGAACCGGCAGCCGCCCACCACCTTGCCCAGCGCGGTGGCGGTGGTGCCGGTGATCATGATCCTGCGGTGGCCGTTCCCCACCTGAACGTGGCGAAGCCGGTGGGGATAGGACCCCTGAAACTCCTGGGTCCCGTAGTCGTAGGCCTTCCGGGCCGCCCAGACGTTCATCGGGGCCAGCGCGGCCCGCCGCCCCTTGAAGATCCCCTCGAGGGTGCTCTTCAAGAGATCGAACTCCAGGCCCACCAGCCCCAGGGAGGTCGCCACGCTGATCACGTTCTTCATGATCTGGAGCTTCATCAGGTCTTTCTCCCGATGGAACTCCTTGGCGGTGGCCTGGATGATCTCGCTGTAAAGGATCGGGACGAGCAGGCAATCGGGGCGGCCGATCTCCTCCGGCTTCAACAGGGTCGGGTCGTACAGGATCGCCCCACCCTTGACCACCTCCTGCTTGTGGATCTCCAGCGTCTCCTTGTCGAAGGTGGCCAGCAGATGAACCTCGTCGATGTGAGAGTGGATCTCCTCCTCGGAAACCCGGATCTGGAAGTAGGAGTGGTCCCCCTTGATGTTGGAATGGTACTCCCGCTTGCCGAAGACAAAAAGGCCTCCCGACGCGCAGGTGCGGGCGAACGTCGTCGCGGAAGAGTCAACCCCGCTCCCCTGCGGCCCCCCGATCATCCAGGAAAAGCTCGGCGCCTTAGGCATCTTCACGGATCCCCATTTTCGTTAGGATACCATATCTTTCCCCTCGACGTGAACCAGATCTTCTCTATGAAAGAAGGCCCTCCCCCTTCACCCAGCGGTAGATCGCGACGCCGATCAGCGCCCCGACCAGAGGCCCGACCACGTAGACCGGCAAGAGCTGCCTCAAGGGATCTCCACCCAAGATGACCGCGGGCCCCAGCGAACGGGCCGGATTGAGGGAGTTCCCTGAAAAGGGGATCCCGACGAGGTGGGAGGCGGCCAGGTACAGCCCGATGATGAGCCCGGCGAACCCGGGCGGCGCCGATTTCTCCGTCAACCCCAGCACCGTGAAAACCAGCAGGGCCGTCAAGGCCCCCTCCGCCCCCAAGGCCCCCTGAATCCCCCAGGCCCCGACGGTGGTCTCCCCCAACCCATGCCCGCTGCTCCCCAGCAGCGCCAAGAGCGCCAGGGAGGCGAGGATCGCCCCGCTGCACTGAGCCAGGATGTAGGGGATCACCCGCCCCTTCTCCAGCCGATTCTCCATCGCCAGGGCGATCGTCACCGCCGGGTTGAGGTGCGCCCCGGAGACCGGCCCCACGGTATAGGCGGCCACCATCAAGGCCACCCCGAAGGCGGTCCCGATCGCCAGATACTCCAACACCCCGAAGGGATGGCCGGCCGCGGCCACCTTGGTCATCGTGACCGCGCCGGTCCCGATGAAGACCAGGATGAAGGTGCCGACCATCTCAGCCAACAGATCCCTCTTCTCACTGTGTCGCGCCATGGTGGAACACCTCCTTGGACTCTGAGAAACGTTTCACGCTGAAGGGCGAAAGATCCCACGGGCAGCCTCCCGTCGTGATCCAATCCGCGATGAGCCGGCCGGTGAGGGGCGCCAGGAGGATGCCGTTCCGGAAATGGCCGGCGGCCAGCAGGAGCCGCTCCAGCGGCGAGGGCCCCAGGATCGGCCGGCGGTCCGGCGTCCCCGGCCTCAACCCGGCCCAGGCGGTCTCCGGCCGCATCCCGATAAGCCGCGAGGTCATCTCCCCCACCCCTTCCAGGATCGAGCGGCGGCCCGGCCCGGTGATCTCCTTGTCGTAGCCGACATCCTCGACGGTGGTGCCGACGATCAGCTGCTGCGGGGAGCGCTGGACCAGGTAGGCCCGCGGGGACTTGACGACCCGCTCCACGAGGGGGGAATCGGTCCTGAACTGGAGGATCTGCCCTTTCACCGGCAGGGTCGGGATCGAGAAAGGGAGGGAGCGATCAAAACCGGCCCAGGGGCCGGCGCAGTTGACCACCCAGTCGGCGTCGATCCTCCCCTGCGGCGTCTCCACCCCCACCACCCGGTTTCCCTCCACCAGAAATCGGCTCACCGGGACGCCGGTCCGGAGGGCGGCCCCCTGCAGGGCCACGGCCCGCGTGTAGGCCTCGACCAGCCGGGTGTTGTCAAGCTGAGCCGTCTGAGGCCACCAGATCGCCGACCGGACCGGCCCATCGATGGCCGGCTCCAGCGACTTCACCTGGGAACCGGCCACCCTCTCCAACCGGAGGCCGGCCCTCTCTTGCCAGGCGGCTTGCCGTTCCATCTGCGCCTCATCCTCCTCGGACAGGGCGACCCCCAGCATGCCGCCGGCCCGATACCTCATGTCGATCCCGGTCAAGGCCTGAAGCCGGACCACCGCCTCAGGGAAGAGCTGGTAGCCGGCCAGCAGCAGATCCAAGAAGGGGCCCGGCTGGTCCGCCTCTCCCTGAGGGGAGAGGATCCCGGCCGCCGCCGAGGAGGCCTCGATCCCGGGGCGAGGGCCCTTCTCGAGAAGCTCCACCTCCAGGCCGCCCCGCCGGGTCAGCTCATCCGCGACGGCCAGCCCGACGACCCCCCCGCCGACGATCACCACCTTCGTCATCAGCTCGGCCGGGCCTCCTCGCTCAAAAGCCCCGCCAACCCCTCATCCCCCAGCCGCCTGCAGAAATCATTGAACCGCTCCCCTGGCCTTCTCTGCTTCTTGTAGGCCATGAGAAGCCGCTCCAGCCGCAGCTGCACCTCGGCGGCCGGGAGCTTGCGCAGGACGAAATGGTTGAAGGCCCGGTTCCTTCCCAGCTCCCCGCCGATCGCCACGTCGTAGGCCTCCACCACCCGGTCCCCCACCTTCGTCTGCGATCCCTGAAGGCCGATGTGGGCGATGGGAGACTGGGCGCAGGTGTTGGGGCACCCGGTGACGTGGATCCGAAGCGGCTCCTCCAGCATGACGCGGCTCTCCAGATGCTCGACGATCTCCCGGGCCCGGACCTTGGTCTCGGTCACCGCCAGCTTGCAGAACTCGATCCCGGTGCAGGTCACGACCCCCCGGAGGATCGGGGAGGCGTCGACCTTGAGACCCACCGACCCCAGCCCCTCCAGCACCTGGGCCACCCGCTCCTGGGGGATGTTGAGGATCAGCAGATTCTGCCGGACCGTCAAGCGGACGCTGCCGTCCCCATGCCGCTCCGCCAGGTCCGCCACCTTGCGCATCTGGCCGCCGGTGATCCGGCCCACCAGCACCGGGACCCCGACATAGAAGAGCCCCGGCTGCTTCTGCTCGTGGACGCCGACATGATCCTTGTAGCTGTCGGGCGGATCCTCGCACGGCCCGGCCTCCTCCAGGGGGAAATCCAGCCTGGCCTGGACCGCGCCCCGGAACTTCTCGACCCCCCAGTCGGCGATGAGGAACTTCAGCCGCGCCCGGGAGCGGGTGTTCCGGTACTCCGAGGCGTCCCGGTAAACCTCGGTGATCGCCTTG
>JACPXU010000078.1 GCA_016196375.1 Candidatus Omnitrophota bacterium | reverse complement strand
TGCTGGCCAAAGCCAGCTTCCGTTCGAGGGCTGCTTTCTCTTTGTTCAGCCGGGCCTCGGCTTCCTTCTTCGCCAACGCGGCGTTGCGCTGCGCCTCCTGCTTCTCCTTGGCCAGCCGGGCCTCAGCCTCCGCCTGGCGCTTGGCCTCCTCATGCCTCCGGTGCTGCGCCTCTTGCGCCTTGCGCTCGGCCTCTCTTCTTTCTTGGGCCTCTTGACGGCGCCTCTGGACCTTCCGTTCGGCCTCGAGCTGCCGACGGCGCTCCACCTCGGCCTCCGCCACCTCCTCCGCCTTCCAGATCTCCTCCATCGTGACCCGTCGCGCTCTGGAATCATCGCCGGTGCCCTGTTCCGCCTGCGCAGCCTGCTGCTCCGGAGCTCGGCTGGAAGACTGGGCTTCGAGCCGCCGTCTCGCCTCCTCCTCCACCCGCTGGATCTCCCCCCAGCCCGACTCTTGCGTCTGCTGCTCCCCCTGTTCCTCCCCCTGATCCCAGGCGGCCGGAAGATCCTTCACCCCGGCCAGGGACAGAAAGACCAAAAGGACGGCAACCATCGCCGATCTAACCGGGATCCTTAATCGCCAATGCATCTCAGAGCTCCATTTCAAATTTGAGGGAGACCAGCCGCACGGTGTAATCGCCGCTTTTCGACCGGGCATACTGGCCGTCCAGCGTCACAAAGGCCTGTTCCCGAACCTGCCATTTCAGGCCGGCCCCAAGGTTGTACAGGCGAGAGACCACCGCCGGGGCCGTCGTGCCGGTGATCACATCCCCGCCGCCGGATTGCTGTTTCTCATAGCTGGCCCCCGCCAAAAGCGTGGTCAGCGGGGTCGCCTCATAGGCGATCCCGATCGACTGCTTCCTCTCCCGAAACTGGAGGCGGGACGCGGTGGCGGAGGGAATCTGTTGGTCGAGGTAGCCGACGAGGAGGCTCGTCCGCGGCCCCACCTGGTACGCCCATTTCCCTTCCACGCCGAAGTTGTTCGCCTGCTGCTTGGACTTCCACTCCCGATGCTCGAAGTTGAACAGCAGGTCCAGGTGGGCGATTTCGCTCACCTCATGCCGGACCCCTAAGCGCAGGCCGTGGCCCTCGGAGTTCTTGAGCTTGTCGCCCGGGATGATGACATCGGTGAACCCATAGCCGCCGTAGAGGGTCCAGGTGGGATTCACCGCGTGATCCAGATCGAGGATGGTCTGCCATAACTTTTGGTCGGTGTCGGCATCGTCACTGACCTGATCGTCCTTGAGGGAGTAGAGCATCTGCGGGACCAGTTGATTGACTTCGTTCAAAGAGTACTTCAGCTTCGTGTTCCAGGTGTGCGTCACCGTCCGCTGAAAATCGCCGCCGGAGCTGCGCCTCAAGAGGTCAATCCCCTCCGGCCCCTGAACCAGGGTGTTCTTCGCCGTCAATCGGTAGGCCATCTGATATTGATAACGGCCTCCGGGATCGACATCCAGGAAGGCCCTCACGTCGTGGTCAATGGCGTTGGCGTCCGCCCGGTGGTACCGAAAGGCGCGGGCCCCGTAGCCGACCCCGTAGAGAAGGGAGCCCCTGGGGTCCGCGAACAGAAGCTGCCCGCCCAGCGCGCTGATCAAGTCCTCCTTCTTGTTGTTGTCCCGGAGGAACACATTGTCGTTGAACACCTCGTCGAAACCGACGCCGATGTGGATCCGCTGCTTGAGGAATCCGAGGAGGGACTCCGATTCCTCCATCTTGTATCCCCTGATCATCCGGACCAACCTCTTCTGCTCATCCTCGGGTCGGCGGATCTGGTTCAGCTCCCTCACCACGGAGGCGGGAGATTCCTCGCCGATCGCGGAGGTGGGCGCTTCCGCCCACGAGAGAGCCGGATGGAGCGCCGTGATCGCGACGGCAGCGGCGGAGGCTACCCCGATCACCGGGTTCAGGTAGCCTTGCGCCACCAGTTCATCTTCCGGCGGGAAGGTGCCATTTCCTCGATCACCTGATTCAGATCCTGGCGATCCTTCGGATCAATCTGCTCGAACCGGATCCCCAGCTCAAACCCGCCCCCTCGGGTGGGGAGAGACCGGACCACCCGCCCCTGGGCCGGGATCGAACGCTCCAGGAACGGCACGTAGATGGTCAGCCTCACCCGGCTTCCCGCGGGGACCGCCTCCTGAACCAGGATCGCGACACCCCCGGCGCTGACATCCTTGGAGGAGGTGACGAGGCGGTCATCCCCCGTCGGAAGGATCTCGCACTTGACCGGCCAACTGGCCGGCAGGCGCAGATAGTCCCTCGTATCCGGGTATTGGTACCGTTTGAACCAATGGCGGAACATCGGCTACCAGAGCCCTCCTCGAGCCATCTCCCTGAGCGCCGGCAGCCTCAAGGAGGACCAGATCAATTCCCGGTGCCAATCGAATTGAGCCAGCCGCTTGACCAGCGCGATGACATCCTCCTTCTCCCCCAGCTCCACCATGGCGTCGATCTGGCTGTCGCTCAACTCGCTGAAAAGCTGCCTCAAGGAGAGGCCGGCCTTCAGCTCCTGCCCGATCGCCCGCGTCCAGGCCCTCTCGTAGCGGATCAGGCGCCTGGCCCGAAAATCATCCCGCCGGATCGCCTCCTCGATCGTCTCCGCGGCCATCGCCGCGCAGAACATCCCGTAATAGATCCCCCCCTGCGTCGTCGTCTTCACCTGGCCCGCCGCCTCCCCGACGACGAGGACCCGGTCGGCGACGCTGGACCGGATCGCCTCGGTGGGGATCGGGCTCAACAGCATCTGCGGCTCCGGCGTCCGGATCCGGTCCCGCACCGCGGGGTGGCGCAGGAACCCGTGAAAATAGCGGGGGGCCTCCTTCGAGACCGTCAGCCCCACCCGGGCCCGGCCCGGCTCAAGGGGCACCACCCAGGCAAAGGCGCCCGGGGCGACGGCCCGGCCAAGGTAGATCTCGACATCCCTCAAGCCCTCCATCTCCACCTCCGCCTGGGCCCCGTAGACGATCGCCCTCGGGCCCTCCAGCCCCACCTGGAGCGGCAGGTTGGAGCCGAAGCCGGTGGCGATCACCGCGACCTTCGCCCGGACCGGAGAGGGATCCTCCTCCGTCTGACGCAGCTCCACGGCGTGAGGATCGACGCGGAG
>JACPXU010000077.1 GCA_016196375.1 Candidatus Omnitrophota bacterium | reverse complement strand
GGCAAAAGGGCTTCCCGGCGGTCACCACCTCGCTGAACAGCTTGAGGTCCTCCTGGACGATCCCCGCCGGGGCCTCGAGCACTCAGAGGCAGACATCCACTCCATGGATCACCTCCAGCGCCTTGATCCGGGCGACGGCATCGACCCGGCTATTCAACCTCCGCTTGGAGCGGACCCCGGCGGTGTCGATCAGGCAATAGGGCCGCTCCTGATAGCTGACCGTCACCTCCACCGGGTCCCGGGTCGTCCCGGGGGCTTCGTCCACAAGGACTCGTTCCTCATTGGCGATCCGGTTGACGAGGGAGGATTTCCCGACGTTGGGCCGGCCGACGATCGCCACCCGGATGGTGCCTGACCCTACGGTGCCTGACCCTACGGTGCCTGACCCCAAGGGGAGACGGCGAGCAACGGCATCGAGCAGCTCCCCGATTCCTCTGCCGTGGCTCGCGGAAACCCCCAGCGGCTCCCCGAACCCGAGCGAGGAGAATTCGTAGGAGGCCGGAAGCTCCCTATCGGAATCGACCTTGTTGACCACCACCAGGACCGGCTTGCCCCAGGGGCGCAGCCACGAGGCCACCTCCCGATCCAGCGGCATCGGCCCTTCCCTGCCGTCACCGACGAGGAGGGCCAGGCTCGCCTCCTCCATCGCCTTCGAAACCTGCAGCGCCACCCGTTCCCCGAGCCGATCCCGGGAGTCGAACTGAAGGCCGCCGGTATCGACGACTCGGAAATGGACCCCCTGCCACTGGAGATCGCCGTAGAGGCGATCCCGCGTGACGCCGGGGGTGGCGTCCACCAGGGCCCGGCGCTTCTTGAGAAGCCGGTTGAACAGCGTGGACTTGCCCACGTTGGGCCGGCCGATGATGGCGACTACTGGAATAGTTTGATCCGACATGGAAACGGCCTGGAATTAAGAGCTCATCCCTTCGCCGGGTTGATCGGCGTGTTGAGGATCCGGTTGCCGCGACGAAGATACCCGATCCCGGAGAGAACAGTGAGAACCATGGCGGCCCAGAGGACCCCGCGGGCAAAGGGCCATCCCAGCAGGACGGCGACGACGGTCAGCATCTGGAGAAAGGTGGTCGCCTTGCCCAAGCGGGAGGGCTGGGCCTGCAGGTCGCCGGTCACCAGGACGATCAGGAGCCAGCCGCAGACGATGATCAGGTCGCGGCTCAAGACGAGGATCGGCACCCAGGCCGGCAGGCGGTAGGCCTCGGGCAGCGTCGTGATCAGGCTCAAGGAGAGATAGGCGGTGACCAGGAGAAGCTTATCCGCCGCCGGATCGAGGATCGCCCCGAGCCGGCTCGCCTGGTTCTCCGCCCGGGCGACGTAGCCGTCCACCGCGTCGGTGACCACCCCGATGACGAAGAGGGTCACCGCCAGGTAGCGAAGGATCTCGCTCTCGCCAGCCCGATAATAGACGAGACAGCCGACAAAACCTGGAACCAGCAGGATCCGAAAGAGCGAGAGCTTGTTGGCGAGGCTCAACTAACTCTGAACTTACTGTTTCTTCGCCTTCAGGGCCGTCCCGTCCTTGCCGCAGTAGGTGGCGCTCTCCGGGTAGCTCTCCCCGCAGGTCGGGCAGAACTTCGGCAGGGCCACCTGGGTCTGTTGCTGCTGGGTGTTCTGTGCGGGAACCCCCTTCATCTGAAGGACGGTCCCGTCAATCGGGCAGTGGTCCGGATCGGTGGAAAGATACTGCCGCCCGCAGGTCGGGCAGAACTTCGTGGCCATGGCATCGCCGATCAAGGCCCCGCCCAAGCCGCCGGCCGCGGCGCCGATCAAGGCTCCCTCCGCCGTCTTCCCGGACTGGTGGCCGACAATGGCCCCGATCCCAGCCCCGATCGCCGAGCCGGTCACCGCCCCCTTCTGAGTCGGCGTGGCCGTGGCGCAACCCACCATCAAGAAGCCGAGAATCGCAACGATCGCAACAGGTCGCATCTTCTGGTCACCTCCTATGTCATGGATACCACAGTTGGACGGACAAATCAACGTCACTTGGGTCACTTGAGCCAGCGGATCCGCCGCGGGGGCCAGTAGATCATGAAGGCCTGGCCGATCACCTGATCCTCCGGCAGGAATCCCCAGTAGCGGGAATCCCGGGAGGAAGCGGAGTTGTCCCCGAGGAAGAAGTAATTGCCCGGCGGGACCTTCACCGGCCTGCCGGCCTCCCCGTAGGTCCCCCGGTTGTAGTAGACCCGCTCCCGGAAGACCGGCGGGTCGGTGAGCGGCCGGCCGTTCACCCAGAGGCGAAGGTCCCGGATCTCCACCTCATCTCCTCCGACGGCGACGAGCCGCTTGATGAAGTCCCGCCGGTGGTCGTCCGGCGAGAGGAACACCACGGTGTCGCCCCGCCGGGGCTTCCGGAGGGCCGGCAGGCGCCACGGGGTGGCCGGGATCTTGATGCCGTAGATCACCTTGTTGACCAGGATCCGGTCCCCCTCCATCAGGGTGGGCCGCATCGAGCCGGTGGGGATTTTGAAGGCCTGAAGGAAGAAGGTGCGGACCACCAGGGCCAACAGGATCGCCAGCGCCAGCGATTCCACGTACTCGCGAAAGGCCGATTTCTTCGTCATATCTTGAGGACCGCCATGAAGGCCTCTTGAGGAATCTCCACCTTCCCGAACATCTTCATCCGTTTCTTTCCCTCCCGTTGTTTCTCCCAGAGCTTTCGCTTGCGGGTGATGTCCCCGCCGTAGCATTTGCCGGTGACATGCTTGGCGAGCGGCCGGACCGTCTCCCGGGCGATGACCCGGGAGCTGACCGCCGCCTGGATCGCCACCTCGAAGAGCTGGCGGGGGATCACCTCAGCCAGCTTCTCGACGATCTCCTTGCCCCGGCTGTAGGCCTTTTCCTTCGAGACGATGCAGGCCAGCGGGTCGCAGGGCTCGCCGTTCAAGAGGATCTCCAGCTTCACCAGCGGGGCCGGCCGGTAGCCGATCCATTCGTAGTCCATCGAGCCGTACCCCTTGGTGGCCGACTTCAGCCGGTCGTGGAAATCGACCAGCACCTCGGCCAGGGGGAACTCGTACACCAGCATCGCCCGGTCGACGCCGAGATACTCGGTGGATTGGTAGACCCCACGGTGGTTCAGGGCGAGCTGCATCACGTTTCCCATCGACGGGCTGGGGGTGATCAGGAAGGCCCGGATCGCCGGCTCCTCGATCCGCTCG
>JACPXU010000086.1 GCA_016196375.1 Candidatus Omnitrophota bacterium | reverse complement strand
GAATAAACACGGTGCCCAATATGCAGAGATTCGCGATCAGGCCTTTCGAGCGTTTTCGGAACGGGGCGGGTATCCGATGGTCCATGTCTCTCCCCGAATCCCATGGCAGGAGGTTGCCGACCAGCTCAACGAGAATGTGATTCGCCACGTGATTGAGCATGATTTGAGGATGGGGGAGAGAGGCCGTAAGCGCGACGCGAGTCTCCTGGAGGAAATCTTCCGGTTAGCTTGCCGATACGCTGGTCAAACGCCAGGCCATGCGGTCTATGTCCAGGAGCTTCGGCAGGTTCTGCGGGCGAACATCGGCTGGCACAGGATTCTGAGCTATCTTCGTTTCCTCGATGGCGCCTTGCTCATCAAGTTGATTCGTCCTCTGGAATTGCGTCTCAAACGATCAAAGGGCAGTCCTAAACTTTGCATTGCAGACCATGGTCTTCGGGCGAGTTGGCTTCAAGAGGTGGTCCCATTGGATTCGGATGGCCTGGCCAACTCTCCCCATTTGTCCGATCTTGCCGGTCATCTTGCTGAAAGTGTTGTGGGCGCTTTTCTATCCGGGGTTCCTCATCTTGACTTGGCCCACTTCCCGGAGCGGCCCACAGAGCCGGAGGTTGATTTCGTACTTACCATTGGCGAGAAACGCATCCCTCTTGAGGTTAAATACCGGCGTCACATCGATCCTCACCGGGACACCCTGGGGATTCGATCTTTCTTGGAAAAGACCCATTACAACGCGCCGTTTGGCATTCTCGTGACTATGGAAGATGACGTGAAGATACCCGATCCCAGAATTATCGCTGTTTCGCTGTCTTCGCTTCTGCTCATGCGGTAATCCAGTCCATGGACGCCAAAAAATTAGGCAGGAAGATTAAACTCGCTCGAGTGAAGTTGGACCTTACCCAAACCGAGCTTGCGCGGAAGATCGGTACCAAGCAGAAAAGCATCTCTCGTTACGAGGCAGGGAAGTCAGTACCGAAGGTTGAGACCCTCACGAAACTTGCCAAAGCTCTCAAGAAGCCGGCGGCGCATTTCTTGGATGAAACAGCGTGATTACAACATGTATCCTCTTCCCTGGAGAGATGGCTGAGTGGCTGAAAGCGGCGCTCTCGAAAAGCGTTAGGGTCTTAAAGACCCTCGGAGGTTCGAATCCTCCTCTCTCCGTGAGCTGAAATTCTTCTTGATTGGAGAGGTGTGAGAGTGGCTGAATCAACGCGACTGGAAATCGCGTAGGTGCCGAAAGGTGCCTCCAGGGTTCGAATCCCTGCCTCTCCGAATTCATCAAGGGGGTTGACCATGCCTTCTCCCGGCAGTCAGGCCGTCACCGTTTCTCCGATGGATCCGCATAACCGGATCCTCGTTTCCAACGTCCATCCGCCGGACTGGGTGAATCCCAAGGCGGCTCCCCGTTACAACCTCGTGGTCCTTGGAGGTGGCCCGGCCGGATTGGTGGCCGCTTCGGCAGCAGCCGGGTTGGGCGCCAAGGTGGCCTTGGTCGAGAGGCATCTTCTGGGCGGAGATTGTTTGAATGTCGGGTGCGTTCCCTCCAAGGCCCTGATCCGTTCCTCCCGCGCGGCCGCTGAGGTCCGGGATGCCTCTGTTCTCGGCATGCGGATTCCCCCCGGCGCCCAGGTGGATTTTACAGCCGTCATGGAACGGGTCCGGCGACTCCGGACCCGGATCAGCCGCAACGATTCGGCGGAACATTTGAAAGCCCAAGGAGTGGATCTCTTCTTGGGGGAGCCGAAATTCTTAGGGCCGGATGCGGTGGAGGTGGCGAAGGAATCCGGATCTTCGCCGGTTGCCAGATCAAGCGGGCACAGCGCCAGGGAGAGGGGAAGGTCCTGCACTACACCTTCCAAGGCAAAGAGGATTCACTGGAGGTTGACGCGATCCTGGTCGGCGTGGGGCGCGCTCCGAATGTGGAGGGGTTGAATCTGGAGGTCGCGGGGGTTCAGTGCGATCCGAAGAAAGGGGTCCGGGTCAACGACCACTTGCGGACCACCAACCCTCGCATCTACGCCGCCGGCGATGTCTGCATGGCGTTAAAATTCACTCACGCCGCGGACGCTGCGGCTCGGATCGTCATTGAAAACGCTCTGTTCTTCGGGCGAAAGAGGCTGAGCCGCCTCACCATCCCCTGGTGCACCTACACCGACCCGGAGGTCGCCCATGTCGGTCTCTACGAACAGGAGGCCCGTGAAAGGGGGGTCCCCGTCCGGACGTTCATCAAGCCATTGCAGGAGGTGGACCGCGCTGTGGTGGACGGCCAGGAAGAAGGGTTTGTGAAGATCCATGTTCGGCGCGGCACGGATCGGATCCTGGGGGCCACCCTCGTCGCTGCGCACGCGGGGGAGATGATCGGCGAGGTCATCCTCGCCATGGTCAATGGAACCGGGCTTCGTGCGCTCTCAAAGGCCGTTCACCCGTATCCGACGCAGGCGGAGGCCCTCCGGCAGGTCGGGGATGCCTATCAGGGTTCCCGCCTGACACCAGGCCTGAAAAGATTGCTTGGGTTGTGGTTTGCCGTGAGCCGGGGCGGCTGATTCCCATGGCACGCGCCCTGCGCTGGGTATCTCTTGTGGGATTGCTGGCCATCGCCGGGTACGGGGGGTGGCAGCATCGAGCGGCGGTCAATCCCGAGGCCCTGCGTGCCTGGATCGCCCGGTTTGGCGCGACGGGCCCACTCATCTATGTGGCGCTCTACGCGGCCAATACGGTGACGCTGCTTCCTCCCATCGGGATCCTGTCGCTCACCGCCGGCCTGGCCTTCGGGCCGGCGGTCGGGTTTGCGGCGATCATGGCCGGCGCCGCGATCGGCACCTCCGCAACGTTTCTGATCAGCCGCCGGCTGGGGCGGGGGTTCGTCGAGCGCCGATTGAAGGGCCGATTGAAAGCGCTGGATGGGGCCCTGGGCTCCAAAGGCCTCGCGACGGTTCTGTTCTTTCGGGTCGTCCCCCTCGTTCCTTACGAGGCGCTCAACTACGCCGCGGGTCTTTCCCCGATCCGGTTCCGGGACTACGCGTTGGCGACGTTCCTGGGGCTGATCCCCGGCGCGGCGGTGGCCGCCTGGTTCGGGAACTCGCTCACCCGGCCCTTTTCCAAGGAGTTCCTGCTGGCGTTGATCGCTCTGGCTGTTCTCATCGCCATTCCAACGGTCTATCTGAAGCTGAGGCGGAGGAAGAAGTGAGAAATCGCAGCTCGGCCCTCCTTGCGGTTCTGCTCGCCGGGTGCGCGGCGGTGCCGCTGGATTCCTCGGCCATCCCGCATCCCTCCAGCCGCGGCGGGCCGGCCGTCGCCGCCCCTTACCCTTACCGGGAAGCGGTCGGGGTGATCCACATCCACAGCACGTACTCCGACGGCCTGAAGCCGGTCGAGGCGATCGCCAGGATCGCCAACGCCCAGGAGCTGGATTTCCTCATCTTCACGGATCACGACACCCTTCGGGGCCGGCGGGAGGGCAAGGAGGGCTGGCACGGGGAGACGCTGGTCCTGATCGACGAGGAGATCTCGACGAAGGGAGGGCATTACCTGGCGCTGGGCCTGGCTCGCGAGGTCCCCCGGCTGGAGGATGCCCGATGGACCATCGAGGCGGTCTCCAGGCAGGGGGCCTTGGGCTTCATCGCGCACCCTTTCTGGCCGAGGCGCCCCTGGAAGGATCTCGATGCCCATGGGATGACCGGCCTCGAGATCTACAGCGCTGTCCAGGATGTGACGGAGGAGAACGTCCTCTTGCTGGGATTCTGGACGATCTTCACCGGATCGGAGTTCTCGCTGATCCAATGGCTGAACCGCCCCAGCGAGACCCTGGCCCTGTGGGACCGGATGCTGGCCCGCGGGGAGCGGGTCGTCGGGATCGGCAGCCCCGACGCCCACGGCCTGCGGCGCTGGGGCCTGCAGCTGGGGCCGTACGCCACGATGTTCAAGCTGGTCCGCGATCACCTGCTGGTCCGGGAGCTGTCCCGCCCGGCCATCTACGATGCCCTGGCCAAGGGCCGCCTCTTCGTCGCCCATGATCTCGTAGCCGACGCGCGGGGCTTCACCTTCCTCGCGGTCCGCCGGAACGCCCTCGAGGGAGTGATGGGGGACCAGGTGAAGTGGCGGCGGGACCTCCGGCTGTACGCCTACCTGCCGAGCCCCGGCAAGATGAGCCTGTTCCGGGATGGGAAGCCGGTTGCCGAGGCCGCCGGCCAGCATGGGTGGTTCCCGGTCTCCGGGCCGGGCATCTATCGCCTCGAGGCCACCCGGAAGGGTAAGCCCTGGATCTACAGCAATCCCCTCTACGTGATAGAATAATTTCCTGCGCTCGTAGCTCAGCCGGATAGAGCACCAGGTTGCGGACCTGGGTGTCGGGGGTTCGAATCCCTCCGAGCGCGCCATTCATTGATTCCGTGGGAGAGGTGCGAGAGCACGGCTGAATCGAGCTCACTGCTAATGAGCTGACCTGCCAAAAGTGGGTCCCTGGGTTCAAATCCCAGCCTCTCCGCCACCCAAGATGAGGAACTGAGATGAGCTATCTGGTGTTCGCGAGGAAATACAGGCCGCAGACCTTTGCCGATATCCTGGGGCAGGGCCCGATCGTCACGACCCTGACCAACGCGGTCCGCCAGCGCCGGGTCGGCCACGCGTACCTGTTCACCGGGCCGCGCGGGACCGGCAAGACCTCCACCGCCCGGATCTTCGCCAAGGGGCTCAACTGCGTCGAGGGGCCGACGGCGACCCCCTGCCTGAGGTGCGACCGGTGCCGGGAGATCGCCGAGGGCCGCTCCCTGGATGTCCTGGAGATCGACGGGGCCTCCAACCGGGGCATCGACCAGATCCGGGCTTTGAGGGAGCTGGCCAAGTTCACCCCGGCCGCCGGGGCGTTCAAGGTGTACATCATCGATGAGGTCCACCAGATCACCGCCGAGGGATTCAACGCCCTGCTCAAGACCCTGGAGGAGCCGCCGCCCCACGTGGTCTTCGTGCTGGCCACCACCGCCCCGCACAAGGTGCCGGCGACCATCCTCTCCCGCTGCCAGCGGTACGACTTCAAGCGGCTGCCGCTGGAGGTGATCACCTCGAAGCTGAAGGGGATCGCCTCGGAGGAACGGCTGGAGATCTCCGAGGAGGCGGTGCTGGCGATCGCCCGCTCCGCTTCCGGCTCGCTCCGGGACGCGGAGTCGCTGCTGGATCAGGTGGCCGCCTTCGCCGGCGGGAAGATCCGGGGCGAGGATATCCGGGTCTTGCTGGGGGCGATCGACGAGGATACCTTTGTGGAGGCGGTGGAGGGGATTCAGGCGAAGGATCCGGTCCGGCTGCTCAAGGTCGTGGCCGACGAGGTGAACGCCGGCACCGACCTGGTCCAGTGGCTCCTGAGCTTCCTCGGATTCCTGAGGAATCTCCTCGTGGCCAAGGTCGGGGCAGGGCCCCTCGGCTTCGAGGAGCTGGGGCCGGAGACGATCCGGCGGCTCACCGCCCTGGCGGAGCGATTCTCCGTCGAGGATGTGACGGTGATCGCCCAGCTTCTGGCCGGCGCCGTGGAGACGATGCGGCGGGTGGGGGAGCCGCGGATCCCGCTGGAGATGGCCCTGGTCCGGGTGAGCGCCGGCGGATCCCTCGTCGCGGTGGCGGATCTCGTGGATCGGCTGGAGCGGCTCGACCAGCGGATCAAAGAAGAGGAGCCGCCCGCGCCCCAGCCGCCGCCCCCGCCCGCGCCCGCGGAGCCGGCGCCGGCCGGCCCGAAGGCCGCGGAGCCGCCCCAACGGCCGGCCGCCTCCAACGCCTCCGCCATTTCGCTGGAGGAGGTCTCCGCCGTCTGGCCGAAGCTCCTCGAGCGGATCCACGAGCAGAGGGCCTCCACCGCGGCCTATCTCAACGAGGCGGTGCCGGCCGGCATGGAGGGGGGTGAGCGGTCAGACCCCGCGATGCTGGTGATCGGTTTCCCCAAGGGATTCGAGTTTCACCGGGCCGCGCTCGACAAGCCGCAGACCCAGCAGATGGTGGCGGAGGCGCTGGGCCAGCTCATCGGGCGGCCGGTCCGCTGCTCTTTCCGGATCGTGGAGGGGCTGCAGCTTCCCGCCCGTCCCGCCGCCGATTCCAAGAAGCCGGCCTCCCCCGACGCTGAACCCACCTCGGCCCCCGCCCATCCGGCCTTCCTCAACTCCGTCTTGGAAATGTTCGAGGGCCGTGTCCTTCCAGGGGAGGGTTAATCCGCCTCGATGTCTGGCCTGACCGCCTCGATGGAGGCGCTGATCGCCGCCTTGAAGAAGCTGCCCGGGGTCGGGCCCCGGACCGCGGAGCGGTTCGCCTTCTACCTGCTCACCCAGCCGGTGGCTGTGGCCAAGGAGCTGGCCCAGTCGATCCTCAGGGTCAAGGAGACGGTCGGCTTCTGCAAGATCTGCTTCAACCTCGCCGACGAGGAGACCTGCTCGATCTGCCGCGATCCGGGCCGGGACCGGTCGGTGGTCTGCGTGGTCGAGCATCCCAGAGGGATCATCTCGTTCGAGAAGGCCGGCGGATACAAGGGAAGCTACCACGTCCTGCTGGGCGCCCTCTCCCCGCTGGACGCAATCGGGCCGAAGGATCTGCGGATCCAGGAGCTGAAGGAGCGGATCAAATCCGGCTCGATCCAGGAGGTGATCCTGGCCACCGACTCGGACCTGGAAGGGGAGACGACCGCCCTGTACCTCACCAAGGAGCTGAAGGCGCTCTCCCCGCAGGTTCGGGTCAGCCGGCTGGCGGCCGGGCTTCCGATGGGGTCGGCCATTGAGTTCGCCGACCAGGTCACCCTCTCCCGCGCGTTAGAAGGGCGCAGGCCGTTGTGACGGTCCGTTCCTCTTCTCAAGGAGCCGGCGCCCTGATGGACCCGGCTCTCCGACGGGACGTCCGGTTCCTCACCTCTCTGCTGGGAGAGATCATCCGGGAGCAGGAGGGGGCCCCCTTCTTCCGGACCGTCGAGCGGATCCGGACCCTCGCCAAGGCGAGCCGCGAGCGGGGCGGGGGGGAGATCCGCCGTCTCCAGCGGCTGATCCAGCGCCTCCCTTTTCGGACCGCCTTCAAGGTGGCCAAGGCCTTCACCATCTATTTCCAGCTCGTCAACCTGGCCGAGGAGGCCCAGCGGATCCGCCGCATTCTCTGGTACGAGTCCCAGCCGGGCCGGGACCTGGAGATGTCCCTCGCCTGGACCGCCCATCGGCTGAAGGGGGCCGGGGTCGGCGCGCAAACCCTGCTCCGGCGCCTCAAGTCGGCGGAGGTCGCCCCGGTCCTCACCGCCCACCCGACGGAGGTCCGGCGGCGGACCACCATGGATCACCTCGCCGACGTCGCCGCCGCCCTGGAGCAATGGAACCATCCACTGGCCACTCCGTCCCAGCGGGCCGAGTCGGAGCGCTCCATCCGGGAGACGCTCGAGATCCTCTGGGCCACCAACGAGGCCCGCCTCCGCAAGCTGGCCGTCGCCGATGAGGTCTCCCAGACCCTCTTCTTCATCGAGCGGACGATCCTCGACCTCGTCCCGGAGCTGCACGACCGCCTCGAGGAGCTCCTGCGCCGGCTCGATTCCCCGCCGGCCGCGGGCCGGGTCCCCAACATTCTCCGGTTCGGGTCCTGGGTCGGCGGCGACCGGGACGGGAACCCTTCCGTCACTCCGCAGGTCACCTGGGAGACGGCCCAGACCCATCGCCGGGCGATCCTCCGCTATTACCGCGGGAGGCTGGAGGATCTGATCCGCCGCTTCAGCCAGGCCGATACCCTGACCCCGATCGGCCCGGCCCTGCAGGGCTCGCTGCGCCGGGACCGGCGCGAGTTCCCCGGGGAGGCCCGCCAGCTCAACCGATACGAGGCCGCCGAGACCTACCGGAAGAAGCTCTCCTTCATCCACACCCGGCTGATCCGCACCGAGGGATTCCAACCCGGCGGCTACGCCTCCGCCGGCTCCTTCATCCGGGACCTCGAGCTGATCCGGTCCAGTCTCAAGGCCTCCCGCAGCCGCTACGCCCTGCGGGAGATCGACCGGTTCATCCGGCAGGTGCAGACCTTCCGCTTTCATCTCGCCCATCTCGAGTTCCGGGAGCATCGGGACCGGATCCTCCGAGCGGTGGAGGAGATCCTCCCCCGGGTGCTGAGCCGTCCCGTGGTTTACTCCGCCCTGTCGGAGCAGGAGCGGCTGGCCCTCCTCCGGGCCGTCTTAAAGCGGGGCCGCCCGCTCCCTTCCTCTATACAGGGCCTCTCGCCGGTGGGGAAGGACCTCCTCGCCCAATTCCGCACGATGAAACGGATCCAGCAGCAGCTCGACCCGGCCCTGGCCAGGACCTATCTCGTCAGCATGACCCATTCTGCCAGCGACCTCCTGGCGGTCCTCGCCTTAGGGACCTGGGCCGGCCTGCCGGGCCGCTTCGACGTGGTTCCCCTCTTCGAGACCATCCCTGATCTCGTCAAGAGCGGAGAGGTGATGACCACCCTCTGGTCCGACCCGGTCTATCACCGCTGTCTGGCCCGCCGCGGATTCCGCCAGGAGGTGATGCTGGGCTACTCCGACGCCAGCAAAGACGGCGGCTATCTCGCCGCCAACTGGTCCCTCTACCAGGCCCAGTCCCGCTTGGCCCATCTGGCCGGCCGCTTTCACGTCAAGCTCCTTCTCTTCCACGGCAAGGGAGGGACCATCGACCGGGGCGGCGGCCTCAGCCACCGGGCGATCCTCGCCCAGCCGTTCGCCGCTCCCGGCTGCCGCATCAAGATCACCGAGCAGGGGGAGGTGGTCTCCGCCAAATACAGCCAGCCGGTCATCGCCCGCCGCAGCATCGAGCAGCTCCTCAGCGCCGTCCTCCTCGCCAACCTCGCCCCTGAAGGGGTTCAGCGGGCCGGCCGCTCCTTGAGGCGCTGGGAGGCGATCATGGATGAGCTGGCCGCCCTCTCCGAGAAGGCCTACCGCTCCTTCGTCTTCGAGGACCCCGACTTCCTCCGTTACTACTCCCAGGCGACCCCGATCCGGATCCTCCTCGAGGTCCCGGTCGCCGGCACCCGGCCGGCCAGCCGCGGCGGCGGCAAGGCCTCCTTCACCGTCGAGAACCTGCGCGCGATCCCCTGGGTCTTCAGCTGGGTCCAGTCCCGCCACATGCTCTCCTCCTGGTACGGGGTCGGCTCCGCGGTCGAGGCCTTCCGCCTCCGGCACGGCCCCGCCGGCTTCAAAGAGCTCGTCGAGATGGCGGCCCAGTGGCCCTTCGCCCGGGTCCTCTGGGAGAACCTCCAGGCCTCCCTCGCCAAGACCGACCTGCGGATCGCCCGCCTTTACGCCGACCTCGTCCGGCCCTCCTCGGTGGGGGAGCGGATCTTCCGCCGGATCCAGGGCGAGCACGCCCGGGCGGTCCGGGCGCTCCTCGCGGTCACCGGCTCCGGGACCCTCCTCGAGACCCAGCCGGTCCTGCGCCACTCCATCCAGCTTCGCAATCCCTACGTCGATCCCTTAAACATCCTCCAGGTCCGCTGCCTCAGCGAGCTCCTCCCTCCCTCCCGCTCCCGCCGCTCCCTTTCCGGCCAGGCGGCCTCTCCCTGGCTTGATCTCGTGCGCCTCACCATCCACGGGGTCGCCTACGGCATGAAATCCACCGGCTAGATTCAATCCACTTGCGTTACAATACAGTGGCTCATTCCCCGGTAGCTCAGTTGGTAGAGCGGGTGACTGTGAACGATTAGCAGCCCCGGCTGGAAACGGCCGGGTGATAAAGCGAGTAAATTCAGGGAACCCCCCATGCTTTCTTGCGAAAGCAAGAATGAGGGCAATCCTGAGCCAAGCCCCGCCTCGTCATCCCCGCGAAAGCGGGGATCGGGAAGCGGGGAAGGTGCAGAGACTAGACACTCGCCACCTAAAGCCGCGTTGTCATCCCCGCGAAAGCGGGGATCAGAGACTGCGTCTATGGTGAAGGGATAGTCCTACCCCCTCGGTAACGAGGGAAGGTCGTAATCACCATGTCCCAGGTTCGAGCCCTGGCCGGGGAGCCATCTTGGATTATTTTGCGAACCAGGAGTGAACTCGGCGAGTTCGTAGATATCGAGGGCGAACTTGTCGGGGTAGGCGGTTATTTGTTTGAGGACGCACTGAAGGGCTTCAGCTTGCTCTTTCGGAATAAGGCCGGAGAAAGACTTGCGGAAGTCCTGGAGGGTACGTTTGACTAGCTCGGCGTTGTAGTCCCTTATTGCCCCCTCGTTAATTTGGCGCTGGAGTTCGTCAAGTCGGACTTCCAGCGCTTTTCTTTCGTCCTCCCGTTCCTTGACGGCCTTCTCCAGCCGATTGATGGAGAGTTTCCCTTGTCCCAAGGCTTTAACGTACCGTGCAATCTCCGCTTCAAGATCATCCATCCTCTTTTTAATCTGGTTGGCCTCTTTTTGGAGCGGTTCTGTTTTTCGTTTAAGATCATGGTTGATTTCTTCAACCGACATATTCAGGTATTTTTCATTCTGGCTCAGTTCGTGGAGGTCTTGGATGATTTTGTGCTCAACCTGATCCGCGTTGATGTGCTTAATCCGGCAAGCTTGGTTGTTAAACCGCATGGTCTTG
>JACPXU010000076.1 GCA_016196375.1 Candidatus Omnitrophota bacterium | reverse complement strand
CACCTTCGCCGCGGCCCTCCGGTCGATCCTCAGGCACGACCCGGATGTCATCATGGTGGGAGAGGTCCGGGACCCGGAGACGGCGGAGACCGCGATCCGGACCGCCTTGACCGGGCACCTGGTCTTCTCCACTTTGCACACCAACGACGCCGCCGGCTGCGTCACGCGCCTGCTGGACATGGGGATCGAGCCGTACCTGGCGGCCTCCTCGCTGGAGTGCGCCATCGCGCAGCGGCTGGTCCGGTTGATTTGCCCGGGCTGCCTCGGGAAGGGCTGCTCCGGGTGCCGGCAGACCGGGTACAAGGGGCGGACGGCGATCTTCGAGTTTCTTCTGTTGGACGACCCGATCCGGCAGCTGATCCTCGGCCGGGCCTCGGCCGGGGAGATCACCAAGATGGCCCGATCCAAGGGGATGCGCACCCTCCGTGAAGACGGGATGGAGAAGGTGAAGAAGGGGCTCACCACCATGGACGAGGTGATGCGCGTTACCCAGATGGAAGAGGCCTGAGGCGTGGTACACTGTCGTCAATGCAGTTTACCTATCGGGCCAAGCAGGATCCGAGGACCGAAGCCTCCGGGGTGATCGAGGCGGTAGACCTGTCGGCGGCGGTCACCCATCTCAAACAAATGGGCCTCTATCCCCTCGAGGTCGTCCCCTTGGAGAAGGGGGGCTCCCCGGAGGCGGCGGCCCGGCCCCGTCGTCTCTCCCGAGCCGCCCTTTCCCTCTGGGCCCGCACCGTCGGGCAGGGGCTCCAGGCCGGCCTGACTCTCACCCAGGCGCTTCACCTCCTCGCCGAGCAGGAGCGGGGCCGCCCCACCGGTCAGATCGCGAAGATCCTCGAGGAACGGGTGACCGCGGGCGTCAGCCTCGGGGAGGCGATGGAGCATCTGGGAAGCTGTTTCTCGCCGGTGGCGATCCACCTGGTCAAGTCCGGCGAGGTCAGCGGCGCCTTGGAGCAGGTCCTGCAGGCGCTGGCCGCTCAGGTGGAGGCGGAGGCGGAGCTGCTGGCCAAGGTGCGCGGGGCGTTCGTCTATCCCCTCTTCATTCTCGCCGTCGGCATGGGGACGATGGCCGTCCTGATCCTGGTGGTGGTGCCGAAGCTCTCCCTTCTCTTCGCCGAGACCGGGCAGCCGATCCCCTGGATGACCCGCTTGATGATCTCCTCCGGTCGAGGGCTGGTCTGGGGCGCCGGGCTGGGCGTCGCGGCATCTCTCATCGGGTTTCTCGGGATCCGGCGAGGATGGCTTGAGGTCCCGTGGGCTCAATGGGGGATGGGCCTCCTGGCGAGACTCCCCTGGTTCGGGCGCCTCATCGCGCATGCGGAGATCGCCCGCTTATCCTCCACCCTGGGCCTTCTCTTGGGCCAGGGGCTTCCGCTGCCGCAGGCCCTGCAGCTCGGGGCCGCGGCGGCGACCCGGCCCCAGTTGAGGGGGCAGATTCAGCAGAGCCAGCAGATGGTGCTCGAGGGGATGAACCTTTCGGCCAGCTTCCGGCGGGTGGGGCTGAAGGAGCCTTTCCTTCTGACCGTGGTCGCGATGGGGGAGGTCCAGGGGGATTTGTCCCGGGCGTTCCAGCAGGCCGGCTCCCGCTACCAGCAGGAGGTGGACCGGGCGGTCAAGGTGATCGGCACCCTGATCGAGCCGGTGATGATCCTGTTGGTTGGGGTGGTGGTGGGGGGGATCATCTTCTCGATGCTGCTTCCGATCTTCCAGATCAACTTCTCGGTCGGATGATGCGGCGGACCGGTCACGAGAAGCGGCGATGGCGATCGGGCTTCACGCTGGTGGAGCTTCTCATCGTGGTGACGATCCTGGGGATTCTGGTGGCCATGGTGGTGCCCCGCCTGGCCGGCCGGACGGAGCAGGCCCGCCGGGCCCGGGCCGAGTCGGACGTGAAGGGCTCGATCCCGCTGGCCCTGGATCTCTTCGAGGTGGATACCGGCGGCTATCCGACGGCGGAAGAGGGTTTGGGGATCCTGCGCACCGCGCCGCCGGACGCGAGCGCCCGGAATTGGCATGGGCCCTACCTGAAGCAGGAGCCGATGGATCCCTGGGGGCATCCTTATCGGTACCTCTCTCCCGGCGTCCACAACCCCCAGGATTACGACCTGTTCTCGCTGGGGCCGGACGGGACCGAGGGGACCAGCGACGATATCGGCAACTGGTCGCAGGGAGGGAAGTGAGGAAGGGCTTCACGCTCGTCGAGGTTCTGATCGCCTTCGCGATTCTCACCGCCGGCCTGATCCTGGTGGCCGCTGAGTTCGGCCGGCACCTGGCCGCCCTCCAGCTCCTCCAGGCCCAGGTCACGCTCCGGGCCCAGGCGGACCGGGAGATGGTTGGGGAGATCCTCCGCCGGGAGGGGATCGTGCAGGTTGTCGGCGACGAAGAGCCGGCGGGGATTTCCATCACCGGGCCCGCCGTGAAGCCGGTCTCGTTCGATGAGGAGCCCCTGAAAGGCCTCACGATAGATCAGGCCACGGTCGGGGCCTCGCTAAAGATGCGGAATCGAGTCCAATCGGCGCAGATCACCACCGGCTTCAGGAGGAAACAGGAGTGAGGGAGGAAAACCTTTTCCCTTCTTCCGCCGGCTTCACTCTGCTAGAATTGATAGTGGCCACCGCCCTATTGATGATCATGGGCGGGGCGGTCGCCACGGTCCTGGGCCGGGGCCTCAAGGCGTGGCAAAAGGCGGATGGCCGCCTTCAACGGCTCTTTGTGGTCGAGAAGAGCTTGAACAGGATGGGGGAGGATCTCCGGAATGGTCTCTCCTTGGCGGATCGGCCGTTTGAGGGATTGGGCGCGGAGCTGCTCTTCGTGACGGCTCAGGGGCCGACCCGTTTGGCTCAGGTGGGCTACGCTCTTCAATCCGGTGGGGGGAGGCAGACCCTGGTTCGGACCTGGCAGCCCTTTCCATCCGTACCGGCGCAGCAGCCGGCGGCCGCTGCGCCGGGGCGCGTGGCGGCGCCTCCTCTAGCGCCGGCCGCTCAGGCCCAGACGATGGTGCCTGGGGTGAAGGCCTTCTCCATCGAGTACGGTTATCTCCAGCCGGCGGATGCGGGAACCGGCAGCAGCGTGAACTGGGCGCAGACGTGGGACTCGGAGCATCAGCCGCTGGAGATCCCGAGGCTCGTCCGGATCCGGATCGAGGTCGAAACCCCTCAGGGAGAGGCCGATTCCTCGACCCGTGAATTCCTCATCCCGCACGGGGCGTTTCGAAATCCTCCCGGTGAATAGGCCGAGCGGTTCCATCCTCCTTCTCAGTCTCTGGGCGACGGCCACCTTGGCCGCCCTCCAGATCGTTCAAGCGACCCGGATCTCCCTGGAGCTGAAATGGGTGGGCCGGCTGCAGGAGGAGAGCCAGGCCTGGTATCTGGCTCGGACCGGTGTCGAGGTCGCGGCGCTGCGGATCTCCGACGATGATCCGGCCTGGGATT
>JACPXU010000074.1 GCA_016196375.1 Candidatus Omnitrophota bacterium | reverse complement strand
TGTTTCTCCAAAAGAAGATACGGCACCCAGCCGCCAACCAGGACAAGCGCGTCCCGATATGCCCGGAGAGCGGTCATGACCTCCAAGAGCACGCTTTTGGAGGCGGCTGTAATCCCCGGGCTGTACGTCTGGGCAGTTCGTTCAGGCGGCATTCTTAAAACCCGATCTTCTGCTCACGGAGGAACTCGGCTTGCTCCCTCCCTCGGGCGGGGTTGGCGTAAAGGTCCAGGTACAGCTGGATATTACCGACAAGAGTTGCACTCTTGACGGTCTGTGTCCCGTAAAAAATTCCGGAATCATAGGGAATGATCAACGCCGCATTGGGACCGGACTCCACAGGACGAAGATCCAGCGCTTTCACCCACAGCTCAATAGCCGCGGCATCATTGATGTACCAGGTTGTCACCCCAACCCCTCGGACAAATGGCGCGATGAGGGAAGCGGCTGCGAAAGATGTAACCGCGTAGCGCCAGCCTTTTTCTTTACCCACCGCCGCGACCTTCGCCATGAGTTGCTCGGGCACGCGTTCAAAACTGTAGTAGGCCTTCCGGGTGCTTTTCTCCAAGGTGTACTGTTCCCGCCAGGCATCCAGCAATTTGCCTGGTTGGGTAAGTTGGATGCCTTTCTCAGTCCGGCCGGCGTACTCCTCTTCTGAAAGCCGACGGCATACCTTGGACGTCTGGCCAAGACTCACCTGGGCGGCTTCTGATAATTCTCTCAGGGTCCATGCGCGTTTGGGTTCTTCAAGCAAAGCCCGGAGAATCCGGCTGGAGACCGGGGAAAACAGGGATGCGGGCCGTCCCGGTCTTGGAAACGGGTTTTTCTCGACAACCTTCTCCACGTAGAGATCATCCATCCGGAGGTAGCAGTTGCCGGCTAGGTCCAAGTATCCTGCTCCTTCTTCACGGCAGATTTCCCGGACTCGTGGGGTGACAAAGAACGAGGCCAATACCGGGTAGCCCGTCGGCTCTTTACGCAGTCCTGCTTTCAATTGCCGAAGAGACTCCCGGACCGTACCGGGAGTTGGGGTTGGCTTGACTTCAATCCATAGCCACCGTTTTCGTCCAGGCGGAGTAGTCACTTCCACCGCTAAATCTGCTCGGGCGGCGCCGGCTTTCGGGCCAACTTTCGTCTTTATAACCCTGAAAGAAGGAACGAGTTCCGGCAGCGCCTTGAGCAGATCCGCTTCCAAGGTTGTCTTAGCTCGCCCATTGGACATGTTCACTAAACTAGCCATTTTCTCCATCAATAGAAAGTATATAGTATAGTGAAAACCTTGTCAAGGGCTCTGGGCTGCTGGGCCAGCCGCAGGAATGAATGTAATATAAGAACTTATTTCCCAACAGGCAGTTATGAACAAAACCCGGAAGCATGCAATATAAGACTGCGGAAGAATCCAATTCACGCACAGCTTGTGCGTGAATTGGGGGTCGCTGAAGGCGCACTACTATATTCTGCAGATCGCAAGATACTACGCTCTTTTGGGGATAGTGCCCTTTCTCCGAAAGACAACCGCTGATGTTATCCTCCAGTTGTTGGTTCCTTCACTCTTTTGATTCAAAGTGCTTGCGCGCAAGAAAAAGCCTCCCTGATTTCCGAGAAGGATCTTGAGGCCAGCGGGTTCCCGCGATTGTTTCGAGAGCGGGAATTCAAGAGGGCCCTCGAGAGCATCGACCGCCTGATCAGGAAATACCCGGACGATCCGTTGCTGCTGAGGTACCGGGCGCTGACGCTCGACAAGCTGGGCCGGCACAAAGAAGCGGTCGCCGCCTACCGACAGCTTCTGGCGCAACAGCCGAATCACGTCCCCACGCACCTGTTCTTGGGACTGGCTTACGCCCGCGATGGGAAGCCGGCGGAGGCGACGCGCGAGCTGCAGTGGGTCATGGAGCACAGCGATTCCGACGACTATCGCCACTGGGCCCAGGGACAGCTCTCGCGAATCCGCAAAAAGAGGCGGCACGTCGCCCACCTTGTGCACCGGAAACCGTACCTGTTCGGCAAGGTCGGGGCGGCCTATGACAGCAACCCGCTGCTGACTCCCGATGATGGGACCCTATCATCTGAACCACACCGGGCCGGCGCAGATTACATCCTGGATCTGACGACGGGCTATCCGTTCATACTCGAAAAAAATACACGGGTGGATGCCCTGTACATCAACGAAACGCTGCTCCACGACCGAGGCACGGACGACGTGAATTTCACTTCGCAAGGGGTGGCGGTTGATGCGAAACGGCGAACATTCATAGACCGCCGGCCGGTGTTGTGGGGTGCGAGGTATGACTTTCGCGCAAATTTCCTGCGCAGCGACCTTTTCTCCGTCGTCAATCAACTGTTGTTGAGCGCGGACACCATTTTCTGGCGCCATACCCGAACCGATTTGTACGGGCGCGCGTCCTATGCCAATTATGGGCCCGATGGATCAAACCCGCCTGTGACATCGCGCGATGGTGTCCGGGGCGGTATCGGCGTCATTCAATATTTCTATCCCACCCGGGATTACAAGTCCTACGTTTTTCTTAAAGAGGAATGGAATGCTGCGGACACGCGTGGCGACAATTTTGATCGAGAGGGATCGCTCACCCGCATCGGGCTCCATGCCCCGCTGCGTTGTCTGGGGCCGGTGGATCCGGATCTCTCTGTGGGCTTCGATTACGGCGTCTATCCGGAATTTTCGTCCCTGTCGACGCTGGACCAGAGCGAGCGCCCGCCTTCTCAGATACCGCCGGCATCGATCCGCGAGACGTCGCCCTCGACAAGACCTTGGGCGGCATGAAGGAAGGCAGCCGCGTTCTTCCGCCGCAGGGGGGCATTCATGCGGGCGGCCAGCGTCCACATGGGACTCCGGGAAGCCATGTCGGCTCGGCCGCGCAGACGCATCACCCGGGGGTTCCTGCTGCGGCGCCAGCGCCTTTCCCTGCCGTCACCGGGGCAAACATCGGAACCGAGGCAGAGACTCTCCCCGGCGGCGAACAGAGCATTATCGAGGCGGGCGTCGAGGCTGATTTAAGCGGCGGCAGCCCGACGGTGGAGACGGAGGTCACGGTCGATCCGAACGCAGACGGCGGCCTGGTCGACGCCGAGGCGACCACCAGCGGCGACATCGTCGAACAAGAACTGACCTCGAGCACCGGCCTGGAAATCGATAACGGAACGAATACGACAGCCGCTGAAACAACAACGGTTGGCACGGAGACCGGGGGCACGACTGCTCCGGCGACGAACGAGGTGACGGGAGAGGTTGAAGCCGATGTCGAAGGAGCCGGTGCCGGGGACGATGTTGAATGTAATCCCGCCGATGGGATTTTGTGCCCGTTTAAGCTTTAAGTTCCCGCCTCCAATCACCCCCTCGGCCCGCCATACACCACAGAAGGGGAAGAGCGTTTGGCCCGGGTAGGAGTTCGGCGATTCTTTCGGCGCCTTGGGGAGCTGCAGGCGGCGCTTCTGCTCTCTCTCCTTTATCTCCTTCTCTGGATCCCTGCCGGGCTGCTGAGCCGGCTTCTCGCCGATTGGCTGCGTCGGCGCCCCCCCTCCGGCTCGAGCTGGTGGCCCAGGCGGCCGCGGGTCAACGATCCCGCCCACCTCAGGGATCCCTTCTAAGGTGCAGATCCTCGGGATCTCCTGCTTCTACCACGACGCCGCGGCGGCCCTCTTGAGGGACGGCCTCCTCGTGGCGGCGGCCGAGGAGGAGCGGTTCTCCCGCAGGAAGCACGACAACGGATATCCCGCGCGGGCGATCCGCTTCTGCCTTCGCCAGGCGAGGATCAAGGCGGGGGATCTGGACTACGTGGTCTTCTACGAGAAGCCATTCGTCAAATTCGAGCGGATCCTGAAGGCCACGCTTCAGACGGCGCCCCGCTCCCTGGGCCTCTTCCGCCACGCCATGGGGGGCTGGCTCCTCGACAAGCTCTGGATCCAGGAGCTGATCCGCGGCGATCTGGGGATCTCGCCGGACCGGATCCTGTTCGCCGATCATCACCAGGCGCATGCCGCCAGCGCCTTCTACTGTTCCCCCTTCGAGGAGGCGGCCGTGCTGACCCTCGACGGGGTGGGGGAATGGTCCTGCGGGACGATCGGCTCCGGGAAGGGAACCTCTCTCACCCTGACCCACGAGATCCGATTCCCCCACTCCCTGGGGCTGCTGTACAGCGCCTTCACGGCGTTCCTGGGCTTCGAGGTGAACGAGGGGGAGTACAAGGTGATGGGGATGGCCCCTTACGGGACCCCCCGTTACGCGGACAAGATTCGGCGGATCGCCCGGATCTACGAGGATGGGTCCCTCTGGCTGGACCTCCGGTATTTCGCCTTCCATCGCTCCGCCCGCCGAAGCTTCAGCCGCCGGTTCGTCGAGCTCTTCGGCGAGCCGCGGGATCCTCGCGAGGCGGATCGGATGGATCCCTTTTACTGCGACGTCGCCGCCAGCATCCAGCAGGTGACCGAGGAGGCGGTCGTCGCCATGGCGCGGCACGCCTTAAGGCGAAGCGGCCTCAACCGGCTCTGCTACGCCGGGGGCGTGGCGTTAAACTCCGTGGCGAACTGGCGGATCCTGAAGGAGACCCCGGCGAAGGGGTTGTTCGTGCAGCCGGCGGCGGGGGATTCGGGCGGAGCGTTGGGGGCGGCCCTTTATCTGTACCACGCCTTGCTGGGTCAGCCCAGGCGATTCGTCATGGAGCATGCCTTCTGGGGAGCCGGCAGCTCGGATGGAGAGGTGGTCGATTTCCTGCGCGGCGAGGGCATCCGATTCGAGCATCCCGACGGAGAGGGACCGCTTCTGGAGCGGGTGGTGTCGCTGCTCATTCAGGGCAAGGTGGTGGGCTGGCTTCAGGACCGTTTTGAATGGGGGCCGCGGGCCCTGGGAAACAGGTCGATCCTCGCCGATCCCCGCAAGCCGGAGATGAAGGATCTCGTCAACCGGAAGGTCAAATTCCGGGAGCCGTTCCGGCCCTTCGCCCCCTCTGTTTTGGCGCCGGAGACGGCCCGCTATTTCGATATTCCCGAGGGAGCCGTTTTCCCCGCCAGGTTCATGTTGGTGGTCCCGCCGGTGCGTCCGGAACGGCGCGCCGAGATTCCGGCGGTCACCCATGTGGACGGGACAGGGCGTCTCCAGATCGTTGAGGAATCGGTCAACCCGCGGTATGCTGGATTGATCCGGCGGTTCCAGCAGGCCACCGGGGTGCCGGTGTTGCTGAACACCTCTTTCAATCTAAAGGGGGAGCCGATCGTCAACACGCCGCAGGAGGCGTACGCCACGTTCCGGGGCTCAGGGCTGGATGCCCTGGTTCTGGAGGGCTGCCTCATTGTGAAGGAGTGATCTTTTGCCGCGCTGGTGGGATCGGTGCAAGGGTCGGCTCACGGTCCTCAAGGGGCTGTTCCGGTTTCTGTGGCGGGAACGCCTCTGGTGGATGATCCCCTTGGTGGGAGTGCTGCTTCTGACAGGAGCCCTGCTCTTTGTGGCTCAGCAGAGCGCCGTGGCCCCCTTCATCTACACCCTCTTCTAAGAGCCGGTTCGTCCAGAGCTCCCAGTTCCGCTCGGTCAGGTACGGGTTCGGCGGGTTCCAGACGCGCTTCAGTTCCATGAGAAACAGGATAGGATACTTTTGTCTGCATATCAAGAGAGAGCCCTCTCGCCGTATAATCAGGGGCCATGGGGCAGGATCACAGCTTCGACATCGTCTCCAAGGTGAACCTCCAGGAGCTGAAGAACGCCCTGGCGCAGGCGCAGAAGGAGATCCTCACCCGCTTCGACTTCAAGGGGAGCCAGGCCAGCGTCAACTTTGAGGAGTCCCCGCCGGTCCTCAAGCTGACCGCCGATCACGAGATGCAGCTCAAGAGCGTCGCCGACCTCCTGGAGGCGAAGCTGGTCAAGCGGGCCGTTCCCCTGAACGCCTTCTCCTGGAAGGAGCCGCAGACACTTCCCAGCGGGATGGTGAAGCAGCAGGCGGCCCTGAATCAGGGGATTCCCTCGGAGAAGGCCAAGGAGATCGTCAAGGCGGTCAAGGAGACGGGGCTCAAGGTCCAGGCCAGGATCGAGGGGGACTCGGTGCGGGTCGCGGGCCGGCAGATCGACGACCTCCAGGCGGTGATCCAGTCCCTCAAAGGGAAAGAGTTCGGCATCCCGATCCAGGTGGAGAATTATCGGTAGCTCCACCCCGCCAGACTTTGCTAGAATACCGACATGCCCAGGTCCGCTCCCCCACCCTTGAAGCGCCTGCGCCGGTACAGCCTCACCGATCGTCCGAGCAAAGTGGAGAAGGAGTCCTTCGCCAAGACCACGCCGGCCGGCTCCTCTTTCCGGACCTTCTTCGACAATCTCCCCCGGATCCTCGCCGCCAGGAATCTTCACCAGTTGGCGGAGGCGATCGTCCAGGCCCACCGGCGGGGCAAGCCGGTGATCGCCCTGCTGGGGGCCCATGTCCTGAAGGTCGGCCTGAGCCCGCTCATCGTGGATTGGATCGAGCGGCGGGTGCTGACCGCCGTCGCCATGACCGGCTCCGGGATCATCCATGATTTCGAGCTGGCGTACCAGGGGGCCACGTCGGAGGAGGTGGCCCAGGCGCTGGCCGACGGCTCCTTCGGGATGGCCCGGGAGACGGCCGATTTCTTGAACGGGGCGATTCAGGAGGGGGCCAGGAAGGGGCTCGGCCTCGGGGAGTCGGTGGGGCGGATGATCGAGGCCAAGAAGCTCCGCTACCGGGCCCTCTCGGTGTTCGCCGCCGCCTACCGGGCGAAGATCCCGGCCACGGTCCATGTGGCGATCGGCACCGACATCATCCATCAGCATCCCTCCTGCGATGGGGCCGCTCTCGGCCAGACGTCGCTGGCTGATTTCCGGACCCTGACGCAGGCGGTCTCCGGGTTGGGGGACGGCGGCGTCGCTTTGAACGTCGGATCGGCGGTGGTCCTGCCGGAGGTGTTCCTGAAGGCGGTCTCGATCAACCGGAACCTCGGGTTCCCGGTGAAGGACTTCACCGCGGCGAACCTGGACATGATCGCCCATTACCGGCCGCATCAGAACGTCCTCTCTCGCCCCACCGCGTTGGGGGGGCAGGCGATCTCGCTGATCGGCCACCATGAGATCCTGCTGCCGCTCCTGTATGCCGCCGTGATGGAGAGGCTGAAGCGGTGACCCCGCCCCTCCTTGGCCAGGCCCGCTTTTGCGGGCCGCCGACCTCTGGTCGGCAGTTTTCCGCTGAGAACAAAGCGGAAAACTGCCATGGAGGGGCGGGGTGACCCGGGCCCGCTTGAGGGCGCTCTTGGCCCGGTTTCCGCGGACCCGGATCCTGGTGATCGGGGACCTGATCCTGGACGAGTTCATCTGGGGCGCAGTGGACCGGATCTCGCCGGAGGCGCCGGTGCCGGTGGTCTGGACCGAGCGGGAGTCGGCGATGCCGGGCGGGGCCGCCAACGTGGCCGGCAACATCCGGGCGCTGGGCGGCGAGGTGCGGCTGCTGGGGGTGATCGGCCGGGACGCCGGCGGGGATCGGCTCCGGCGGGAGCTTCAGGGGCGGGGGATCGCCACCGACGAGATCCTGATCGACCCCACCCGGCCCACCACCACCAAGACCCGGATCATCGCCCACCATCAGCAGGTGGTGAGGATCGACCGGGAGAGGATCCACGGCTTGAGCGGGCCGCTCCTGGCTCGCCTGATCGACGCGGCCCGGCGGGCGATCCCGCAGGCGGATGGGGTGATCATCGAGGATTACGGGAAGGGCCTGATCAGCGCTCGGCTGTTGAAGCCGGTGGTGGAGCTGGCGAAGCGGCACAGGAAGGTGATCACGGT
>JACPXU010000070.1 GCA_016196375.1 Candidatus Omnitrophota bacterium | reverse complement strand
TGCTCTGGTCTGCGCCGTTTTGATCAGCCAGCTGGCGGGCTGCGGGACCCTGATGTACCCTGAGCGAAAGGGGCAGAAGGATGGGAGGATTGACGCGGGGGTTGCCGTCCTGGATGGGCTTGGGCTCCTGTTCTTCATTATCCCGGGTGTGATCGCCTTCGCGGTCGACTTCTCGAATGGGACGATCTATCTGCCGGGGACCGATAAGAACTCGAAGGCCTCTCTCGGTCAAGGAGGCATCAGGGTGGCGAGGTTCGATCCGAAGCGCGCCACCGCCGCGACCATCGAGCGGATCATCGAGCGGGAGACCGGACGAAAGGTGAAGCTGAACCAGGAGGGTGTGCAGGTTTCGCGGCTGGAGTCTCTGCAGGAGATGTGGAAGCGTTTTGCGGAGGCCTCGCCTGGAAGAAGGAATATGCGTCTTGCCTTGAATGCAAGATAACGGCTGTGGAATGAAGATCGTAACGGAGACGCTCACCCTCCATGAGGTGAGCCGGATGGCCGCCGATACTTTCGGCGATTTCGTAAAGGCGGTGGTCGATGTGGATCGGGGGCTCATTGCGGTGGACGCCGAGCTTCATTCCGACTTGGAGGCGGCCCTTTTAGAGGGCGGCTCGAAGCAGAGGAGCCTCTGGGGAATCAATCTCTATCCGGAAAGGCAAGGGGACGAGTTCATCGAGTTTGATTCCATGATCAATATGCGTCCCTCGCAAGGCAATAAGAGTCGGGGCGTGGCGGATGGCGAGACGCGCCGGCAGATAATCGAAATCATTGCCGAGAAGATTAAACGATGAGCTATCAGCACAGGGATCTGGCCGCGGGGCGCTGGGGCCGGATGCCGTTTCTGGAGCAGATGGCCAATGTCGGGAGCGAGGTGGAGCGGGCGCTGAACTGGCGGGTGAAGAATAACGCGGCCTATTCCCAGCGGGCGGCCGAACGGGCTCTGGAGCTGATGGACTTGACCTTGGACAGCATCAAGGATCGCGCGCGTCTTAAAGAGCTTGCCCGCGCGCGGGAGGCCCTTGTCGATTACTTCTTTGGGACGAACGAGCATGCCTCTACGGAGGCATCGTGGAGAAGGTATTTTTCATGTTTTGCCTATGCTGCGCGCAGGAATTATTAGCGCGCTAAAAAAGGAGGAAGAGATGGCGTTTCAACAGGGTGGTGGTGGGTTCGGCGGAGGTGGCGGCGGGTTCGGCGGTGGGCAGCGGGAGATGTTCAAGGTGGTTTGCTCGGATTGCAAGAAGGAGTGCGAGGTTCCCTTCAAGCCCAGCGGCGATCGTCCGGTCTACTGCAAGGATTGCTTCTCGAAGCGCAAGGGCGGCCCCCGCTAACCGACCCAGCGTCTGCCTGAGCTCTACCCCGTCGAGCCGTCGCCCCGGCGAGCTCGAGAGAGGGGCTGATGCGTCGGCACCATTACCACTCTCCGTGGAGGCGTGGGCTCTACTCGTTCGCGCTGGTGATCTCGGTCCTGGCCGCGCAGACGCGCATCGCGGAGGCCAAGCTGAAGGCCGGCGCGAAGGTGGCCGATGTCGGCTGCGGGCACGGGGCCTCCACCATCATCATGGCCAAGGCCTACCCGAAGTCGAGCTTCTGGGGATTGGACAACCATGAGGGCTCCATCCAGAGGGCGCGGCGGGCCTGCGAGACCCTCGCTGCCGATGGGAGTCTGCTCATTGTCGAGCCGATGGCCGGCAACAAGGTGGAGGAGAACTTCAATCCGGTGGGACGGACCTTCTCGGCCGCCTCGACCCTGTGTTGCACGGCCAACTCGATGGCGCTGGGTGGCCCGGCGCTGGGAGCGGTGGCGACGGAAGATGCGATCCGGGAGGTGATCCTGCAGGCCGGCTTCAAGCAGTTCCGCCGCGCCGCCGAGACCCCCTTTAACCGGGTCTTCGAAGCCCGCCAGAAATAGGAGGGGGGCGCTTCCGCCCTTCCTCTCCCTCCCCCTCGCTACGCCGCGACCTTCGAGCGGGCCTCGCTCGACTTGAGGCACTGGGCCGGCACGCCGCCCCACACCTCGCCGGCGGGGATCCGGCTGTTCGGCGGGACCACGGAGCCCGGCAGCACCACCGCATCCGAGCCGACCGTGACCCCCGGCATCAGGACCGCCCCGGCCCCGATCGCCGACCCGGAGCTCAGCCGCGTCTTCCGGAGGATCAGGATCCCCCCTTCGGTGGCGTGGCAGATGATCAAGGCATCCGCCCCCACCAGGACCCCATCCCCGAACTCCAGCAGCGAGGCATCGTTGAGCTGGCAGGTGTTGATCTGCACGTCCGGCCCGATCGTCGCCCCCATCCCCCGATACCAGAGGCAGATGAGCGGAGTCGAGCGCATGAACGGCAGGAACAGCGTCTGCACCGCCAGCGTCAGCAGGTAGCTGAAGACCCAGCGGGCCGCCGTGATCGAGAAGAAGGGGTAATCCCCCTCCCGGACCGGCAGGCGGGCGCCGCGGCAGAACGCGACCGTCAAGCCCAGCAGCGAGAGGCCGAACAGGAAGTAGCCCCACCCGAGGCAGAGCCCCACGCCGGCCAGCCGCATCAGCCAGGATGAGGAGCCGCTGGAGTCCCACCACCAGGAGGTGAGCGCCAGGCCCGGCACCAGGCTCAGGCCGACCACCGCCCCGGCGAAGCCGTACGCCAACCCGATGAACAGCCATTGGCCGAGCTGCATCTGGCGCGGGGGAATCATTCCGGTGACGCTGTTGTGGTTGTATGTCATCTTTTTCCCCTCTCTTCCACCAAGTATAGACGAGAAAGATGAAGAGGGGATGAATTCTCTATGACAATTTCTTCATGGAGATGGAGCGGGGGAGAGGAGGTCCACGACGAGGGAGCAGGCGTTGGGCTCGTCCGGATCGCCGGGCCAGAGGCGCCGGCTGCCGACGCGCGCCGTCTCCAGGTCTCCCCTCTTGGCGAGGAGCGGGACCAGGGCGGCCGTCTGCTCCGGGGTGGCGGTCAGGTAGTAGCGGCCCGCGTACGGCCCCTTCGCCTGGAGAACGGGGGACTTGGCGAGGACCCGGGACAGGGCCTTCTCAGTTTGGCCTGCATTGAGGATATGAAGGCGGAGGTAGTAGGCGTCTCCCGGCCTGAACGGGAACGGCTGGGAAGCGGCCTGGGCGGCGATCGGCGTCCGGGAGGAGGGCCTGCCGAAAAGGAGGCACCAGGCCACCCCGGCCGTCGCCAGGGCCGCCGCCGGAACGGTGAACAGCCGGACCGCCGGCTTCCATGAGGAGGTGGAGGAGGTCGATAGAGACCGGCACCCCCTGCACCGGCTCAGATGAGCGGAGATCTGCCGGGTCTTGGATAGGGGGAGTTTACCCTGCACGTAGTGGGTCAGCCGTTCCCGCGCCTCGATGCATGAGAGTTGGTGGGCCACGTGAGCTCCTTTCTTGATTGAAGAGACGGTTGTGCCTTTGTGCAGGTTGCCTTTCGGGGAACGGCAATGATACCATGAACGAATTGTAATCGGAAATTCATTTCAATTTATCTTCCGCCCGTAAACTAAAATATAGAAGCAGGCAAAAGAGAAAAGAAAAGGAGGTGGGCGATGACCACTCAACGCTTGTTGAACCCCAGGCTTGCCGCCCTGATGGCGGGATGGGCTCTGTTGATGGGTGTCTCCCCCGGGAGGGCCTTTGCCATGCCGACCGGGTCTCTCGTGGCCCTTCAGACCGCCTCGGACCGGGATGCCCGGATCGAGAAGATCATGGGCATCCTGTCCCGCCCCGCGGCTCAGATCCATCTTAGGGCCGCCGGGATCAGCCAGGCGCAATTGCGGGAGGGCCTCTCCAAGCTGGACGATGACCAGCTTGCGGCGGTGGCCCGGCGGGCCGAGGTGGTGAAGGCCGGGGGCGAGCTGGGGATCATCATCGCCCTCTTGGTGGTCGCGATCCTGGTGATCATCGTGATCCAGCTGTTGGACAAGGACATCGAGATAAAGGACAAGAAGAAATAATCCAGAAGTTATCTCGTAAGCCACCTTGTCATTCCCGCGCAAAGCCTGCCCTCGGCCACGGCCGAGGGCGAGGATGACGTTCTTGCTGTTTCTCTTGTCCGGGTGCGCCTCGCTGGCCACCTACCGGAGTGAGCCCCCCCCGTTTCCCAACAGCGATCACTCCCATTACATCGAGGGGGCCCTGCCGGTCGCCCAGACCGCTTATCAATGCGGGCCGGCGGCCCTTGAATCGGTGATCCGCCGGTGGGGCGAGCGGGCGGACGCCGGGGAGATGAGCCGCCTCCTCTATCAGCGGGGCGCCCGGGGGGTCCTGAATTTTACCCTTGCCCAGCAGGCCCGGGAGCAGGGGTTCTGGACCGAGGTCGAGGAAGGCAACCTGGATCGGCTCCGCTCCTGGATCCGGAAGGATATCCCTCCCATCGTCATGCTCCAGGCCGGCCCATTCCGGGTTCCGATCTATCATTTCGTCGTGCTGAGGGGCTTCAACGACCGGGAGCAGATCTTTTACGCGAACACGGGGCGGGCCCAGACCCGGGTGATTCGCACTCCGGAGTTGCTGAAGCGGTGGAAAGTGGCCGGCTGGTGGACCCTGATCGTCTGCCCGCCGGATCGGGTCGATTGGGAATTGCCCGCGGAACAGGGGAGCGGCCTGGGGAACATACCGGCCCGGTTCAATCTGGCCAACCTTTATCTCAAGAGGGACCGCCTGCGGGAGGCGAAGAGGATCCTCCAGCAGATCTTCAGGGAGAGGCCCGGCTGGGCTCCCGCCAGCAACAATCTGGCCTGGATCTGGCTTCAGGAGGGGAACCCGGAAGAGGCCCGCCGGGTCATTGAGGCCGCCTTCGCCGGCGGCGCCGAGAGACGCTATGATATCCTGGATACCTTGGGCCTCGCCTACCGGGGGCTGAGGCAACATGTAAAGGCGGAGGAGATTTTCCGGGAGGCCCTGGAGAAGGTTCCCCCGGGCGATCCTCAGGGGCGCGCGTTGGTCCGTTCCCATCTGAAAGGAGAACCTCGCTGATGAAAAAGCTGCTTCTTCGAATCGGGATCGGCGCTCTGGCCGTCGGCCTGTTCCTCGTCTTGGCCAAGAACGGGATCGCCTCTTGGGCGGTGTCGAGCGCGGTGAAGGCGGTGACCGGTTTCCGGCTGGGCATGGAGAGTCTCGATGTGGGGATCTTGAATCCGACGGTCCGGGTGAAGGGGCTGACCCTCTTCAACCCGGCCGGTTTCCCGGAGCCGGTGATGGTGAAGATGCCGGAGCTTTCCGTCGATTACGACCTGCCGGCCTTCTTCACGGGGAAGGTCCACCTGCGCCGGCTTCGGATCCACCTGGAGGAGTTCATCGTGGTCAAGGACAAGAACGGCCGGCTGAACCTGGATGCCTTGAGGGTGGTCCAGAAGAAGAAGGAGTCGGCCGCCGCCGGGCAGCAGAAGGCGAAGCCGATCCCGGTGCAGATCGACCTCCTGGATCTCTCCATCGGCCGGGCGATCTACAAGGATTACTCGGGGAGCGCCGCCGGCCGAGTGCAGGAGTTCAACGTGAACCTGGATGAGCGGTATCAGAACGTCACCGACCTGAACGTGCTGGCCAGCCTGATCATCACCCGCTGCCTCGTTTCCACCGCCATCGGCCGGTTGTCCAGTTTCGAGCTGGGCCCGCTGGCGATCGATGCCAACCAGGTGGTGAAGGGGGCCACCGGAGTTGTCTCCGGGGCGTTCGAGGGGGCGAAGGATGCCGTCGACACCCTCAAGGGGATCCTGAAGTGAGCCGGCGGCTTCGGCTGGAGGAGGCCTCACCACCGGCCGCTGGCCGGCGGCTTCGGCTGGGGATTTGGCTTGGGGTGGGGTGGCTGGCCATCGTGGGGATGGGTCCCTCTTCTGGCCCGGACCAGCCGAAGCATGAGGAGTCTTCGACAATGGCTGACAAGGTGGTCAAGACGGAAGCGGAGTGGAGCAAGGAGCTGACCCCGGAACAATTCAAGATCCTCAGGAAGAAGGGGACGGAGCCCCCCTTCTCCGGGGCCTACTGGAAGACGAAGGAGAGCGGGGTTTACCGGTGCGCCGGCTGCGGCAAGGAGCTGTTCGGCTCCGACGCGAAGTTCGACTCCGGGACCGGCTGGCCGAGCTTCTCGAAGCCCCTCTCCCCCGGAGCGGTCGAGACGGAGCAGGACAACGGCTGGCTGATGCGGCGGACCGAGGTCCACTGCCCCCGCTGCGGCGGCCACCTCGGGCACCTGTTCGAGGACGGCCCGGCCCCCACCGGCATGCGCTACTGCATCAACTCGGGGGCGCTTCGGTTTGAGAAGGGTCAGGATCACGTGGTAAAATGATTCTCTATCCAGGAGGTGCAAAATGACAAGCGAAAAGTCATGCGTCATCTGCAAGGTGGTCGGCGTTTTGGTCGGCGTGGGGGCGTTGAACTGGGGGCTGTTGGCCCTGTTCAATGTTGATCTTGTGGCCAAGCTCCTGGGCCCGATGACCGGCCCGGCGAAGCTGGTCTACATCCTGATCGGGGTTGCCGGAGCGCTGAAGCTGCTCTCGCTGGTCAAGTGCTGCCCCTGCCAAAGCAAGGGTTGTGACACGAAGAAATAACCCCCTGCCGCGTTTCCAGCGGCTGCTGAGCCGCGCCAAGAAAACCGGCCTGCGGGAGCCGGCGGCCATGATCCTGGCCACCGCCGACCCGCAGGGCCGGCCCTCCGTCCGGACCGTTCTGTTGAAGGAGGTAGACGCGCGCGGCTTTGCCTTCTACACGAACCTGCGCAGCCGCAAAGGGAGAGAGCTGGCGGCCAATCCGAGAGCAGCCCTCTGCTTCTACTGGGAGCCGCTGGAGGCGCAGGTGATTGTGGAGGGGGGGGTGAAGCCGATTTCTCGGCGGGAGGCCGACGCCTACTGGGCCACCCGCCCGCGTGAAAGTCAGATCGCCGCCTGGTCGTCGCTGCAGTCGAAGCCCCTCTCCCGCCGGACGCTCCTCCTTGCCCGCTTCGCCCGATACGCCAGGCGATTCGCCGGCCGGCCTGTCCCGCGGCCGCCGGACTGGGCCGGGCTGCGGGTGGTTCCGGACCGGATCGAGTTCTGGCGGAGGCGGCCCTTCCGGCTGCACGAGCGCCAGCTCTACGTCAGGCAGGGGAGCCGCTGGAAGGTCCGGCGGCTCTATCCATGACCCGGGCCTGCGGCGGGGTGCTATAATGCCTCCACCCATGTCTGAGCCTGAACCGTCCCGAACGATGCCGGGCGGCCCGGAGGCGCTCGAGGTGATCGAGGCGGCCCGGGAGGCCAAGTGGGAACGTCCCACCTTCGCCGGCCAGCTGTTCCTCGGCCGGGTCCTCACCCCGCTTCTCTTTCCTTACTCGGTCCAGTCCGAGGATGACCGCCGGATCGGGGACGCCTTCTGCGCGGAGCTCGAGGCCTTCCTCAAGGAGAAGGTGGACCCGGACCAGATTGACCGGACAGGGGAGATGCCGCCGGAGGTGATCCATGGGCTGGCCCAGATGGGCTGCTTCGGGATGAAGATCCCGAAGGAGTACGGCGGGCTGGGCCTCTCTCAGGTGAACTACAACCGGGCGATCGCGCTGGTCGGCAGCGTCTGCGGATCCACCTCGGTCTGGCTCTCCGCCCACCAGTCGATCGGGGTGCCGCAGCCGTTGAAGATGTTCGGCACCGAGGAGCAGAAGAGGAAGTACCTGCCGCGGCTGGCCAAGGGGGAGGTCTCCGCCTTCGCCCTCACCGAGATCGACGTCGGTTCCGACCCGGCCAAGATGGCCACCACCGCCACCCCGGTGGAGGGGGGCGCCTACTATCTGCTGAACGGGCAGAAGCTCTGGTGCACCAACGGGCCGGTGGCCAACGTGCTGGTGGTGATGGCCCAGACCCCGCAGCGGGTGATCGGCGGCAAGCCGCGCAAGCAGATCACCGCCTTCATCGTGGAGCGGAGCATGCCCGGGGTGGAAGTGGCCCACCGGTGCAGCTTCATGGGCCTGAAGGGGATCCAGAACGGGCTCCTCACCTTCAACAACGTCAAGGTCCCGAAGGAGAATATCCTCTGGGGGCTGGGGAGGGGATTGAAGCTGGCCCTGATGACGCTGAACACCGGGCGGCTCACCCTGCCGGCCGGCTGCATCGGGGCGGCCAAGCGGTGCCTGCAGATCTCGCGGGAGTGGGCCCTTGAGCGCAAGCAGTGGGGCGGGCCGATCGGCCGGCACGAGGCGATCGCCTCGAAGCTGGCCTGGATGGCCTCCCACCTGTTCGCGATGGAGTCAGTGGTTTGGCTCGCCTCCGCCTGGGCCGACCGGGGCGACATCGATATCCGGATCGAGGCGGCGATGGCCAAGCTGTTTTGCTCCGAGACGGCCTGGACCATTTG
>JACPXU010000069.1 GCA_016196375.1 Candidatus Omnitrophota bacterium | reverse complement strand
TCCTATAATGCTAATGCCGGCCACATCTACTGTAATAACAGCAGCGAGGGTTTCAGAGTGTCCAGGAAGAACAATAATTTTATCATCATTATTTGCAGCGCACAACGCAACAGCTGCATCAATTGTTGATACCGCTGATCCAGGACTAAACCCTGTATTTGTATCGGCATCAACCTGTGCACCAGAGGCATCGCGACCGGGGAGCTTCACACGTTCCACGCGAAGGCCGTCCTGTTCGCCACGGGCGGCTGCGGCCGGATGTACAAGATCACCTCCAACGCCCTCACCCTGACCGGCGACGGGATGGCGGTGGTCTACCGGCGGGGGGTCCCGCTCCAGGACATGGAGTTCTTCCAATTCCACCCGACCGGGATCTACAAGATGGGGATCCTGATCACGGAGGCGGCCCGCGGCGAGGGGGGGATCCTCCGGAACGATTCCGGGGAGCGGTTCATGGAGCGGTACGCCCCGACGCTGAAGGACCTGGCCCCGCGCGACATGGTGAGCCGGGCGATCTACAAGGAGATCCGGGAAGGGCGGGGGATCGGGGGAAAGGATTACGTCCACCTGGACCTGACCCACCTTGACCCCAAGGTGATCCGCGAGAAGCTGCCGGACATCACCGATTTCGTCGAGACCTATCTCGGGATCGACCCGGCGAAGCAGCCGGTCCCGATCCAGCCGACGGCCCATTACGCCATGGGAGGGATCCCGACCAACTCCGACGCCGAAGTGACGGCGGACGAGACCGGCACCGTGGTCCCCGGCCTCTACGCCGCCGGCGAATGCGCCTGCGTCTCGGTCCATGGGGCGAACCGGCTCGGGACCAATTCCCTGGTGGACATCATCGTCTTCGGCCGGCGGGGCGGCAAGGCCCTGAGGGAGCACGTGAAGAGGGCGGCCCTCCCCCCGCTCCCCGATGATCCGGAGGGGATGAGCCGCTCCAGGATCGAGCGCCTTCGATCCGGCCGGGGCGGCGAGACAGTGGCCCGGATCCGGGCGGAGCTTCAGGCCGAGATGATGGACAGGGCCTCGGTCTTCCGGACCGAGGGGAGCCTCAAGGAGATGCTGGGCATCCTCCGCGGCTTGAAGGAGCGATACGGGGAGGTCCGGCTCCAGGACGCCGGCGCGATCTTCAACACCGAGCTCCTCGACGCCTTCGAGCTGGGGTGCCTGCTGGATCTGGCCGAGGTCACGGTCACCGGCGCCCTCGCCCGGGCCGAGTCCCGGGGCGCCCACTGCCGGGAGGATTTCCCGAAGCGGGACGACGCCAACTGGCTCAAGCACACGCTGGCCTATCGAAAAGGGGACCGGATTGAGTTAAAATTGAAGCCGGTGGTGATCACCCGGTTCCAGCCCCAGGAGCGGAAATACTGAGGACCAAACGGGGTCAGACCCCAGAGGGTCTGACCCCAATAGGTTTGGGTGGCATATGCAGGTGACTTTTAGGGTTCTGCGGTTCAGTCCGGAGCGGGACGCGAAGCCCCACTGGGGGTCGTATCAGGTGGAGCTGGAGCCGACCGACCGGGTCCTGGACGGCTTGGAGGCGATCAAGGGCCGGCTCGACGGGTCGCTCAGCCTCAGGCGCTCCTGCGCCCACGGGATCTGCGGCTCCGACGCGATGCGGATCAACGGCCGGAATCGGCTCGCCTGCAAGGTGCTGGTGAAGAACCTGAAGCAGCCGATCACCATCGAGCCGATGCTCGGCTTCAAGGTGATCAAGGATCTGATCGTGGACATGGAGGGGTTCTTCGCCAAGTACCGGAAGATCCGCCCCTACCTGATCGAGGGGGAACCGGCCCCGGAGAAGGAGCGGCTCCAGTCTCCGGCCGAGCGTGAGCGGTTCGACGAGACCACCAAATGCATCCTCTGCGGCGCCTGCACGACGAGCTGCCCCTCCTTCTGGTCCAACCCCGACTACATCGGGCCGGCTTCAATCGTCCAGGCCCACCGGTTCCTGTTCGACAGCCGGGACGCCGGCAAGGAGGAGCGCCTTGAGGTCTTGAACCAGAACGAAGGGGTCTGGCGCTGCCGCACCGTCTTCAACTGCGTGGAGGCCTGCCCCCGGGGGATCCATGTCACCCGAGCCATCGCTGAGGTCAAGCAAGCCCTCCTCCGAGGAAAAATCTAAACAGGGGCGGGGCTACCACGAATCTTGTGCGGATGGCTGATGGGGATGGATGATATACTGAGCATATGCCGCGCAGAAGGAAACCGGTGATCATGAGTCGGATCGTTGAGAGAAAATCTGCGGACCGGAGCTTCGACCTGGCCTTTTGGAAGAAGGTCGGCGTTCAAGGCCGGTTCGAAGCTGCTTGGGAAATGGTACTTGATCTGCCTCGTTGGAATCCCCGCCATGGCCGTCAACAAAGACTTCGAAGATCTTCTGCGATCCTTAAACTCCGCCCGCCTATCATGCCCTCAAGCGATTCGGCGCCCCGGTCAAGGGTTTGACCATTGAAAACCTGACGAATCCCAACCTCGTCTATCAGATTGGAATCGAGCCGAACCGGATTGATATCCTGATGGGAGTAGGCGGGCTCTCCTTCGAGCAGGCG
>JACPXU010000068.1 GCA_016196375.1 Candidatus Omnitrophota bacterium | reverse complement strand
CCGGGTCCGACTAAGGGCGAGCCGTACGAGTGCGGGATGGAAACCATCGGGGATGCCTGGGTCCAATTTCGAATCCAGTACTACGTGTTCGCGATCCTGTTCGTGGTGTTCGACGTCGAGGCGCTGTTCCTTTTTCCCTGGGCGGTGATCTTCAAGCAGGCGGGGATCGCCGGCCTCGTGGCGATGGGGGTTTTCTTGGGTGTTCTCGGGCTGGGCCTGATCTACGCTTGGCAGGAGGGGGCTCTCGAGTGGGAAGATTGATGCCTGGTTGGCTGCTTACGCTCGTCCAACTGGCGATCCCGATGGTCCTGATCCTGGTCCTGGCGCCGGTGGGGATGATGTATCTCACTTGGCTCGAGCGGAAGGTGATCGCCCGGATCCAGGATCGGTTCGGGCCGAACCGGGTCGGCCCGTACGGGCTGCTCCAGCCGGTGGCCGACGGGATCAAGATGCTGACGAAGGAGGATCTCGTCCCTGAGGGGGCGGACCGGTTTTGCCATCTCCTGGCCCCGATCCTGATCGTGGTCCCGGCCCTGGTCCTGTTCACGGTGCTCCCCTTCGGCAGGAACCTGGTGGCCGCTCCGCTTGCCACGGGGCTCCTGTTCTTCGTCGCCGTCGGCGCCACCGAGACATTGGCGATCTTCATGGCCGGCTGGGGCTCCCGGAACAAGTTCTCCCTGCTGGGGGCGGTCCGGACCGCGGCCCAGCTGATCGCCTACGAGGTCCCGCTCGTCATCTCCCTGGCGGTGGTCCCGATGATCGTCGGGTCGCTGAATCTGGTCGAGATCGTCCGGGCGCAGGAGGGCTTCCAGTGGTTCCTCTTCACCCCCTGGGGATTCTTCGGGTTCCTTCTCGTCATGGTGGCCGGCCTGGCGGAGGTCAACCGGACCCCCTTCGACCTGCCGGAGGCGGAGTCGGAGATCGTGGCCGGTTTCCATACCGAGTACAGCGGCATGAAGTTCGCCCTCTTCTACATGGCGGAGTTCCTGAGCGCCCTGGCCATCTCGGCGCTCCTCGCGGTCCTGTTCCTCGGCGGATGGGACGGGCCGGGTCTGCTGCCGGATTGGATCTGGATGGGGGCCAAGACCTTCCTCATGATCTTCGCAATGATTTGGATCCGGGGCACCTGGCCCCGGTTCCGGATTGACCAGCTGATGGGTTTCGCCTGGAAGGTGCTGCTCCCGGTGAGCCTGGCGAACCTGTTCGGCGCCGCCCTCTGGAGCTTGTGGCCCGGGTTCGGAGGGAACCTCGCCTCTCTGGGGCTCGTGGGGGCTGTCTTCCTCGGCACGACCCATCTGTGGCTTCGGCCCAGGCCGCATCTGCCGACCCATTGGGTCGAAAACTGTTGACAAAAAAGTCAGGTTGCAGAACACTGTTCAAAGGAGTCTGACGATGGGGAAATTCATCAAGGTTGCTACCACAGGAGAGATCCCGCCCGGCGGCGCCAAGCAGGTGGAGGTGGAGGGCCATTCGATCGCCCTCTTTAACGTGGAGGGCTCCTTCTACGCCGTCGACAACACCTGCACCCACGTGGGGGGGCCGCTGGCGGAGGGGATGATCGAGGCCGATCAGGTGGAGTGTCCCTGGCACGGGGCCCGCTTCAACGTCAAGACCGGCGCGGCGCTGACGCCGCCGGCGGCGGGGGATCTGGCTTCCTACAAGGTTCAGGTCAGCGGTTCTGACATCGAGGTGGAGGTATAAAATGTCCTATGTGATTACCGGCAAATGCCTGGGTGAGCAGTATGCGGCCTGCGTTGAGGTTTGTCCCGTGGACTGCATCTATCCGGGGGACCACAAGGGGGAGAAGTTCATGGTCATCGACCCCGAGATCTGCATCACCTGCGGGGCGTGCCTGCCTGTCTGCCCGATCGGCGCCATCGTGGAATCGGAGGATTACGACGCCGAATTCGCCAAGGTCAACAAGGATCTCTCCCCCGGCTTCAAGGGGAACGCCAAGGTGACCCCCCGGCCCACCAACGATCCTCCGCGCAAGCCGACGAATAAACTGGTGTAGTGCCTACCCCCCAGGAAGCCCTCAAGGCCGGGATTGGGAACCCATTCCTGATCCGTGAGAAGATCGATGCCGCGGCGAGAGAGGGCTTCACCTCGCTCACGGAAGACGACAAATTCCTGGCTAAGTGGTACGGGCTCTACACCCACCGGAGGGAGCCCGGCTTCTTCATGCTGCGGCTCAAGATCCCCGGCGGCGCCTTGCGCTCGGAGCAGCTCCGGCTGATCGCCAAGATCGCCGTCGAGCGGAACAAGGATTTCGCCGACATCACCACCCGCCAGGACATCCAGCTTCACTGGATCAAGGTGGAGGACGCCCCGGCGATCCTTGAGCAGCTTCAGGCGGCCGGCATCTCCACCCTCGGCGCCTGCGGCGACATCATGCGCAACGTGGTCGGCTGCCCGGTGGCGGGGGTGGATGCCCGGGAGCTGTTCGACGCCGGCCCGGTGCTTCGGGAGGTGAGCGACTTCTTCCTGGGGAATCAGGAGTTCGCCAACATGCCGAGGAAGTACAAGGTCTCGATCGCAGCCTGCCGGGACCAGTGCCCTCAGCCGGAGATCCACTGCGTCAGCTTCGTCGGGATCGAGCGGGGCGGGGCCGGCTCGGCCCAGGCCCAGGCGGGGTTCGACGTGAGGGTGGGCGGCGGCCTTTCCACCAAAT
>JACPXU010000067.1 GCA_016196375.1 Candidatus Omnitrophota bacterium | reverse complement strand
GGTTCGTTCAGGCCGGCTCGGAGGTCTCCACCCTCCTGGGGAGGATGCCCTCGGCCGTCGGCTACCAGCCGAACCTCGCCACCGAGATGGCCCAACTGCAGGAACGGATCACCTCCACCAGGCGCGGCTCGATCACCTCGGTGCAGGCGATCTACGTGCCGGCGGATGACCTGACCGACCCGGCCCCGGCCACCACCTTCTCGCACCTGGACGCCACCACCGTTCTCTCCCGGCAGATCGCGGAGCTGGGGATCTACCCGGCGGTGGACCCGCTGGAGTCCACCTCCCGGATCCTGGACCCGAAGATCGTCGGGGAGGAGCATTACGCGACGGCCCGGGCGGTGCAGCGGATCCTCCAGCGGTACAAGGACTTGAGGGACATCATCGCGATCCTGGGGGTGGACGAGCTCTCCGAGGAGGACAAGCTCATCGTGGCCCGCGCCCGGAAGATCCAGCGGTTCCTCTCCCAGCCGTTCTTCGTGGCGGAGGCCTTCACCGGCCGGCCCGGCCGATACGTGAAGCTGGCCGACACGATCCGCGGATTCAAGAGGATCATCGAGGGGGAGCTGGACGCCTTGCCGGAGCAGGCCTTCTACCTGCGCGGCGGAATCGAGGAGGCGATGGCCGAAGCGGAGAAGCTCCAGGCGGTGGGGGCGAAGAGCTAGACCCAGATGGCCGACAAAGGCTTCGCCCTGGAGATCCTGACGCCGGAGAAGACCGTCTTCTCGGCGGAGGTGATCTCCCTCATCGCCCCGGCGGCCGCGGGGTATCTGGGAGTCCTGGCGAACCACGCCCCCTTGGTCGCGACCCTGACGCCGGGCAAGATCATCTGCCGGGATCCCGGCGGCACCCCAAGGACCCTCCACTCCACCGGGTCCGGGTTCCTGGAGGTGCACCACAACCGGGCGACGATCCTCCTCGACGAAATCGGTGAGGGTCAGACCCTCCAGGGTCTGACCCCATGAGAACTTTCCCCTGGTTCTTGGGGCTCCTGGCCACGATCATCGGCGTCTCCTGCGCGGTCAAGCTCACCGGGCTCCAGGTCTTCGCCGTCGCCATCTTCGCCAGCTTCATCCTCGGGACCCTCTTCTACTGGCCCTTCCGCCTCGCCTTCGCCCTGCTCGGGATGACGGCCCTCCTCGCCTTCCGGGTGATCGACATCCCGCACATGATCGAGTTCGCCAACGTGGAGATCATCCTGTTCCTCGTGGCGATGATGATCGTGATCGGCTTCCTGGAGCAGAGGAAATTCTTCGAGGTCCTGCTGGAGCGGCTGCTCGTCTCGGTGGAGCGGACCCCGTACCTCCTCTTCGGCTCGATGATGGCCCTCTCCATGCTCTCCGCCGCCCTGGTGGATGAGGTGACCTCGATCCTGTTCATGACGTCGCTCACCCTCCACCTGACGCGCCGGCTCAAGCTGGACCCGCTCCCCTTCATCATCATGATCGTCCTCGCCACCAACATCGGATCCAGCGCCACCGTCGTGGGGAACCCGATCGGGGTGCTGATCGCCCTCCGGGCCGGTTTAAGCTTCACCGACTTCCTCCGGTGGGCGACGCCGGTGGCCCTGGCCAACCTGGTCCTCACCATCGGGATCTGCTTCCTCTATTTCCGGCGGCCGCTCAGGGAGCTGGCCGATGGCATCCGGAGGAGCCGGCAGGAGGCGATCGAGGTGGAGCGGGTGAGCCGAAGGGAGTTCCGGACGGCCGGGCTTCTTTTCGGGGCCACGATCCTGGGGCTGATCCTCCATCACCAGGCGGAGCAGATCCTCTCCCTGCCGAAGAACACCCTCCTGCTGGGGGTGCCGTTCCTGATGGCCGGAATCGCCCTGCTGATCGAGGGGGAGAAGGCCCGCGACCTGGTGGAGAGGCGGGTCGATTGGTGGACCCTGGCCTTCTTCATCCTCCTCTTCGCCTCGGTGGGGACGCTCCGCTACGTGGGGGTCACGGACCGGATCGCGGAGGGCTTGAGGGCGCTGGCCGGCACGAGCCAGGTGGGGATGCTGGCGCTGATCCTGGGGATCTCCGCGGTCCTCACCGCCTTCCTCGACAACATCCTCGTCGTGGCCACCTTCATCCCGATCGTGGCCGACCTCGGGGCCTCGGGGCTCACCGTAGCCCCCCTCTGGTGGGGGCTGCTGTTCGGCGGGACCCTGGGGGGCAACGCCACGATGATCGGCTCCACCGCCAACATCGTCGCCATCGGCATGCTGGAGAAAGAGAAGCGCCCGGTCCGGTTCGGCCAATGGCTGGGGCCGGGCCTCGCCGTCGCCGTGCCGACCCTGGTCCTGGCGTTCCTCCTGCTCCTCATCCAACTGCCCCTCCTGCACTAACCTGCTCCCCAGCCGATGGAGGCTTGAAAGCGCCGGCCCCATTGGCTACAATGTGAATCTTCCCATGCATCCCGTCCCTTTCCGGAAGGTGATCAAGATGAAACGGCTTCTGTTCGGCCTCGCGGTGATCGGGCTGCTCGGGGCGGCCGCCCCCAAGCCGACGCCGGATCCGGCCGTCGGGAAAGCGGCGTATGAATCCAACTGCGCCCGCTGCCACGGGCCGACCGGGGCCGGTGACGGGCTGGACGCCAAGCGGATGTCCCCGATGCCCCGCAAGTTGTCGGAAGGGGTCTTCAAGTTCCGGACCACCGGCAGCGGAACCCCGCCGACCGACGAGGACCTGTTCCGCACGATCTCCACCGGCCTCGCCGGCAGCCGCATGCCCGATTTCCAGCGCCTCCCGGAGGAGATCCGCTGGCAGCTCGTCTACTACGTGAAGTCCCTCTCCACCGCCTTCAACGACCAGAAGCCGGAGCCGGTGAATCTCGGGACCGATCCCGGCCCGAAGAAGGCGACCGTCGAGCGGGGCAAGGAGTTGTACGGGCAGCTCGGCTGCGCCGCCTGCCACGGAACCGCGGGCCGCGGCGACGGCCCGTCGGCCCCCACCCTGGTGGACAACTGGGGCCGCCCGATCCGGCCGGCGGACCTGACCCACGGCTCCGCCTATCGGGGCGGCTCCTCGGTCAAGGATATCGTCGCCCGGATGATGACCGGCATCGACGGAACCCCGATGCCCTCCTACGCGGACGCCCTCTCCTCGCCGGAAGATGCCTGGGCCCTGGCCACCTACATCCGCTCGATCCAGGAGAAGCCGAATTTCCAGAGGGTGATCGAGGGAGTGAAGGGGCCGGCGCCCCTGCCCTCCGGCCCCGACGACCCGGCCTGGGGGGCGGCCCCGGCGACGACCCTTCGCCTGAGCAGCAATCTCTACCGGGAGGGGGAGATCCAGCCGACCTCGGTTGCTGGAATCTCGGTGCAGGCGTTGTACAATGAGAAGGAGATCCTGTTCCGCCTGGCCTGGAACGATCCCAACGAAAGCCGCGAATCTCCGCCGGACGCCGCAGCGCTGGCCCTGATTCCGGACCGCCGCCTGAAACCGAAGATCGGATCTCTCAGGAGCTGGCCGGCCACTCCGGAGGCGCCGGCGCTGGACCTCTCCCTATGGCAGGCGATTCAAGCGCCGGCCTATGAGGCGGTGCTGAAGGATTTCGCCCAGGCCGCCGGAGCGCCGGAGGGAGGGGCCGTCCTGGAGTCGAAGGCCTCCTACGCCGAGGGGCAGTGGATCCTGTTGATCAAGCGGCCGCTGGCGCCGGCGATCCCAGGGGGTGCGGCGCTGAGTCCCTCAAGGCCGACCCTGATCGGCGTCGCGGTCTGGAACGGCGGCAACGGCGAGCAGGGGCGCCGCCGGGCGAATTCGAACTGGGTGGATCTAGTCCTAAAATGACCGGCCATAAACGGAGGTTCAGATGAGGCATTTCACCGTTCGGCTTTTTGCAGCAGTGGTTTTCCTGTCACTCGTTACCTGCCACCCGTCACGCGCGATGGCGGCGGGAACGGCTGTGGAGGCGAAGGGGGCCGCCGGCACGGCCGCGATCAGCGGGAAGGTAACCTTTTCAGGATCGGCCCCGGCGCGGGAGAAGATCAAGATGGCCGCCGACCCGGTCTGCCTGGCCCAGCACAAGGAGGCGGCCTTGAGCGAAGACCTGGTGGCGAACAACGGGGCCCTGCAGAACGTCTTCGTCTACGTGAAGGATGGCCTGGCGGGGAAGACCTTCCCTCCCCCGACGACGCCGGTGGTGATTGACCAGCAGGGATGCCAGTACCATCCCCATGTCTTCGGGATTCAGGTGGGCCAGCCGCTGGAGATCTTGAACAGCGACGCCACCCTCCACAACATCAACGTCCAGCCGAAGGAGAACAAGAGGTTCAACATCGCCCAGCCGATGAAGGGGATGAAGACCCGGAAGAGCTTCGACAAGCCGGAGATGGCGGTCCCCTTCAAGTGCAACGTCCACCCCTGGATGGGGGCCTACGGGCACGTGCTGGATCACCCCTTCTTCGGGGTGACCGCCGAGGACGGCTCCTTCACCCTGAAGAATCTCCCGGCCGGGACCTACACGGTGGAGGCCTGGCACGAGAAGCTGGGCGCCCAGACCCAGTCGGTCACCGTCGCCGACGGGGAAACGAAACAGGTCAGCTTCAGCTTCAAGAAATAATGCTGCTTCCGGAAGGGGCGTCGACCATCGCGCCGGAGGTGGACCGGCTTTTCTGGATAATCCTTTGGATCACCGGGTTCTTCTTCTTCCTGGTCCAGGGGTGCCTCCTTCTCTTCGTGCTGAAGTATCATTCGCGCGGCGGGCAGAAGGCGGCCTACGTGCACGGGAACGCGATGGTGGAGGTGGTCTGGACCGTCGTCCCGGCGGTGATCCTTCTGCTGCTGACGGTGGCCTCGCAGAAGGTCTGGGCCCAGATCCGATCCCCCCGGCCGATCACGCCGGGCATGATCCAGGTCGAGGTGCTGGCGGAGCAGTTCGCCTGGAACGTCCGGTACCCCGGCCCCGACGGCCAGTTCGACACCTCGGACGACATCACCACGATCAACCAGCTCCATCTCCCCGTCGGAAGGCCGGCTCTGGTCCGGATCCGGTCCAAGGATGTGATCCACAGCTTCTTCGTGCCGCAGTTCCGGATCAAGCAGGACGCGGTGCCGGGCCTGCCCACCCAGGTCTGGCTGGAGCCGACGAAGGCGGGGGAATACGAGCTCCGGTGCGCGGAGCTGTGCGGGCTGGGCCATTACCGGATGCGGGGGTACGTGACGACGGAACCGGAGGAGCAGTTTCAGAAATGGCTGACGGAGACCAAGGCCAATGAGTGAGCATAAGAGACTCGGCTTCGTTCGGAAATACATCTTCTCCACCGACCACAAGATCATCGGCATCCAGTTCCTCTTCTCCTCCCTGATCTTCATGGCCTTCGGGGGGCTCCTCGCCATGCTGATGCGCTGGCAGCTGGGCTGGCCGGGGGCGGCGCTGCCCTGGATGGAGAAAGTCGCCCCGGCGGGGATGCCGGGAGGGGTGATGGTGCCGGAGTATTACAACATGCTCTTCACCATGCACGGCTCCGTGATGATCTTCTTCGGGGTGATCCCTATCCTGGCGGGGGCCTTCGGCAACTACCTGATCCCGCTTAAGGTAGGGGCCCCCGACATGGCCTTCCCCCGGCTCAACATGCTCTCCTACTGGCTCTTCCCGATCGCCGCCGCCACGGTGCTGGCCGGGTTCTTCGTGGAGGGAGGGGCCGCCGCCTCCGGCTGGACCGCGTATCCCCCGTTGAGCGGCCTCAAGGAGACGATGGGGCCGGGCCAGACCCTCTGGGCGGCCGGCGTCGTCGTGCTCGGATTCTCCTCGATCCTCGGGGCGGTCAATTACGTCGCCACGGTCATCAACCATCGGGCGCCCGGGATGAGCTTCCATCGCCTGCCGATCTCGATCTGGGCCCTCTTCACCACGGCGGTCCTGACCCTGCTGGCCACACCGGTGCTGGCGGCGGCGATGATCCTGCTCCTCCTGGACCGGTCGCTGGGCACCAGCTTCTTCCTGCCGGCCGGGATGATCGTCGACGGGAACCTCCTCCCCCACGCCGGCGGCCAGGCGATCCTCTGGCAGCACCTGTTCTGGTTCTACTCCCATCCGGCGGTCTACATCATGATCCTCCCCGCCATGGGATTCGTCTCCGACATCCTGCCCACCTTCTCCCGGAAGCCGATCTTCGGCTATCACGCGATCGCCTACTCCGCCGTGGCGATCGGGGCGGTCGGGTTCCTCGTCTGGGCGCACCACATGTTCCAGAGCGGGATGAACCCCACCCTCGGAACCACCTTCATGATCTCCACCATGGTGGTGGCGGTGCCGACGGGGGTGAAGGTGTTCAGCTGGCTGGGAACCCTCTGGAGGGGCTCGATCCGCCTCACGACGCCGATGCTCCATGCCCTCGGCTTCATCTCGATGTTCATCATCGGGGGGCTGACCGGCATCTTCCTCGCCTCCACCCCGGTGGACATGTACTTCCACGACACCTACTTCGTGGTGGGGCACATCCACTACGTCCTGTTCGGCGGCTCCCTCTTCGGGGCCTTCGCCGGGATCACCTTCTGGTTCCCGAAGATGTTCGGCCGCAGGATGAACGAGCCGTGGGGCAAGATTCATTTCTGGCTGACCTTCCTCTTCTTCAACTGCGTCATGTTCCCGATGTTCTCCCTCGGGCTGGGGGGGATGCCCCGCCGGATCTACGACTACACCCAATACCCGGGGCTGGTCCACTTCGCCGGCCTGAACCGGATGATGAGCATGGCCGCCTTCTGCCTGATGGCAAGCCAGCTCCTCTTCGCCTTCAACTTCCTCTACAGCCTCTTCAGGGGCAAGAAGGCGGGCGAGAACCCGTGGGAGGCGACGACGCTGGAGTGGGAGACCCCCTCGCCGCCGCCCCATGGGAACTTCGCCAAGACCCCGGTGGTCCTTCGCGGGCCGTACGAATTCTCGGTCCCGGGAAGGGAACGGGACTGGCAGCTTCAGACGGAGGAGGATTGATGGAGTGGCTCGACCATGCATAGACTCGTTGTCCTGACCACTTTCGCCGCCTTCCTGCTGGTGATCGCCGGCGGGCTGGTCACCTCCACCGGCTCCGGGCTGGCGGTCCCGGACTGGCCTCTCTCCTATGGGACGCTGTTCCCGCCGATGGTGGGAGGGATCCGGTTCGAGCACACCCATCGTCTGATCGCCGCCACGGTGGGGCTGTTCACCCTGATCCTCACTCTATGGATCTTAATGGCGGAAAAGCGGCGGCCGGTCCGGCGGCTGGCCATCGCGGCCTTCGGGCTGGTGGTCCTCCAAGGAATCTTAGGGGGCTTGACGGTCCTCTGGCAGCTCCCTCTTCCGGTCTCCGTCGCTCACGCCTGCCTGGGGCAGACCTTCTTCATGACCCTGGCGGTGCTGGCCGAGGTCACCGCTCCGAGATGGGGTCAGACCCCGCGGGGTCTGACCCCACCAAGACTGCTGCTCCTTTGGACCACCCTGGCCCTCTACGGGCAGCTGATCCTCGGCGCCCTGTTGCGGCACGCCGGCTGGCAGCCCGTGCTGGTCATCGCCCACCTGATCGGGGCGGCGGCAGCAACGATCCTCGTCTTCAGGACGAGCCGCCTCCTCTCCTGGCTTCTCCTCCTTCAAATCGGCTTAGGGGTGGCCACTCTCTGCTTCAAGGGCAATGTGCCTGTCTCCACCGCCCATGTGGCGGTGGGGGCCCTGCTGCTGGCGACCGCCGCCGTCCTGACGGTCCGCGCCTACCGCAGGGCCTTTCCCCGTTGGGGACTCTCCCTCTATTGGGAGCTGACCAAGCCTCGGCTCACCTCTCTCGCGGTCCTGATGACCCTGGCCGGATTCCTGCTGGCCTCCGCCGGAGCCGTGGCTACGGCCAAGCTGCTCGCGGTCCTCGTTGGGACCGCCCTGGTGGGAGGAGGGGCCGGAGCCCTCAACCAGTATCTTGAGCGGAACGAAGATGGCCGGATGCGGCGCACCTGCGGGCGGCCCCTTCCCTCGGGGAGGATCAGCCCGCAGTCGGCCCTCGCCTTCGGGGTGATCCTTTCGATCACGGGGCTGATCCTTCTGCTCCTGGGAGCCCCGCCTCTTGCCGCCGGCCTGGCGGCAGCGACCTTAGGGCTCTACCTGTTCCTGTACACGCCGCTCAAGCGCCGCAGCGCCCTGTGCACGCTGGTCGGCGCGATCCCTGGGGCTCTCCCTCCGCTCATCGGCTGGGCCGGCGCGCGAGGGACCCTCGGGTTGGAATCGGCCTGGCTGTTCGTGGTCCTCTTCCTCTGGCAGCTTCCCCATTTCCTGGCGATCGCCTGGAGCTATCGGGAGGATTACAGCCGGGCCGGATTCCGGATGCTGCCGGTGCTCGATCCGGAGGGGGGATCGACCAGCCGGCAGATCTCCCTCTATTGTCTCGCCCTGGTGCCGGTGAGCCTGCTTCCCTCGGTGCTGGGGCTGGCCGGCTGGATCTACTTCGCGGGGGCGCTGATCATCAGCGTCGCCTTCCTTGGGGTGGGCCTGGCCACCGCCTGGGCCCGGTCGCCCAAGGCGGCCCACCGGCTGTTCCTGGCGTCGCTGGTTTACCTGCCGGTCCTGGTGGCCGCGATGACGCTGGATCGGGTGATCCTATGAGCGCCGGGGCCGACAACGGGCAAGCCACCTCCACCGGCATCCCCTCCGCGAAGCTGGGGATGTGGCTGTTCCTCGCCTCGGAGGTGATGTTCTTCGCCGGCCTGATCGGGGCCACCATCGTCCTGCGGGCGGGCCTCACCCACTGGCCGCATCCGGGGGAGGAGCTCTCCATCCCGATCGCCGCGCTCAACACCTTCATCCTCCTCTCCAGCTCGATGACGATGGCGATGGGGGTGGCCGCGGTCCATCACCAGGACGTCAAGCGGCTGCGGCTCTTCTTGACCCTGACGATCCTGCTGGGATCCGCCTTCCTCGGGGTCAAGGGTTACGAGTACTCGCTGAAGTTCGCCCACGGCCATTTCCCGGGGACGGCCCTCTTCTGGGACTGCTACTTCACCCTGACCGGCTTCCACGGCATTCACGTGCTGGCCGGGGTGATCGCCAACCTCTGGGTTTTGAGCCTGACCTTCCGCCCCGATTTCCTTCGGGCCAAGGGGCACATCGTGGAGATCTCAGGGCTCTACTGGCACTTCGTGGATCTGGTCTGGATCTTTCTCTTTCCGCTCCTCTACCTGATATGAGCTACGGGAAATATCTCCTCATCTGGGTCTGGCTGATCGCCCTGTTGGCCGCAGGGACCTTCATCTCCATCCTGCCGATCTCCAAGACGCACGCGGTCCTCCTCATCCTCTTCATCTCCTCGATCAAGGCGGCCCTGGTCATTCTCTTCTACATGCACATGAAATTCGAGCGGCTCATCCCTCTCTGGGCGGTGGCGATCTTCCCATTCTTCCTGCTGGGGCTGGCCTCCCTTTTGATCTTCTCTGGAATCGTGTTCGGAGAGCCGCCACCCGCCTCGGGCGACGCCTCCGTCCCTGCCTTTCACCTGACCGATGAAACCGGCCGCCCCTTCGAAAGCGGGAGGCTCAAGGGGAAGGTCTGGGTCGCCGACTTCATCTTCACCTCCTGCGCGGGGAGCTGCCCCCAGATCACCGAGAGGATGCGCTCCCTGCAGGGCCGCCTCCCCGCGGCGGTTCAGCTCGTCTCGATCAGCGTCGACCCGGCGCGGGACACCCCTACCGCCCTGGCCGGCTACGCGAAAAGGGCCGGCGCGGAACCGGGCCGGTGGCATTTCCTCACCGGATCCGCCGCCGCGATCGAGTCGCTGGTCCGGGGGGGATTCCGTTTGAGCTACGCTGAAGGGGAGGGCCCCGGCGAGCCGATCACCCACTCGGTCCGGTTCGCGCTGGTGGACCAGCAGGGGAGGATCCGGGGCAGCTACGACTCCACCGACCAGAAGGCGGTGGACCATCTCCTGAAGGACGCGGGCCAACTTGTCCATTAACGCCCTGCCGACCTTGAACGCCGCCCTCAACGCCGCCAGCGCCCTCCTCCTGACGGCGGGGTTCCTCTTCATCCGGAGCCGGAAGATCCAGGCCCACCGGGCCTGCATGGTGGCGGCCTTCATCACCTCGATCCTGTTCCTGATCTCCTATCTCACCTATCACTGGCTGCACGGGGCCACCCGGTTCCCCGGCGCGGGCTGGATCCGGCCGGTCTACTTCTCGATCCTCATCTCCCACACCCTGCTGGCGATCCTGATCGTGCCGATGGCGATCCGGGCGCTCGCCCTCGCCCTCCAGAGCCGGTTCGCGGAGCACAAGCGGATCGCCCGCTGGACCTTCCCCCTCTGGCTGTACGTCTCGGTGACCGGCGTCCTGGTCTACCTGATGCTGTACCAGGTGAACTGGGCGGTGAGCTGCCCGATGTGCAAGG
>JACPXU010000071.1 GCA_016196375.1 Candidatus Omnitrophota bacterium | reverse complement strand
CCATCGCCCTGATCAACGACCAGGTCGTCGAGGAGGGCTCGGCGATCGAAGGGGCCAAGGTCGTCCGGGTGAGCACGGATCAGGTCGATCTGGACGCGAACGGAGAGGTCAAAACCCTGAAGCTCCAGTAAGAGGAGTTACTGGAGTTTAACGAAGGCGTCGGAGAAACGGGGATCCGAGGTCAGCCTGATCCTTTCCAGCTCGGCCTCCTCACGGGTCACGAACCGGCCGACGTAGATCCTGTAACGGACCTTGCCGTAGCGATTGGGCAGCCCGGAGAGAAAAGCGGTATATCCCAATCCCTGGAGATACTCCTGCATCCTTTCCGCCATCGGTCTGACGTCGTAGACAGCCACCTGAACCGTGTAAGGGGTCGGCTCCGCCATCGGCGGGGAAGCCGCCTGAATCATCCGGGCGCCCAAGGGGTATCCCAGCAGCGCGAGGAGAACGCTGAGGCCCACCCATTTCGCCAGGGAGAGGATCGGCCCTCTTGAGCGGGATTCCTGGGGAGAGGTCAATCGGCTGAGCAGATCCTCCCTCTCCTTCCGAAGAGAGATCAGCTCGGTCCGCAGACGCATCATCTCCCCCTCCAGGATCTCCCGACCTGTCCATTCGGGGGCGGAACCGGCGGCAGGCTGGACAAGCGGGGCCTCTTTCCTTTTTCTGCCCAGGTATTGCCCGTAAAGCCGATCCTGGATCTCTGATTCCTTCAGGATCTTCAACCCGCCCGACGGCTGGGCCTGGGATGGAGATTCTTTCACGTGAGCCTCAGACGAAACCGGAGGAGCGTCGCAGATCCCAACGTCCATCTTCCATCCTCGAGGAATCCGAGGGACTTGCACAGGCGGATCGCCTGCTCCATCCGGGCCGAGGTGCGGATCACCACCTCCCGGAACCCCCTTCCCCGGCAAAACTGGAGCGCCTGCTTCAGCAGGCTCATCCCTACGCCGCGCCCACGGCACTGGGGATCCACGAAGAGCCGGCGCAGGATCGCCGTTTGGCCGGACTCCGCCTTGACGCCGCAACTGCCCACGATCCGACGGTCCTCTTCAGCGACGAGGAAGGTGCTGGAAGGCCCCGCGTACGACTCCTCGATCTTCTCCAAATCATCCGTGGCGTAGGCGGACTGATCGGCCGGAAACTCCGCCGCCAGGATACGGGTGACCAGGCTCATCACCGCCGGGGCGTCCGCCGGTTGAGCGGGCCGAATGGTCACTTCATGAGATCTTGTAGACGAGGTCGTGCCTTCTGACCCTGGATGCGACCTTGATTCCAACCTGCTGTCCAACCTTGGCCTCCTGAAGCGACTGATGCTCGATCTGCATGGAGTCGATCGTCTGCTTCAGATCCGTGGTGTGCCCTCGGATCCAGATGGTGTCGCCCACCTTGAGGGTACCTCGCTTGACCTCGACAATCGCGGCGCTGGGAACTGCAAAGAAGCTGATCACCTGACCGATCTCTTCACCGGGGGAAGGTGCAGACGGCTTTGTCTCAGGCATGCTCGGGCCTCCTACCTCTTTGAATGACGGGCGGTTCCGAAAATTAGGATATGGTACTGAAAGAACAGGCCCCTGTCAAGCGGTTATGGATGGAGGGGTCAGGTCAGCCGCTCCAACGCCGCCCGAGCCGCTTCCTGGCTGGCCGCCTTCTTGCTGGGGCCGGCCCCCTGCCCGTACAGCTTGCCGTGCCAACCGACGCTCACATGGAAGCGGCGCCGGTGGCTCGGGCCGCTTTCCCCGACGACCCGATAGTCCGGCGTGGACTTGAAATACCTCAGGGCATACTCCTGAAGAAGGGATTTGTAATCGGACGCGAGCTGCCCCGTCTCCACCGCCTCGATCTGGTGACGGAAGAGACGCCGGATGACCCGCGCCACAGGCTCCATCCCCCGATCCAGGTATAGGGCCCCCAGCACCGCTTCCAAGGCGGAGCCGATCACCGAGGTGCGCCGCCCCTCGCCCCGCGCCACCTCCGCCGGGCCCAGCAGGATCCACTGGTCGAGCCCCATCGATTCAGCCACCTCCCCCAACGTGGCCCGGCTCACCACCTGGGCCTTCACCTTCGCGAGATCACCCACCTCGGAGAGGGGATAGAGGCGGTACAGCTCCTCGGAAACCACCAGGCCCACCACCGCATCCCCGAGGAATTCCAGGGTCTCGTTGTCCCCCTTGACCGACTCCGCCGCAGCCCCCTGCTTCGCGGCTTTCGCTGGAGGAAGCGAAACCGCTCCGCCCCCCCGCTTCGTGGCGGTCTGCAGATAGGAGCGGTGCATGAGGGAACGGTTCAGGAGCGACAGCCGCCGGAAGCGGGTTCCCAGCACACGCTCCAGCCGGTGGAGCTGCCGGGCCCGCTGGGGATCAACGTCGGATCTGAAGAAGATCACCCCACCTCCTTAAGAGCCGGCTTTGAAGCCGGCTCTAAGCTCTTCAATCACAGACCGGATGATTCTCTCCGGAACATCCCGCCGCACCAGGACCCGCCCGATCCCGGTCGGCAAGACCCACCGGTTTCGACCCGCTTGCCATTTCTTGTCATGCGACATGGCCCTGAGGATCTCCGAGATCCCAGGCCTCGGCCCCCGAATCCCGATGGGCAATCCGAGATGAGGAATCAGGCGAAGAAGCCGCTCCGCTGAAGAGGCGGGAATCAGACGCAGCCTGAGCGAGATCAGGGTGGCCGCCGCCATCCCCACCGCGATCGCCTCCCCATGGGTGTAGGCAGCACCGTAGCCGGTCGCCGCTTCCAGGGCATGGCCCAGGGTATGGCCGAAGTTCAAGATCGTCCGGATCCCTCTTGTCTCCCGCTCATCCGCTTCAACCACGGAGGCCTTCACGCGAACGGCCCGCGCCACCAGCCATCCCAACCGTTTCTCGTCCCGCCGCAGGTCGGCGACCGAAGTCCGTTCCAGGAAGCGGAAGATCTCCGGATCCCGGATGACACCGCACTTGGCCACCTCGGCCAGCCCGGAGCGGAACTGCCGATCCGGAAGGGTTCTCAGGAAGGAAAGCTCGATGAAGACGAGCCGCGGCTGGTTGAATAGGCCGACGAGGTTTTTCCCTTGCGGCAGATCGACGCCGGTCTTCCCGCCGATGGAGGAATCGACCTGCGCCAAGAGGGTGGTGGGAACCTGGAGGTACGGAATCCCGCGGCGATACAGGCCGGCCGCCAGCCCCCCGAGATCGCCGACCACTCCCCCGCCGACCAGGACCAGGAAGAGACGCCGCCCGGGCCGGTCGAGATCGGCCAACCGGCTCAGGAGATCGCTCAAGGCAGGCAGGCTCTTGCTCCGCTCCGTGTCCGGGACGGTGAGGGTCCGCACGGGGAAGCCGCTCCTGGAAAGGAGCCGGGCGACCGCCGGGGCATGGGTCCGCAGGATCGTCGGATTGGTGAGCACCACCGGGTGGCTTCCCAGGCGCAGAGACCGCACCGCCGATCCGAGGGAGGTCAGGTGGTTGGAGCCGATCCGCAGATCGTAGCGGCAGGATTTCAAGCGGACCGGGATCCGATGGAAGGTCGGCATCAGAGTCCTAAGACCCGGCCCAGCATCGCCACCACCGGCCAGATGACCCGGTCGATGAAGCCGGTGGACAAGAGCAGCACCATCAACAGGATGCCCCAGCGTTCCAACCGCAGGAGGAACCGGGCCGGCTCGGGAGGAAGGATCCCCACCAGAACCCGGGAGCCGTCCAGCGGCGGGATCGGCAGCAGATTAAAGGTGCCGAGCAGAAGGTTGATGGTGATCAGGTAGATCGCCATCGAGGTGACAAGGGGAGGAAGGGCGCCTCCGAACGCCCGGACCAGAAGCGAGACGACCAGCGCGAATGAGAAATTGGAGACGGGGCCCGCCGCCCCCACCCAGAACATGTCCTGTTTGGGACGCCGGAGGTTCAGCGGGTTGATCGGCACCGGCTTGGCCCACCCGATGACAAAAGGGGAATGGACCCAAAGGAGGAAGATCGGCAGGATCAACGTCCCCACCGGATCGATGTGCTTGAGCGGGTTGAGGGTCAGCCGGCCCGCCATCCGGGCCGTGGCATCCCCGAGCCGCAGGGCCACCCAGCCGTGGCTGACCTCGTGGAGGGTCACCGCGAACATGAAGAGGGGGAATTGGACCAGGAAGGCAACCATCTCCATCTTCAATGGATGGGAGCGCCGGGAGGGACCGGGCGCTCCGGCGCCAGAAGGCTCAAGCGGCCGGTCTCGTCCTGAGCCGCCAGCAGCATCCCCTGGGAGGTGATACCGCGAATCGTCGCCGGCTCAAGGTTGTCCACCACCACGATCAGCTTATTGAGCAGCTCCTCCGGCTGATAATGGCGGGCGATCCCGGCGACGATCTCCTTTTGAGCTGAACCGGTGTCGATCTTGAGGATCAGCAGCTTGTCGGCGTTGGGGTGGGAGGTGGCTTGGAGGATTCTGGCTACCTTCAACTCAAGCCGCCGGAACTCTTCTATCGTTGCCAGAGAGGGAATCTCACTCCTTCTTCTTTCCGGGGCCTCCGGGCTCCGGCTTCGCCGAGGGGCCGGAGGCCTTGGTGGAAGCGGGGGCCTTGGGCGCCCCCTTCCCGGCCGGGGCGGCGGCAGGGGAAGCCCCGGCTGCTGCTTCGGCCGGGGCCGTTCCGGCGGCAGCGGCTGTTCCCGCGGCCGGGGTGGCGGCCTTCTCCTTGCGGATCCGAACCTTCAGATGCCTGACCTTCGGCAGCCCGAGAAGCGAGGATTGTTCCGGATCCAACAGCCCCCGTTCCTGAAGCAGCTTCACCCGCTCCAGCCGTCCGAGCACGGAGCGGTGCCGCTTCAGGGTGCCTGCGCTTTTCAAACTGGAATGGATCGACATGTCAGGAGGAAAGCCGCTTGATGAAGCCGTCCCGGTAGACCTTCCTTAAGGTCGCCAGCGAGGCGGTCGCCTGTTCCCTCGAGCGATACCCGATCACCCTCAACTCGTAGTACCTGTTCTGTTTCACCACCTGGGCGTTGAACCCCTGTCGGTTTAAACGCTGCGCCTCAGCCTGGGCGGCGTGCGTGTCCAGATAGCTGGCCAACTGAATGGCGTACAACCCATTGGCCGCGGCCATGACTGGAGGCTGCGGCTTCTCCGCCGGAGGCTCAACAGCCAGCGACGGCCTCAAGCCGGCGTTGGCCACCGCCCATTCGGCCTGGGCTGGCGGCGCCGCCACAGGATGATCCGCCAGCCGCTTCCCCCGCTCCACCCCCAGGCAGAAACCGGCCAGCAGGACGAGGAGGAAGCTTAAAGAGGAAAAGATCAAGTCCTCGTAAGCGACCCGCACCCTCAAGAATCTCTGCGGGAACAAAGGGGCCGCGGATCGCCTGAGCCGCGGCTGGGCCTCTAAATCTTGAAACAGCTCTTCCTGCATAGGGAAAACATTCTACCATCGAAGGCAACGGCGCACCACTGGAAACTACGCCATGCTGGCGGGACAGAGGGCCTTGAAGTCGCAGCGGCGGCACTTCATGAGGGAGGGGGTCGGCGTGAAATCGCCGGTCCGGATGGCCCCGATCATCCCCATGATCTTCCCTCGAGTCTCCTCCAGCGCCTCCGGCTCCTGCCGGAAGGAAAGCTTCTGATTGTTGCGCAGGTAATAGAAACTCACCTTCCGGGGCTGAAGGTGGAACACCTCCTTGGCGGCGAGGGCGTACAGGCGAAGCTGAAGCTGCTCCTCCGGATTCGCGTCCTCTTTCGGCTTGCCGCTTTTGTAGTCGATGATCTCGACGCCACCTTCCGGCAACGGATCCACTCGATCCATCACCCCCCGAATCCAGGCGTCTTCCATCTGAAGCAGGAAGCTCTTCTCCACAAAGACCGGGACGGCGAAGGCCCCCTCGTGCTTCTTGTAGAAGGAGGTTAACAGCTCGCCCCCCAGCCGCCGGTACTCCTCATCCTGATACGGCTCTCCGTACCGGCCCTTGGCCTGGAGGCGCTGGAACGAGATGAGGAGCTCTTCCAAAGGCGGGACGCGGCCTTTCATCACCTCCGAGAAGAGATCCTCCAGGCAGGCATGGAGATCCGTCCCGAAAAGCATCTGCGGGGTCGGCTTGACCGGGATCTGAAAGATGTAGCTGTACCGGTATTTCATGGGGCAGTACCGGTAGGTCTCCAGTTGCGTGTAGCTGTACCTCACCGGCGGAGGAGGCTGCCCCATCGGTCCCGCCGCAGCGGCGGCCGGCTTCTGGTCGGGCCGCAGAGAGCCGGCCAGCTCCCGGATCCGCTCCAGCCGGCTGGAGAGGCCGGGCGCATCGCCGGGATCGACGGACCGGATCTCCTGAAGCAGCCGCAGCACCTCCCGCTCCACCGCCAAAGAGGCAACGGCTCCGGTAGCCTTGAGGCCTTTCTTGAGGGGAGGGGCATCGTCCGATGGAGGCTCGGCCACCCTTCGGCGGATCTCACCCTCATCGGCCGACTCCGACATCTCCCGAACGAAGACGGAGGGCCGGTGGTAGATCCGCTCCTGCGTCATCAGGAAGAGGCCTCTCTTGGCCCGGGTGCAGGCCACGTAGCAGAGCCGTCTCTCCTCCTGGAGGTGGTAATCCCCCTTCGGCAACGGCTCCTTCATCAGCTCGATGGGGAACGGGATCGGCTCGGGGCGCCTGCGGGCCGGGAACCGTCCCTGAACCAGCCCCAGGAGGATCACCCAGTCGAACTCAAGCCCTTTCGCCTGGTGAACCGTCATCAGACGGACCTGGTTCCCTCCGCCCTCCGGCTCCTCCTCCGCAGGGTCGCCGCCGGCCCGGAGGTAGGAGTCGAGGTACCAGAGGAAATCCTCCAGGGTCTCACCCCCCGGATGGATCTGCGCGTACCGGAAGGTGAGGCGGAGGAACCGGCCCAATGAGATGAGGGGATCGGACCCCTCCCCGGGAATCCTGAAGATCGTCTTGAACGAACTCTCCTCGGCGACCCGCTGAACGATCCGGGCCGGATCCATCCGGGCCGCCTCCCGGCGGATCTGACCCAGCTCCTGGAGAAACTGATCCAGGGCCTGCCTCGTCCCATCCGCCAGGGACAAGGTGGAGGCCCGCTTCAGGGAGTCCCAGAGGGGCCATTGCCCCTCCTTCGCCGACCGGCTGATCATCAACAGCTCCTCGTGCGGTATTCCCCAGATCGGGTGACTGAGGACCCGGAAGAGATGAACCGAATCGGACGGGTCCTGGATGATCCTGAGGAAGGAGATGAGGTCCCGGATCTCGGTCTGCCCGAAGAGGGCCGGCCCCCCATGGAGGAGGAATGGAATGCCGGCCTCCCGGAGCGCCTCGGTGAGAAGGTCCCGCTGGGAATGGGCCCGGTACAAGACGGCGATCCGGTCGTAGCGGCGCTCTTGAAGGGGCTGGCCCTCCAGAACCGCCTCGATGGTCCGGGCCACCACCTGCGCCTCATGCCCCTCATCCCGGCAGACCAGAAGCTCCACAGGAGCGCCGTCCGGGTTGGCGGTCCGAAGCCGCTTCTCGGCATCGTACCGGTCCGGCTCGTTCCGGCGGATCAACCGCTCAGCCACGGAGAGGATCTGCGGGGTGGACCGGTAATTCCGGGTCAGCCGGAGGGTCCGCACCTGGGGGAAGGCTTCCTTCATCAGGAGAAAGCTGGCGAAGGAGGCGCCCCGGAACCGGTAGATCGCCTGATCATCGTCTCCGACGACGCAGAGATTCCCCGCCTCCCCGGCGAGGAGCCGAAGCAGGGCGATCTGGGCCACGTTGGTGTCCTGGAACTCATCCACCAGGATGTACCGGTACTGAGCCTGCAGCTCCTTGAGGAGCCCGCTGCGGCGCCGCAGCGCCGCCAAGGCCTCCACGATGAGGTCCCCGAAGTCGAGGTATCCGGCCTCCCGCATCCGCTCCTGGTAGATCCGGTAGGCCCGCTCGATCTCCCCGGCCCGGGCCTGTTCTTCGGCGCCGAAGATCCCCTTCCCGGCCGCGGCGAACTCCTCCGGCGAGACCAGCTCATCCTTCGCCCGGCCGATGAAACGCAGGTACCCGTCGATGCAGTCGGTGGGATCGCTGAGGCTCCATGTGGAGGCCAGCCTCATCCGGGAGAGCAGCCGCCGGAAGAAGATCCAGGATTCGGCCCGCTCGAGAAGCTGAAAACGGGGGGGCAGCCCGCACTCGAGGGCGTGATCCTTGAGGAAACGGTGGCAGAAGCTGTGAAACGTGAAGACCGCCGGCTCATCCGCGGGGGTTCCCAGGAGGCCCTCGATCCGCTCCAGCATCTCCCGGGCCGCCTTCCGGGAAAAGGTCAGGGCCAGCACCTGAGAGGGAGAGAGGTCCGGCCTCTTCTCCAGCAAGAGGGCGATCCGATGGGCGATGACCCGCGTCTTCCCCGTCCCGGCTCCGGCGATGATCAGGACCGGACCGTCCGCGGCGGCAACGGCCTCCTCCTGCTCGGGGTTGAGCCCCTGGAGGAGCCGGCTCTTACTTTGAGGATTGGACTCTTTTGATGTTGAGGGGAAACTCAAAGTCGACCGAAGCGGTTGGGCTGTCGGCGGCGTCAAAGTCGGTCTTCAGATTCCCGACGAGGAGCCGGACAGAGACGGCGCTGGGATGCGGCTGCGGGAAACAGACATACCCGTCGTAAGAGATCCCGGGGTGAACGTAGCCCCCCGCCAGCCGGACCTGCTTGATCAGGTAATGGAGCTTCCGCCCGCCGCCGCCTCCCAGGGCTCCCGCCACCTTGAGAGGAGCCCCGTAGGGGCCGGGGGCCAGATCCCCGGTCGTCTTGGCGAAGCTCCAGACGTTCGCCTTGGATTCATAGAGGGCGGAGATGTTATCCGGGGAGAGCTCCGAGTACTGGATGTTGAGGTTGTCGACCAGAACAAAATCGTCCGGGTTGACCCTCACCTTCTTGCCGCTGTGATTGGCCAATTTGATGTAGAAGATCATCGTGTTGGAGGGATAGGGATTCTTGCCCGCCAGATCCCCAAAGATCTCCTTCTTCTCGAAGAAGCTGTCCAGCTCCTTGTGGGAGGCGTATCGGATCAGGATGTCAATCCCATCCTTGGACAAGGAGGAGGTGGCCGGATCCACCAGGATCTCGGTGGACTCTTCTTTCGGCTGGCGAAGCTCAATCTGCCCCTTGGGCCGCTCGATGTTGGCGAAGCCGCCCCCGCAGCCCGAGATCCCCCCTGCCCCTGCAATGAAAGCCGCGATCAACGAAAAGGTCCGTCGGATTGTCATCTTTTATCTCCGTAGGAGTTCATGGAAATCGAGAGGAAATTGGAAGTGAACGAAACCTGTGGGCGTCCCAGCGCCCCCCGAAGCTTGAGAGAAAAAGGTTCCCTGGCCAAGGCCCCGCTCATCACCAGGTCGACATCCTCTCCGCGGGTAAGCGACCCTTGGCCCTCCACCCTCCCCAGCGGGCCTTTCAGGTAGAACGTTTTGAGCGTCATCCGGTCCAACCCAAGCTGAAGGAGGGCGAAGCCGCTGGTGGTCACCGGACCGGCGGAGAGGATCTCCTCAAGGGCCGGCTGGCGGATCCCCCAGGAGCCGGGATCGACCCTTATCTCGCCGAGCCTCCATTCCGTGGCGAGGGACCCTTTCAGCAATGACCCGAAATGGGGAAGGACCTTGAGATCCACGACGTGGAACCGCCCGCCCTGAGGGGATTCGAGCTTCAGGTCCTTCACCTCCAGGTCGCGCCAGGGAGTCCATGAGGCCTGAGAGACCGCCAGACGCCATCCCCACCTGACCTCCATCGAATGGAAGAGGCTGTTCAGAGGATCGGTGACCGGCCAGGAAACGGTCCCCAATACGATCCCGGCCAGGAGGGCGATCCCCAAGAGGGAGAGGAAAAAGAGGCGGATCATCCCATCGTCTCCTGGATCTGAGCGAGGATCCGCTGGTCCTGGGTGAGGGCGTAGCCCCGCACCATGCGGGTCTCGTCCGTGGCGATCCACCTCCTGCCCACCAGCCCGTTCAGGGCCTTTTCGATCGCCTCAGCCTCGCACCCGACCCAGGTCGCGATCCCCCGGACGGTCTCGACCGCCTGCGGGTGCTCCCGGAAAAACTGGAGGATCCGCCGCTCCACCTCCGTGAGAGAGAAAGACCTTTGCACCTTTAGGACCCTCCCCTCTCTCCGTTCTTCTTGGGACGGCCGGCGGCGAGAAGCGCCAGCTCCTCCAGCCGCTTGGCTCCCAGCCTGAGGAAGGCATGAACCACCTTGGGATCGAATTGGGTGCCCGAATGGAAGGCGATCTCACGCGCCGCCTTGGCCGTGGTCATCGCCTGGCGGTAGGGCCGCTCCGAGATCATCGCCTCGAAGGCGTTGGCCACCGCGAGGATCCTCGCCCCCAACGGGATCGCCTCCTTCTTCAGACCCTTGGGATAACCGGTGCCGTCGTACCGTTCATGATGATAGAGGACGATGGGGATGGCCGGCTCCAAGACCTCGAGCGGCTCCAGGAACCGAGCCCCCTGGATCGGATGCTCCTTCACCTTGGCAAACTCGTCCGGTTCCAGCTTGCTCGGCTTGCGCAGGATCTCATCGGGAATGCCGACCCGGCCGGCGTCGTGCAGCAGGGCCGCGTACTGGAGGGGGCGCTGCTGCGAGGGGGGAAGGTCCATCCTCTGGGCGATGGCCAACGCCACGTTGGCGAGGAGCTGCTGCCGGGAAGCGCTCCGGCGGGAATGGCCCTCCATGCCGTCGAGGATGGCGCTCAAGCTCCGGATCGTTCCCCAGGTGATCCGCTCCTGGGCATCATACATCTGGGCGTTGCGGATCGCGACCACCGCCTGCTCGGCCAAGGTGGAGAGGATCTCTTGGTCCAACGTGCCGAACGGCTGGGCCTCACGGTTCCTCCGGACCAGGATCACCCCGAGGCATTCCTCCTCGACGAGCGGAACCACCATCATCCGCTCCTTCAGCCGTCCCTGCCAGCTCGACGCCGCCTCCCCGATCACCCCCACCCCGATCCGGCACGGGCCGATTCGCAGGTCCTTTCCCTTCTCCAGACTGACCACCGCCCTGGGGACCAGCAGGCGCTTGGGACGGTCGGCCAGCCAGATCACGCAGGCCTGAGCCCGGAGGACCTGGCAGCAGAGCCGGGCGATCCTGGGGAGCAGCTCCTCCAAGTCCAGGGTGGAGCTGATCAGCCGGTGGATCGTGTGGATCGTCGAGAGGGCGACGCATCGGGGCTGGATGGCGTCGGAGAGATTCTTCAGCTCCAGGGAACGCTCCCTCTCCTCCAGGGAGGTCTCCACCACCACCCGGGCCAGCTCCAGGTCGGTCTTGGAGAAGGCCTGCTCGCTGTGACAGATCGCCAGGGCCCCTTCCACCTTTCCGTTCCGAACGGCGGGGAGACAGACCGCGTACCTTTGTATCGGGCAAAGGAACTGATGGGGGGCCTTCGTCCGGGCTGAATGCTCCAGGGCCTGAAGGAACGTCCTTTGACAGATCTGCCGGTTCTCCGACGAGCGTCGGACGAAATGGCAGGTTCGGCAGGCGGCGGAGTAATCGAGGGACTTCGGCGCCTCCCCAGGGATCGCCCACCAGATCGGCTGTTTCACCGAGGCGGCGAGCGTCTGGCGAAGGCCCTGGATGCTCGGGTGCTGGCTGAAGCTTGAAACCCACGTTTGCGGCATCGATAAAGGAACCCCCTACTCTCTATTATATACTAGAACTCCCCATCGGCTCGAAAGGCAAGAAGAGCTTTTTGTAATCGTCGAGGGCGTACCGGTCGGTCATCCCCGCCATGTAGTCGCAGATGACCCGGTGGGGTTCCTCGTGGGCCAGGCGGCGCCGGGTGGTGTTGGGGAGCTGCTCCGGCTTGTTGAGGTACGCCTCGAAGAGGGCGGTGAGGAAGCGGTGGGCCTTGTCGGCCATCCGGACCACCTTGTAATGGTGGTACAGCTCCCCATTGAGGAACTTCTTGATGGGGGCCCGGAGGCGCTTCATCCGCCGGCTGAAATCGATGATCCTCTCCGGGACGGCCAGGGCGTCGGCGGGCCGCTGAATCCGGTGGCCGCGGATCCGCCTCAAGCTCTCCTGGATCAGATCCGTCACCTGGAGATCGATGAGGCGGCGGATCACCTGATATTTCCGCTGCTCCGGCCCGATGCCGGGGAAGGTCCGGGTCACCTCCCTGCGGACCCGCCTCCAGAGGTCAAAGGCCTCCAGCGCCTCCTCCCGGATGAGCCCCGAGGTGATCCCGTCGTCGATGTCGTGGTTGTCGTAGGCGATCTCGTCGGCAACGTCCACCACCTGGGCCTCGAGACTGAGGTTCTCCATGCCGCGGTGAGGGGCGCCGGCGAGCGGAACCCGGTGCTTGTTGAGGCCCTGACGGACCTCCCAGGTCAGGTTCAGGCCGGGGAAGGAGGGGTATCGCTCCTCCAGATGGTCCACGATCCGCAGCGCCTGGAGGTTGTGGTCGAACCCGCCGTGCCCCTCCATGATGGCCCGCAGGGCGTCTTCGCCGGAATGGCCGAAGGGGCCGTGGCCCAAGTCATGGGCGAGGGCGATCACCTCCACGAGATCGCCGTTGAGCCGCAGGGCCCGGGCCACCGTTCCTGCAATCTGGGAGACCTCGAGGGTGTGGGTCAACCGGGTCCGGTAGTAGTCCCCCTCATGGATGACGAACACCTGCGTCTTGTACTCCAGGCGGCGGAAGGCGGTGGAGTGGATGATCCGGTCCCGGTCCCGCTGGAAACAGGTCCGGTAAGGGTGCTCCGGCTCCCGGTGAACCCGGCCGTGGGATTCCGAGGCCTTGGCGGCGTAGGGGGCGAGGATCCGCCGCTCCTCGCCCTCGAGCCCTTTCCGGGTCTGAGACCGGACCTCAGCGGCCCCTTTTCTCGCCATCCGTCTTTCTGAGGAGAGAGTGGGCCGCGGCCAACGACTGCGAGATCACCTTGCTCTCGGCGATGACCGGCATGAAGTTGGTGTCGCCGACCCAGCGGGGGACGATGTGGAGATGCAGGTGCCCCGGGATCCCGGCCCCCGCGGCCCGGCCCAGGTTGATCCCCAGGTTGTAGCCGTGCGGGGCCATCCTCTTTTTGAGCCGGCGCATCGCGTCCTTGGCGAGGGAGAAAAGCTCCAGCCACTCCTCCCCCGTCAGAGATTCGAACCGGCCCACATGCCGGTAGGGAGCGACGAGGAGATGGCCGTTGGTGTAGGGGAATAGATTCAGGACGGAAAAGGAGAGGCGGCCGCGGGCCAGGATGAGGCGCTTGGAATCGGACCTCGCCTTCGGGATCCCGCAGAAGGGACAGCCCTTCGACTGGGGTTTGAGGATGCCGGAGATGTAGCCGACCCTCCAGGGGGCCCACAGCCGCTTCTGGCTCAACCCGCCACCTCATGAATTGAAGATTGAGGGCTGAACGACTGAGGATTCAGGATCGGGGATCTGAGCGGCTCCACCGGGGCCTCCGTCCCCGTCGAGACCCGACCGGGAAGGGGCCTGCAATCAAGGCCGTACAGATCCAGAAGGGCGTTCAAGGTTTCAAGGTCCCAAAGGCGAATCTTCGCCTCCCGGAGGATCAAACGGGCGTTCATTTCGACCGGATAAGCCCCCAGGAGAACCTTCTGATGATACTTGAACGGCCACTCGGCCACCTGCCGGGCCAGAGACCTGGCCTCTCCTTCATCCAGCGGCCCTGTCCAGGGAAGGACCATCCAGGTCGCCCCGCTGGTTCCCGCCCGATGGGAGACAACCGACGGCCGGCCCCCGGGCCCGTCGGTCAGCTCCACCCGGCGGAAGCGAGGCAAAAGGAGCCGGCGGCCCTCGATCTCCACCTGTTCCCCGCCCCACTGTTTTAGGAGCGCGACCACCTGCTCCTCGACCGGCAAACGGATCGCCTCCCGAACCTTGGCCATCCAGGCCCAGGCGGCGTCTCGAAAATGGACCCGGGCCTGAACCGGATCGGCCTGGCCCGGCCACTGGAGGATCGGATAGGCGGTCAGCACCCAGAGCCTCAGGAGCCGGTCCGGCATCCGGTAAAAGGCCCCCTCCTTGGCGAGCAGCCCGGCCTGCTCCAGCACCTGCATGGCGCGAATCACCTGGGAGCGGGACCGATCGAGACGCCGCGCGATCTGAGGAACCCGATGGGACCCCTCCGCCACCGCGATCAGGATCTGGATCCAGCCGCGCCGGCCCGGATGAGGCGGCAGCGACCGGACACGGGCCTCAAAGCGGCGCCTCAACTCTCCCTGGGAATCCAGGAGCAGGGCCTCCAGGAGATCCAGGATCCCCCTTTCCTGCCGCTCGGCCGTCGTCAGGGGGCCTCTTACGACCAGCCCATGAAGGAGGAGGTCCAGATACCCGGCATAGCCCTGGGTCAGCTCGGCGAGGATCTGCTCCGCAAACAGGTTCCCTCTTCCCTCCGGCCAGTGGCTGCGGATCGCCTTCAGGCAGGCCGCCGGGCCCAGGGGCCTCATCTCGACCAGGTCAAACTGGCCGAACAGAAGGTTCAATCCCTCCCGGAGGATCGAGCCGGCCACGGCCGGCTGGGAGGAGATCACCAGATACTGGGTGCCGCTCTGGACCATGATCTTGCGTCCCAGCCGCTGGAACGGATCCGCCCCCGGCAGATCCTTCAGGCGATGGAACTCATCCAGGACGAGGAGACAGGGAAGGCCGGTCTCCTGATGGATCAGCGCCGGAAGATCCCAAAGTTGATCAACCACCTCCTCCGGCCGAGCCCCTTCGGCGGCCGTCAGAAGCCGCTGGGCCGCCGCCGAGCTCCTCGGCGCGAAAGAGGAGCAGGCCCGCTTGAGCCCGGACCAGTCAGGCGGAAGATCCCGGCCTTCCT
>JACPXU010000066.1 GCA_016196375.1 Candidatus Omnitrophota bacterium | reverse complement strand
GTACTCGTACATCGCCTGAAGGGTCCCCTGCGAGGCCTCCGGCTGATAGGGGGTGTAGGCGGTGAGGAACTCCCCGCGGGAGGTGATGTACCGGACCACGCTGGGGATGAAATGCTCGTAGGCCCCGGCCCCGAGGAAGCAGAGATGGGAGGCGGTCGTCGCGTTCTGCGCGGCCAGGCCCCGGGTCAGCTCCAGAAGCTCCGGCTCGGAGATTCCTTTGGCCAGCTTCAGATCGGCCCGGGGAATCGAGCGGGGGATCCCGGCCAAGAGGGCGTCGAAAGAGGGGACCCCGATCCTCCCGAGCATCTCCTTCCGGTCGTCCGCCGTCAGCGAAACGAAATCCACCCCTAATGGCCTCCCTTGACCCACTCCTCGTACTGGTCGTGTGACAAGAGACCGTCCGCCTCCTTCGGATCGACCGGCTCCAGGACGAAGATCCAGCCGTCGTCGTAGGGAGAGCGGTTGATCGCCCCCGGATCCTTGGCCAACGCCTCGTTGACCTGGGAGACGGTGCCGGAGGCCGGCGCGTAGATGGAGAAGGCGGCCTTCACCGACTCCACCACCGCCACCTCATCCCCCTGGCGCACGGCCCGGCCCAGCTTGGGCAGCTCCACGAAGACAACGTCCGAGATCTCCTCCTGAGCGTGCTGGGTGATCCCGACCACCGCCTTCTTGCCGTCGGGGCGAATCCACTCATGGGTCTTGGTGTATCTCAACTGACGGGGATCTGCCATCTCTGCTTCTGCCTCCGATAAAATGGAAGTTGAACGACCTGGGCCGGAACCTGCCGGCCGTGAATCTCAATGGAGAGATCGCTCCCGGGGGCCGAGGCCTCGGGAGCCACGAGGCCCAACCCGATCGCCTGCCCCTGATCGGGCAGGAAGGTCCCGCTCGTCACCTGACCGATCCTGTTGCCTCCCGCTCCGGCTCCGGCTCCGGCGTGAATCGGATAGCCGGTCCTGGGGATCCCAGGCCCTTTCAGGCGGAAGCCGACGAGCCGGCGCTTCAGGCCCTCGCGCCGCTGACGCTCCAGCGCCTCCCGGCCGATGAAGGGACCCTTCTGCCAGGCGACCGTCCATTCCATGCCGGCCTCGAGCGGGGTGGTCGTCTCATCGAGGTCGGTCCCCCCCAGCGGCAATCCGGCCTCGAGCCGCAGGGTGTCCCGAGCCCCGAGGCCGACCGGCTGAATCCCCAGCGGCCGCCCGGCCTCCAGCAGCAGGCTCCAGACCGGCTCCAGATCGGCCGCGGCCAGGAACAGCTCGAACCCGTCCTCGCCGGTGTACCCGGTCCGGGCGAAGAAGGCGGGCCGGCCGCCGATCTGGCCGGGCCGGACGCTGTAGCGCGTGGCCGGCCCCAACGATCCGCGGGCCAATTCCTCGACGAGGCCGACCGCCCGCGGGCCCTGGACCGCCAGGGTGCCGACCCGCTCCCGAAGATCCTCCACGGCCACAACCCCCCTGTCATTCCCGCGCAAGCGGGAATCCAGAGGGGAATCCGATCCTCGCTGGAGCCTGTCCTCGGCCACGACCGAGGGCGAGGATGACGTTGTGAAAGGGGCTCTCAGATGGCCCCTGAGCCATTCCAGCACCTTGTCCCCGTTGGCGGCGTTGACCACCAGCCGGATCCGGTCCGCCCCCAGGCGGTACAGGATCATCTCATCCAGGATGAACCCCTGGGGATTGAGCATCGGCGAGTAAACCGCCCGGCCGACCTCCAACCGGCCCAGATCCTGAGTGAAGAGAGGATCCAGACGATCCACGGCCTCCGGCCCGGAAACCTCGAGATGCCCCAGGTGCGAGACGTCGAAGAGCCCGACCCCGGTCCGGACCGCCTGATGCTCCTGAAGGATCGAGGTGTAGGAGACGGCCAGTTCCCATCCCCCGAAGGGGATGAACTTGGCGTGGAGGGCCTTCTGGGCTGCGTAAAGAGCGGTTCGCTTCAACGATAAAATTTTTGAATGAGGGAGACGACCTGCTCCGGGTGATCCGCGTGCGTGAACAGGTTGAGGTCCTCCCGGGTGATGGTGTCCGCCGGGACCGCCGTCCCCTTCAACCAGGCGAGGAATCCCTTCCAATACGGGGTCCCGTAGAGGATGCTGGGGAAGGGCCTCACCCGCCGGGTCTGGATCAGGGTGACCACCTCAGAAAGCTCATCCAGCGTCCCGTACCCGCCTGGAAAGAAGACGAAGGCCTTGGAATATTTCAGGAACATCACCTTCCTGCAGAAGAAATAGCGGAACTCGAGAAGCTTCGTGATGTGCCGGTTCGGCTTCTGCTCCGACGGGATCAGGATGTTGAGGCCCACCGACTCGCCCCCCGCCGCCTTGGCCCCCTTGTTGGCCGCCTCCATGATCCCCGGCCCGGCGCCGGTGATCACGGCGTAGCCGGCCTTCACCAGGGCCGCGGCGGTCAGCTCCGCCTGCCGGTAATAGAGGGAGCCCCGCTTCGCCCGGGAGGAACCGAAGATCGCCACGGCCGGGCCCACCTTGGAGAGGGCGTCGAACCCGTCGACGAACTCGCTCATGATCCGGAAGATCCGCCAGGGATCTTCCCGGGTGAAGTCGTGCTCGAAGTCGTTCTTGCGGTTCAAGGGACGGCTTGGCATCAAAGGCGGCTATTATACACCGTTTGGCTAGCGTTCTTCCAACAGGGCCTGGATCCGGCTCTCGAAGACCTGCTTCTCCTGGTAGCCGACGTATTTCTCGGCGATCCGCCCCTGCTTGTCGATGAGGAAGGTGGTGGGGATCCCCCGGATTCCGCCGTAGGCCTGCTCCGCCTGCGCGGATGAGACGGCGATCGGATAGGGGACGCCGTTGGACCGGACGAACTCCTTGACCGTCTCGGCCTTGTCGCTCACGGCAAGGCCGACCATCTCGAGCCCCTTCCCTTTATAGGCGGCGTACAGCTCCTTGAAATGGGGGATCTCCGCCCGGCAGGGGGGGCACCAGGTGGCCCAGAAATCGAGCAGGACCACCTTCCCCTTCAAGGCCGACAGAGAAAGCGGCTTCCCGTTCAGGCCGGCCAATTGGAAGTCCGGCGCCGGCTTCCGGTCGGCGTTGGAAGGGGGAGCCGCGCCGGCCGCCTGCGCGATCTCGAAGGAGAAGCAAAGGATCAACGCCGCGATCAAGACATTCCTCATGGTCAGTCTCCTTGTGCGTTATAAGGCGAAGCGATTGAAGAAGGCCAGGTGCTGCCCCAGAGCGGCCAGCCGATCGGTGAGGATCAGGATCCCGACGGCCAGGAGGAGAAGGCCGCTGGCCACCTCGACCCCCCGCAGATACCGGCGGAACCGGCTGAAGAATCCGAAGAAGGCCTGAACCCCCAGGCTCGTGGCGAGGAACGGGATCCCCAGCCCAAGTGAATAGACGCTGAGGAGGAGCATCCCCTGCCCAAGCGTCTGCTGGGTCGAGGCGAGGGCCAGGATCCCGGCCAGGATCGGCCCGATGCATGGGGTCCAGCCGAAGGCGAAGGCGGCCCCGACCAGGAAGGCCCCCACGGCGGTGAGCGGACGCTGCTTGACCTCCAGCTTCTTCTCGTACTGGAGGAACGGGATCCTGAGGATCCCGATCAGGTGAAGGCCGAACAGGATGATCACCACGCCGGCGGCCCGCTTCAGGAGGATCAGCCGCTGAAGGAAAAGCTGACCCAGGGCGGTGGCGGAGGCGCCGAGAAGGATGAAGACCAGCGAGAAGCCCAGGACGAACCAGAGGCTGCTCAGGAAGGCCCGGCGCAGGGCCGTGGCGTCGGGGCCGGCCTGGAGATCGTTGAGGGAGATCCCGGAGATAAAGGAGATGTACCCGGGGATCAGCGGCAGGACGCACGGCGACAGGAACGAGGCCAATCCGGCCGCGGCCGCCGCGAGGAGACTGCCGTTACTGATCACACAGCTTCCCCCCCATCGCCCAGTGGGACTTCCCGTGATCCCGGAACAGGATCCAGGTGTGGCCCTCCGTCGTCTTCAAGATCCTCACCGCAAGCTCGGTCACCCCCTTGGCGAAGGCCTCCCGCTGCTCGCGGGTCCGCCCCTCGAACAGATCCACCGTAATCATCGGCATGCCGGTGTCTCCCTCATTCCTTGACGGTCACCTTCTGGATCGCGATCAGATGGACCCCGTTTCGCTCGCTCACCACCCCCTCGGCAACCACCTGCTTGGCCGCCAGCGGCGCCAGCGCCGCGTTGGCCGGCCCATGCTCGCTCCCGATCGCCACATAGAGCTGATCGCCGGACTTGATGCCGACCGGAAGCCCCGAGCGGATGCATTTCTCGGCGCATTCCCGATGCCCCGGCCCGGCGGCCCCTTCACTCAAATAGCAGGCCAGGTCCACCACCTCGCCGGTGACCTTCTGCACGGTTCCCCCCTCGTCCCCTTCATGGGCGAGAACCGGGCCGATCCCGGCCGCGGCCAGGCCGACCGCCGCCAAGGCAACCCTCCAACCCCTCGTCATGTCTTCACCCTCCTTATGGTACCACATCTCACTGGACCACCTCGATCCCGCCCGACCGGCCGTAGCTGCCGCCGACCCCGAACTCGTAGACCATCCGCCCTCCCAGATGAGCGCTGAAGGCGATCACCCCGCAGGCCGCCGCCAGGAGCCCCCAGGCGGTCCATCGGGCCCAGGGGCTGAGCCGATCCCGCGCGGCGAGGCGCCAACCGGCGAGGATGAGGAGCAGCGCCAGGATCCCGTACCCCAGCTTCTCGTGCAGCTCCATCACCCGGTGAATCTCGAGGGAATGTTTCGCCGCCGCCATCGCCTGGCGCCCGGTGAGGACGGCCGCCGCGGCCCCGATCGCCCCCAGCGAGAGATTCCAGAGGGAGATCCGGCGCCACTGCGGCCTGTTGAGGAACAGGGCCAGCGTCTCGATCAGGAGGGCCGCCACGATCAGCCCGATCGGAAGATGGACTACAGCGGGGTGGAGACTTTCCATGCCCTCGATTTCCAGACGGCGTAAATGGCCGGGTAAACGAGCAGCTCCAGAATGAACGAGGTCACCAACCCTCCCACCATCGGGGCGGCGATCCGTTTCATCACGTCGGAGCCGGCGCCTGCGGACCACATGATCGGCAAGAGGCCCATGAAGGCGGCCATCACCGTCATCATCTTGGGGCGGACCCGCTTGACCGCTCCGTGCACGATCGCCTCCTCCAGATCCTGCGCGGTGCGCATCCTCCCCTTCTCCACCGCCTCACGATACGCCAGATCCAGGAACAACAGCATGAAGACCCCGGTCTCGGCATCCAACCCCATCAGGGCCAGCACCCCCACCGTGACCGCAGTCGAGACGTGATAATTCAACACCCACAAAAGCAGAACGGCCCCGATGATCGAGAACGGCACGGCCAGCAGCACGATGCCTGTCTTCACGGCGGACTTCGTGTTCATGTAAAGGAGCAGACAGATCACGAACAGCGTCAGGGGGAGCACGACCTTCATCCGTTCCCGCACGCGGATCATGTTCTCATACTGGCCGCTCCAGATCAGAGCATATCCTGCCGGCAGCTTCAACTCCCGGCTGACGACACGCTTGGCCTCTTCCACGTAGCCGCCGACGTCCCGGCCGGTCATGTCCACGTAGACGTAACCGACCAGAAGCCCGTTCTCGTTGCGGATCATGGAGGGCCCGGACACCATCTTCAGCTCCGCCAACTGCCCGAGCGGAATCTGCTGGCCGGAGGGGGTGGGCACCAGAACCCGGGCCAGCTCGTCCAGGTCGTCCCGCAGCTCCCGGGCGTAGCGGACGCTGACCGGATAGCGCTCCCGCCCCTCCACCGTGGTGGTGATGTTCTCCCCGCCGACCGCCGAGAGGATGATCGTCTGAACGTCGGCCACCGAGAGCCCGTAGCGGGCCAGGCCTTCGCGCTTCAGATCGAAATCGAGAAAATATCCCCCCGCCACTCGCTCCGCGTAAACGCTCCGGGTGCCCGGCACATCTTTCAAGATCATCTCCAGATGGGTGCCGATCCCCTCGATGGTCTTTAAGTCGGCGCCGAACACCTTGATGCCGATGGGGGTCCGCACGCCGGTGGTCAGCATGTCGGTCCGGTTCTTGATCGGCATCGTCCAGGCGTTGGTGGTGCCGGGAATCTTCAACGCCCTGTCCATCTGATCTTCGAGTTTTTCGTAGGTCATCCCCCCGCGCCACTCCCGTTCCGGCTTCAAGACCACCACCGTCTCCATCATGGAGAAGGGAGCCGGATCGGTGGAGCTTTCCATCCGCCCCGCCTTTCCAAATACCCGTTCGACCTCCGGGAAGCTCTTGAGGATCCGGTCCTGGGTCTGCAAGAGCTTCTGCGCCTCGGTGACGGAGATTCCCGGCAGGGTCGTCGGCATGTAGAGAAGGGTTCCCTCCCTCAAAGGAGGCATGAACTCAAATCCCCGAATCAGGGCGCCGGGCAGCCGAAGGCCGAAAACGATCTAGGCGAGATTGATCATCGCCCAAAACGTCAGCATCCCCGCCGTGATGATGACGGCCTTGCGACGGCGCAGGACGAACCGGCAGGCCGGCTCGTAAATCCGGAAGAGGACGCGGCTGACCGGATGCCGCTCCTCCGGATAATAGGCGCCGACCGCCAGCGCCGTGGCGATCCTGGAGAGCCACCCCCACCGCAGGCGGATCGGCTCCATCCGGGTGAACAGCATCCGCATCGCCGGGTCGAGCGTCACCGCCAGGATCGCGGCGATCGCCATCGCAAGGTTCTTGGCCCAAGCCAACGGCCGGAAGAGCCGCCCCTCCTGGTCCACCAGCGTGAAGATCGGCAGGAAGGCCACCGCGATCACCAGGAGCGAGAAGAAGACCGACGGCCCGACCTCCTTCAGAGCCTTCAGCCGCACCGCGTGGTAATCCCCTTTCCTGCCCCCTTCGACCCATTGCTCCAGCCGCTTATAGGCGTTCTCCACCTCGACGATCGCCCCATCCACCAAGACACCGATCGAGATGGCGATCCCGGAGAGGGACATGATGTTGGAGGTCAGCCTCATGCCGTACAGCGGGATGAAGGCGAGCAGAACCGAGATGGGAATCGTGACGATCGGGATGATGGCGGACGGGAAATGCCACAAGAACAGGAGGATCACCAGGCTGACGATGATCATCTCTTCCACCAGCTTCTCCCGCAGGTGATGAATGGCCCGCAGGATGAGCTCGGAACGGTCGTACGTCACCTCAACGCGGATCCCCTCCGGCAGGGAGGGCTCGATCTCCTTGAGTTTCGCCTTCACCCGGTTGATCACGTTCAGGGCGTTCTCCCCGTAGCGCATGATCACGGTGCCGCCGACCACGTCCCCCCGCCCGTCCAGGTCGGCCAGGCCGCGCCGGATCTCCGGCCCCAGGGCGACCGCGGCGACGTTGCGCACCAGGATCGGCGTGCCGTTCTTGTCCACTCCGACGGCAATCTGCTCGAGGTCCTGCGCCGACTTCGCGTAGCCGCGCCCCCGCACCATGTACTCCACGCCGCTGAACTCCAGCAGCCGGCCGCCCACCTCTTCATTTCCCTTGCGGACGGCGTCGATCACCTGCTGGAGAGGGATGTGGTAGGCCAGCAGCTCGCTGGGATCGACCGAGATCTGGTACTGCTTGACGAACCCGCCAAGGGAAGCCACCTCCGCCACCCCCGGCACGCTCTGCAGATGGTACCGAAGGTTCCAGTCCTGGAAAGAACGCAGCTCCTGCAGGCTGTGGCGGCCGGAGGTGTCCACCAGCGCGTACTGGAACACCCAGCCCACGCCGGTGGCATCCGGCCCCAGCTCCGTCTTCACCCCTTCCGGAAGGCGCGGAACAATCTTGCTCAAATACTCCAGCGTGCGCGAGCGGGCCCAGTAGAGGTCGGTGCCGTCCTGAAAGATCACGTACACGTAGGAGAAACCGAAATCGGAAAAGCCGCGCACCGCCTTGACGCGGGGAGCGCCCAGCATGGCGGTCACGATCGGGTACGTGACCTGGTCCTCAAGGATGTCCGGCGACCGGTCCCATCGGGAGTAGATGATCACCTGGGTATCGGACAGGTCGGGGATGGCATCCAGGGGGATGTTCTTCAAGGACCAGACCGCCCCCACCATGGCGGCGGCGACGAGGATCAGGATCAGGAACTTGTTGCGGGCGGAGAATTCAATGACCCGCTCAATCACCATGATGGTGCTCCCCGGATTCCATCCCTTCCAGGGCGGCCTGGAGGCGGCTTTCGGAGTCGATCAGGAAATTCCCGCTGGTGACCACCCTTTCCCCTTCCGAAACCCCGTTTCGGATCTCGACGTACCCGCCGCTGCGGGCGCCCGCCGTCACTTCCCGGGGCTCCAACAGGCCTTCCCCCTTATCCACGAAGAGGATCCGGCGGACCCCGGTGTCCAGCACCGCCTCCTCGGGAACCGCCAGGACGTTCCCCAACGGAACCTCCACCGAGGCGTTGAGGTACATCTCGGGTTTTAAGATCCCTTCCGAATCGGTCAGGACGGCCCGCGCGCGGGCGGTACGGGTCATGGCATCCAAGAGCGAATCGACCGCCCGGATCTTCCCTTCCAGAACCTTGCCGGGAAAGGCCTGGAGCTGGGCGCGGATTGTCTGGCCGACCTGCACGTAGGGCAGCTCGTACTCATACACCGTCGCATACAGCCACACGCGCCCCTGCCCGTCCCGCAGCAGGAGGCTCTGATCCGGCTCCTTCCAGCCGGCCATCTCCCGGATAAACCCATCGCCCAATCCCATCAGGCGCAAGCGGACCTCGGTCGCCTCCACCAACCTCCGAGCCTGTTCCTCTATCTCGGCGTTGGATCCCCCGCGCGCCGTCTCCAATCCCTTCACGGCCTGCAGATATTCCTGCTGGGCCTGATAGAGCTCCGGGTCGTAGGCGATCCGGCCCGACGTCCGGATGGTGTGCACCATCTCCCGGCGCCCGGCCGGGGCGGTCTTCACGCCGATGAGCTGCTGCTTCTCGGCGGGGATCTGAACCGGGGCAAGGCCATGCCGATGGGGAGACTCCCCTGCCGGCGGCCGGGCCTCCCGCTTCACCAGCTTCATGCCGCAGATCGGGCAATCCCCCGGCCGATCCGACGTGTAGGCCGGATGCATCGGGCAGTAGTAAACGGCCTTGCCCGAAGGATGGGAATGAGGCGGGCGGCCTGGATGCATCGCGCGAATCGCCAGGCCTCCGGCGACCACCGCCATCCCCAGAAGAACCGCCGCGAGGAATTTCCTTTTAGCCATTGAAGGCCGCCTCCCCTCTCAGCGGCACGCCGGCCGCCTGCTCCAGCAGGACCATCCGCTGCTCCAATTGGACCAGATGCTCGACGTAGCTCCGCTGCCGCTCGCTCAAATCCTTCAGCGCCTCCAGAACCTCCATGATCGATCCCTTTCCTCCCTGATAAGCGGCCAGCGCCGACTGAACCGCCTGCCGGGCGAGCGGGATCAGCCCCTCCTGGCAGAGGGAGGCGGTCGCGTAGGCGGCCTTCGCCTCATGCCAATGCTCGTGGACCCGGCGGGCCACTTCGTTCCGCATCCCCTGGTACGCCGCCTGGGCCGATTCCTTGTCGTACAGGGCGGCCTTGACCCCGTACTGTTGCTTCGTCCAGAACCAGAAAGGAAGGACCAGGGCCAGCGAGAGATCCCACGGCCCAACCGGCCCCATCGCCGGATCCCGCAGCTCCAGCATCGTCTCCAGATCCGGCAAGAGTTCCCGCTTGGAAAGTTTCCAGGCGGCCTCCGCCCGCTCCGCGGAGAACTGAAAGGCCAGGAGATCCGGCTGATGCTCCTGGGCCTGGGCCAGCAGATCCTCGGGAGAGGAGGGGACCGGCATGAGGGGGATCGGATCCGGCCTGCCCACCGGGGCATGGGCGGGCCGATTCAGGAGATGGTTCATGTGAGCGGCCATGGCCTGGCGGCGATGGTCCAGCACCTCCAACTGGTTCGACGCCTCCAGAACAGCCGCCTGCGCCCGCAACAGCTCGCTCTCGGGAGCGGAACCGGTGGCGTACCTCGCCCGAGCGGCGGCGGCGGTTTGATTCAGCCAGGCCAGCTCAGCCTCCTGGATCTCCACCTCCCGGTCCAGCATGAACAGATCGTAATAGACGTTCTTCAGCATGCTGGAGATCTCCCATTCCGCCCGCTTGAATCCCATGGCCGCGATCTGCGCCTCCTTCACCGCCACCTTCTGCCGAAGGGAGAGCTTCCCCGGAAACGGCAGCGACTGGATGAGCTGGTACATGGCGGTGGCCTTGTTGATCTTGAAGGTCCCGCGGGGGATCTCCTCCCATTCCACGCCGATCTTGGGAGCGGGGAGCCCCCTGGCCAGAGGGATCTTCGCCTGGACCGCCTCCCACCGTTTATGGGCGGCGGCCAGCTCCGGGTTGGCCCGGCGGACCTCGTCGAGGAGCCGCGGGAGGGAGAGGGGGGCGAGGCCATCCGCCGCCGCAAAAGGGATCGTGAGCGAAAGAAAGCTCACCGCCAGGACCAGACTGACCCTTTTGTCTTTTCGCTCACAGATCATGGCTCACAGCTCACCGCTTCTTCACCACCGCGTGGCTTTCGCTGGAGGAAGCGAAACCACTCCGCCCTCCGGCTGCGCATCCTGCCGTGGCGCCGCAGGCGGTCATCCGGCAGGCGGAGCGCAGCTCATCGGTCATCAGCGCGGTCAGCCTCTCCCGCTGGGAAGGATCCAGCTGCCGGCCGACGGCCAGGAGATGCTCCAGCGTCGTCCTCTCCAGGACCGCCTGTTCCTGGGCGATCTCCTGCGTCAGGACGGCCAAGGTGCCTTGATCCGGCTCCGGCTGTCTGAGGAGCTGGATCATCTGGGCCCTCTTCGCGCAGAGGGCCTGGCAGGAGATCTGCTTCTGCGCGAGAAAATCCTTCTCCAAGGCGGCCACCGCCTGCCGCTCTCCCGGCGTCAGCCGAAGCTGCCGCGTCATGGAGACCGGCCTCGGGCGCACCCCGACCAACTGGCAACAGCCCAGGGTGGCCAGATAGACGACCGCCGCGATGAGGCCGAACAGAACCGAGCCGATCAGGAGGCGTTTCATTGATCCCTCGTGAGTTTTAAATAGCTGCCTGCCACTGAATCGAGCGGAGCGTTGCCGAACAGGTCCAGCCGCTCCATCCGCCCGAGGACGGCAACCGACGGGTCAGCCGCTGCCGTTCCGCTCGACCAGCTCCAGAGACCGAGCCACAGCCCTATCCCCGCCGCCAACGCCGCCACGGGGGCCGGCACCATCCAGGGAGGCCTTCCGGCGCCCCGCATCAACCGGTGCCAAAGCCGCAGGGTGAAGTCCGGCGAGACATCCACCGCGGGGAACGCCTGCTTGAGCAGCCGATCCAACCTTCCATCCGATAAATCGCCCATGGAGATCCTCCTTTCACTATATGAAACGGAGGAGTGGGGGTCCATCCCCCATCTTTTTTCAGAGGTGCGGGGCGAGGCGCTGTTTGAGGAGCTCGCGGGCGCGGGCGAGGCGGCGCTCCACCGCCTTCGGGCTCAAGCCCAGGATCTGCCCGATCTCTTCGTGGGAAAGCTCTTCGAACGTGGAGAGGATTAAAGGAAGGCGCAGCGGAACCGGCAGGGCGGCGATGGCGCGGCGGGTCAGCGTCACCATCTCGGCCTGGACCGCCTGATCCCGGGCGGAGGAGCCGGCGGGAGCCGCCAGCTTCTCGGCCAGCGGCCTCTCCGATTCCTCGCCGCCGGCCGGCGGCTCGTCGAGGGAGAGGAGCTTGCCGCCCGCGGGGCGCTGCCGCAGCAGATCCAGGCAGCGGTTCACCGTGACCCGGTACAGCCAGGTGAACAGCTTGCCCGAAGGGCTTAAGCGGGGAGGGTGCTGATAGAGACGGAAGAAGACATCCTGGGCGACATCCTCCGCGTCGGCGACGGTGCCCAGGAAACGGTAGGCGAGGTTGATGACCCCGGAGGCGTGCCGCTCCATGAGAGCCCTGAACGCCTCCGGGTCGCGGGAGGCGACGCCGGCAATGAGCTCATGGTCGTCACTATTCAATGACGTCGCCGACGATCGGCTCTACCTTGATCCCCTGCCGGGTCAGATACCGGATCCCCTTCTCCAGGTTCTCCCGGGTTCCCTCCAGCTCCAAGACCACCTCTCCCACCGTCTCCGTGATCTTGGCCCGCCGGATGTTCGGGATGACCTGGTGTTTCAGGGCCATCGTGTAGATGGCCGGCTTCTTGATCAGGTTCTGCGGGAATATCAGATGAACCACCTTCTTAGGCATCGCTTTTATACCCTCTTGAGCTGATCCAGGACAAACGATCGGATGGAATCCACCGGAGGCAAAGGGGAAACCCTTTTGCCTGACTTCAGGTACCGCCGGAACATCCCCTTCATGGGGGCCCGGCACCTCGAGCATCGGGGGGCCTTCGAGACGGCGCCGGAGGGAATCACCCGGACCCCCAAGCATCGTGAACATCGATAAGGCTCCTTCCTGCCGCCGAACTTGCCCCGCTTCGCGCAGGGGCGGCCCTCCATCTCCACGAGGTCCATGGCGAAGTCGACCGTCGGGGCGTTGGAGATCGCCGTGCCGACGCCGAAGCCGTCCGCCCCGGCGGCGACCAACGGCGGAATCTGCTCCTCGCCGATCCCGCCGGAGACGATGACCCGGACCCTGGAGAAGCCCCGGAGCCCCAGCTCCCACCGGACCTCACGGACCAGCTCCGCCAGGTTCCCCCGGCGGGAGGCCGGCGTGTCGAGCCGGACGCCGTCGAGCCGTTTCCCCAAGGTCCGGGCCGCCAACAGGGCCTCCGCCTTCTCGTCGGAATAGGTGTCGATCAGGGCGACTCGGGGGACCGACCGGGGAAGCGTCCGGTCAAAGGCCTCCCAAGCCGCCTGAGGATCCCCCAGGACCACGATCAACGCGTGGGGCATCGTCCCCTGGGGCGGCCGGCCGATCAGCCGGGCGCCGGCGAAGTTGGAGACGGCGTCGCAGCCGCCCAGATAAGAGGCCCGATCCAGCATCGGGGCGATGGCCGGGTGCATCCGGCGGGTCCCGAAGGCGATCACCGACGAGGAACCGGCCGCCAGCCGGATCCGGGCCGCCCGGGTGGCGACACCGGTGGCCTGGCAGATCAGCCCCAGCGCCGGGGTCTCGTGCAGGCAGAAGCGGCCATACGCTCCGGCGATCGTCATCACCGGCACCCTCACCCCGGTCTCGTCCCGCGCCGGGAAGAGGGTCCCCTCGGGCAGGGCCTGAAGATCCACCGGCAGCCCCTCCAACAGGGAGACCGCCTCCTCCAATCCGCAGAAGATCCCCCACGGCCATCCCAACGGGAGCTCCCCGACGGTGAACTCGGCGACCCCGGCCCGGCGGTCCAGCCCCTTCGCCTTCAAGATCTCCTGGGTCCGGGCAAAGTAGACGTCGGTCACCTTCCCGGCCCGGATCTCCTCCGCCGAGGCGGTATGAAACGGCGAGCGCCTCATGTCATCCTCGCCCTCGGTCGTGGTCGAGGGCGGGCTTTTCGCGGGGATGACGACCAGCGCCGGATCAGATCATCTGTGGTCGTGATCTTGGCCCCGTAGGTCCGGGCCATGTAGCGAAGCCCTCTCTCGTGGTCCTCCGGGGTCAGGGCGGCCGTGCCGTCCCTGGGGACGAGGATCCGATACCCCCGGAAGAAGGCGTCGGCCGCGGTGTGCTGGATGCAGATGTCGGTGCAGACCCCGGTCAGGACCACCGCATCCGCCTGCCGCTCCCTGAGGAGATCCTCCAGGTCGGTCCCGTAGAACCCGCCGAAGGTATGCTTCGGGATGACCGGCTCCCCGGCCTTCGGCCTCAGGGCCGGATCGGTCTTCGCCCCGGGCGTCCCCACCATCCCGTGCCTGCCCCAGACCCTCAGCTCCGGATCCTCCGGCGTGTGGGCCTCCTGGCAATAGAGGACCGGCACCTTCATCCTCCGGGCGCCGGCGAGGAGCCTCGCGACGGCCGGCCGGATCCCTCTGGCCGCGGCGGTGCCGTACCGGCCCGTCGTGAAATCGACGATCATGTCAAGAACCAGGACGGCCGGACGCATGCATCAGCCGCCGGCGATGGCCGGGATGATCGAGACCTCATCCCCGTCCTTCAGCGGGGTCGCCTCCTGCTTCAGGAAACGGATGTCCTCCTCGTTCACGTAGATGTTGACGAACCGCCGCAGGCGGCCCTGGGGGTCGCACAGCCGGTCCTTGAAGCCGGGGTACCGCCGCTCCAGATCCTTCAGCAGGTCGTCGACGGTCTTCCCGTCGGCCGTCACCTCCGGCTGGTCCTGCGTGAGCTTCTGAAGAGGGGTTGGAATTCGAACCGTGATCGCCATCATTGACCTCCTGTCTTGTCCTTGACCTGCTCCTCGAATGAATCCAGCGTCGGCTTGATCCTGATCGGCCTGCCGATGGAGTCCACCACGGCCTCCTGCGTCTTCAGGCCGTGGCCGGTGATGCAGACCACGATCGGCTCGTCCCGAGGGATCCGCTTCTCCTCGATCAGCCGCCGGGTCGCCGCCACCGTGACCCCGCCGGCCGTCTCGGTGAAGACCCCCTCCGTCCGGCCCAAGAGCTTGATCCCCTCCACGATCTCGGAATCGCTCACCGCCGCCCCGCCCCCTCCCGTTTCCCGGATCGCGTCGGCCGCGTAATAGCCGTCGGCCGGGTTGCCGATGGCGAGCGACTTCGCGATCGTCTTCGGCTTCACCGGCTTGATGATGTCGGAGCCCTCCTCGATGGCGGTCACGATCGGGCTGCAGCCCTCGGCCTGGGCCGCGTAGAGCCGGGTCTGCGGCTTCTCGATCAATCCCAGCCTGTGGAGCTCCTTGAAGCCCTTCCAGATCTTCACGAGGAGAGAGCCGCTCGCCGCCGGCACGACGATGTGCCGCGGGGCCTTCCAGCCCATCTGCTCCGCCACCTCAAAGCCGTAGGTCTTCGACCCCTCCGCGTAGTAGGGCCGGATGTTGATGTTGACGAAGGCCCACCGATAGCGAGTGGCGATCTCCGCGCAGAGGCGGTTCACCTCGTCGTAATTCCCCTCGACGGCCACCAGCCGCGGCTGGAAGATCAGCGACCCCACCACCTTCCCCGCCTCCAGATCAGCCGGGATGAAGATGAAGCGCTTGAAGCCGGCCTGGGCGGAGAGGGCGGAGACGGCGTTGGCGAGATTCCCGGTGGAGGCGCAGGCGACGGTGTCGAACCCCAGCTCCCTGGCCCGGGAGAGGGCCACGGAGACGACCCGATCCTTGAACGAGAGGGTGGGACAGCAGACGGAATCGTCCTTGAGGTAAAGCTCCTTCACGCCGAGGGCGTGGGCCAGCCGCTCCGCCCGGAAGAAGGGGGTCATCCCGGTGTGGAACCCGACGGTCGGGTTCCCGTCGATCGGCAGGAGCTCCCGGTACCGCCAGATGTTGGGGGGCCGGCTCTGGATCAGCTCGCGGGTGAGGCGGGCCTGGATGGCCGGATAGTCGTAATCCACCTCCAGGGAGCCGAAGCAGTACTCGCAGACAAACAGGGCCTTCGCCGGGAAATCCCGTCCGCATTCACGACAACGCAGGCCCTTGATGAAGGACATGGGGCTAGTCGCTGGCGGCGGCTTCGGATCCAGTACTCACACTCACAGGATCACCCCTCCCTTCAAATCAGGGGCCGGGGGCGGGGCCCTCCTCAGGCGGCGAGAGGGTGCCGCCCTCCTCGGCTTCCCTGGGACCACCTTGATCTCGATCGGCTGCGTTTGATACTCATGACCCTGGTACCGGATCTTCACCGGGCCCAGGAGATGCGTCCCCGGGGCCGTCGGGGCCAGGGTATAGGTCAAGACCAGAGCGGAGCGGACCTGGCCGGACTGCATCTGGATCTCGTGGGACTGGCCGGTGGAAAGGAGATCGAACCCCTCGAAGGCGGTCATCTCCACCTTTGGAGTCTCCCGGATCGACCCGGCGATGGTGATGGAGTAGGTGAGCGGCTCCCCGGCGCCCACCTCGGTCCGGTCCACCTGGGCCCCGACCTTCAGCTCCTGGTCAGCGAGAACCGGGGAGGCCCCAACCGCCAGCAGGCAGGAGGCGGCCAACAGCAAGAATCGGAACCGTCCCATCCTCACCGCTCCTCGCCCCGCTTCAGCACCTCGACGATCAGCCCCTCGCAGAGCTTCTGGAACCGCTGGGCGTCCGCCGCCGTTCCGACGATCGACCCGTAATGCATCGGGACGACCACCTTCGCCGAGATCAGCTTCGCGGCCTGCGCCGCCTCCTCGGCGGTCATCACGTAGGTGCCGCTCACCGGCAGGAGCGCCACGTCCGCCTGGATCCCTTTCATCTCCGGGATCAGATCGGTGTCTCCGGCATGGTAGATCCTCGTCTGGTCCACCTCGACGACGAACCCGACCCATCGATTCTCCTTCAGGTGGAAGGTCTTGGTCCGGTTGTAGGCGGGGACCGCCTCGATCGGGACCCCCTTGACGGTCAGCTTGTCCCCCGGTTTCACCACCTGAATGGTCCCCGGGACGCCGGCCATCTTCAGCTTGGCCCTGCAGCCCTCCACCGTGACGATCGCCGTGTCCGGCTTGGCGACTTTAAGAACGTCCGCCGGGGAGAGGTGATCGAAGTGGGGGTGCGTGATCAGGATCAGGTCCGCGTCATGGGGCGCCGTGGGGATCTGCCACGGGTCGAAATAGATCGTCACCCCGCCCCGGGCGAGCCGGAAGGAGGCGTGCCCGAGCCAGGTGAGGCCCTTCGTGTAGGAGGCGGCCGGCATCTCAACCGCCGCGAAGACAACCGTGGGCAGAAGCCCCGCGGCGAACGCGAGAAAGCGGAAAACCTTCTTGTGGTCTCTCATGCGGCCAGTATAGCAGACGGCTCCTCCCCCGGCAAGCGCCGGTGGAACCCTTAGGCAGCCTCGAGCAGAGCCTGGAATCTCTCGAACGCCTCGTCGGTAACCTTCAGCCGGCCTCCCGTCTCCCGGAAGGCCTTCCTTGGATGCTCCTTGGTTGGCACGACCGACACGACCGAATCCGCCGGGAACCGCCGAAGGAGCTCGGCGACCTTAGTGATCTCCTCCGGCGTGCGGAACGGGGCCGTTGGACGGAGGTGGAGAACAAGGTCGTCCCAAGCATACCCCGAAGGCTGGATCGTCTCCAGCGCATGGCGGATGGCGGGCGCGTCGGGCGCGTCGTCGGTGGCGAGTTCTGGCGGGCGCGGCACGGCGAAACCGAATTCTTCGGCCAAGTCGAGGATGTCGGGATCGTCTGAGGAGGTGGCGATCCGGTCCACCTTCGACTGGCGGGCGGCTTCGAGGGTCCAAATCACGAGCGGGTAGCTGGCTAATAATTTTTTATTTTTATTCGGAATTCGTCTTGAACCTGCTCTGGCGAGGATTATTGCTATGACCATCAAACGTGGGTCCACGTCTTCCGACGGACGATGCAATGTATTGCATTAAGAGCACACCGGAAACTCCGACTTAGAGAATGTTGCGATTCTCCGTTTAAGTGCTTGCGCC